>NZ_JACHML010000001.1:2400000-2724003 GCF_014208045.1 Microbacterium thalassium
GATGCGCTCCTCTGGCAGGCCGATCCCGCGCCACAGGCCGAACGCCTCGTCGTCGTCCTCGTACACGGTGACCCACAGGTCCCGCTCGTCGAAGCCGAGTCCGCCGGAGGCCTCGGGGCTGGTGAGGAGCTCCCACGCGTACTCGATCGCGCCCTGCTTGAAGTAGTCGCCGAAGGACCAGTTGCCGAGCATCTGGAAGAACGTGCCGTGACGGGCGGTCTTGCCGACCTCTTCGATGTCGTTGGTGCGGATGCACTTCTGCACGTCGGCGGCGCGCGCGTACGGCGCCGGGACCGTTCCGTTGAGATACGGGATGAACGGCACCATGCCCGCGATCGTGAAGAGGATCGACGGGTCGGGGCTCACGAGGGACGCCGACGGCACGATGGTGTGGTCGTTCTTCTCGAAGTAGTCGAGGTAGCGCTGCGCGATCTCAGCGGTCTTCATTGCGGTCCTTGCAGTGGGCGGTCTTCTCCCCCGGGAGGGGAGGATGTGCGGGGGTGGGGGTCAGTCCGTGGGCTTGCCGGCGTCTGCGACGGCTTCCGCCACGGCGTCACGGGCGGTCTGGGCGGCGCCGGCGGCCGCGTCCTTGACCTCGTCGGCCAGGCCCGCGATGCGCGACTCCTGCTCGCGGTACGCGTCGGCGATGCGATCGGTGAACTGCCCGATGCGCGCGTCGACCTCGGCGAGCACTTCGTGTCCGCGGGGATCCTTGTTGACCAGGTGCGCGAGCACGAACCCGCCGGCAATGCCCAACAGGAACCACAGCAGATTCTTCATGTCACCACTTCCTCGGCCGCGGGCGCGGCATCTGTCCATCGTAGGTGCAAACGACGAAGGGCGCCGGGAGACCCGGCGCCCTTCTGCGCCGCTCGCTGCGCGAGCGGGGCGAGACGAACCGACTCAGCGAGCCGCGTAGTACTCGACGACGAGCTGGACGTCGCAGACGACCGGAACCTCGGCGCGCTTGGGGCGGCGCACGAGACGGGCCTGCAGCTTGTCGAGCTCGACCTCGAGGTAGCCCGGAACGGGGGGCAGGACCTCGGCGTGACCGCCGGCGGCTGCCACCTGGAAGGGCTCGAGGGCCTCGCTCTTGGCCTTGACGTGGATGAGCTGACCCGGCTTCACGCGGAACGACGGGCGGTCGACGAGCTGGCCGTCCACGAGGATGTGGCGGTGCACGACGAGCTGGCGGGCCTGCGCGGTGGTGCGGGCGAAGCCGGCGCGCACGACGAGGGCGTCCAGACGCATCTCGAGCTGCTCGACGAGGTTCTCACCCGTCAGACCGTCCTTGCGGCGGGCCTCCTCGAACTGGATGCGCAGCTGCTTCTCGCGGATGCCGTACTGCTCGCGCAGACGCTGCTTCTCGCGGAGGCGGACGGCGTAGTCGCTGTCGGCCTTGCGCTTGGTGCGGCCGTGCTCGCCGGGGGCGTACGGGCGCTTCTCGAGGTAGCGGGCGGCCTTCGGGGTCAGTGCGACACCGAGGGCACGGGACATGCGGACCTTGCGGCGGTCCTGGGACTTCGTAGCCACGAAGTGTTCCTTCCGATGACGTGGCCGCGACTTTCGCGGCTCACGGACGTATCTCCCCGACTCCGCCCCCTCGGTTCGCACGCCGGGGCGATACCGAAAGGTGGATGAAGAAGAAGGGGGATGCCCGAAAACCCGGTTTCGAGCCGATCCATGCTACCAGACCGGCGCTGATCGCCCGCTGGAGCGCGGGCGGCCTACTCGTCCGAGCCCAGGATGCGCCGGATCTTCGCGAGCCGGGCCTGGATGTCGCGCTCCTGCCCGCGGGCCGTCGGCTCGTAGTAGCGGCGCCCGCGCAGCTCGTCGGGAAGGTACTGCTGGGCCACGACGCCGATCTCGGCATCGTGGGGGTACACGTATCCCTTGCCGTGTCCGAGCCGCTTCGCGCCCGGGTAGTGCGCATCGCGCAGGTGCGCGGGCACGCGCCCGAAGCCGCCCGCGCGCACGTCCTCGATCGCCGCGTTGATGGCGGTGTACGCGGCGTTCGACTTCGCGGTGGTGGCGAGGTAGGCCGTCGCCTCGGCCAGGGGGATCCGGCCCTCGGGCATCCCGATCAGCTGGACGGCCTCGGCCGCGGCGACCGCCAGCGGAAGCGCCTGGGGATCGGCCAGGCCGATGTCCTCGGCGGCGGAGATGATGAGCCGCCGGGCGATGAAGCGCGGGTCCTCCCCCGCCTCGATCATGCGCGCCAGGTAGTGGATGGCCGCGTCGGGGTCCGATCCGCGGATCGACTTGATGAACGCGCTGATGACGTCGTAGTGCTCGTCGCCCTGCCGGTCGTAGCGCAGCAGCGCGCGGTCGACGGCCTGGGCGACATGGTCCGCGCCGATCTCGGGAAGGGCGCCAGGCTCGTCGGACGCGGGGGCGAGCGACGCAGCCGCCTCGAGTGCCGTGAGGGCGCGCCGCGCGTCCCCCGACGCCAGCCGGACGAGGGCGTCGCGCGCGTCGTCGCCGAGCGACACCGCTCCGGCCAGTCCGCGGGGGTCCGCGACAGCGCGGTCGACGAGCATCCTCAGGTCGTCGTCCGTGAGGGGGCGCAGCGTCAGCAGCAGCGACCGCGACAGCAGCGGCGCGATGACGGAGAACGACGGGTTCTCGGTGGTGGCCGCGATGAGCACCACCCAGCCGTTCTCGACGCCCGGCAGCAGCGCGTCCTGCTGGGCCTTCGTGAACCGGTGGATCTCGTCGAGGAAGAGGATCGTGGACTGCCCGTACAGATCGCGCTGGGTGAGAGCCTCCTGCATGACCTCGCGGACGTCGCGCACACCGGCGGTGACGGCCGAGAGCTCGACGAACCGACGTCCGGACGACCGCGCGATCGCCTGCGCGAGCGTCGTCTTGCCCGTGCCGGGCGGTCCCCACAGGATCACCGAGGTCGCCGTCGTGCGGGCGTCCGCGTCGGCCAGCGCCACCAGCGGGGATCCCGGGCGCAGCAGGTGGCCCTGCCCGGCGACGTCGTCGAGGGACGTCGGCCGCATGCGCACGGCCAGCGGGGTCTGCCCCGTGAACAGCGCGCTGGGTGTCGTCACGCGTCAAGGCTAGCCGCGGCCGGCGACGCCGGACGGGGTTTGTCGCCGCTCGTGCGCGGGATCTAGGATCGACCCCGCCCGGGACCGGCCCGGGCCGAAGGGGGTTCCGTGGCGAAGGCAGGCAAGGATCCGTCGACGCGCGCGGCGCGCGAGCGCGCCCGGCTCTATCAGGCGCGGCGCGACTTCCACGCCGGACTCGGGCGCCGGCGCACACGCGACAACGTCATCGCCGGCGTCGTCGGCGGCCTGATCGTCGTGGCGATCACCGGCGCCCAGATCGCCTACTTCACGGTGGGCGCCGACGGCGAGCCCACCGCCACGCCGACGGCCTCGGTCGCCGCGACACCCTCGCCCTCGCCGACGTCCTCCGCGTCGCCGACGGCGTCGCCGACGCCGGAGCCCTGATGCCGACCCGCGCCCCGTCGTCACGGCGCGCGGCGTACTAGGCTTGTGGCCGTCCAACCCCCCACAGGCGGCGCGAGCCGCGATGAGGTGCAATCCGTGACTGCCGACGCAGAATCCACTCCCGAGTCCACCGCCGACGAGCCCTGGGGCCGTGTCGACGATGACGGCACCGTCTCGGTGCGCGAGTCATCCGGCTGGCGCGTGGTGGGGCAATTCCCCGACGGCACCCCCGAAGAGGCGCTCGCCTACTTCGAGCGCAAGTACGCCGACCTGGCGGGCGAGGTCGGGCTGCTCGAAGTGCGCCACCGTCGCGGCGGCGCATCGGCCGCGGACCTCCGCAAGGCCGCGCGTGCGGTCGCCGAGAAGGTGACGGATGCGGCCGCCGTCGGCGACCTCGCATCCCTGCAGGCGCGCATCACGGCGCTGACCTCGACGCTCGAGACCGAGACCGAGACCGAAGCGGCCGCGGCGCGCGAGGCCGTCGACGAGGCGGTCCGCGAGCGCACCGCCCTCGTCGAGAAGGCCGAGGCGCTGGCCGCCCGCGACCCCGAGACCGTGCAGTGGAAGCAGGCCTCCGCCGAGATGTCGGCGCTGTTCGACCAGTGGCAGGCCCACCAGCAGAACGGCCCGCGCCTGCCCCGGTCGACCGGCCAGGCCCTGTGGAAGCGATTCCGCGACGCGCGGTCGGTGCTCGACAAGCACCGCCGCGAGTTCTACGCCCAGCTCGACGAGCAGCACAAGGTCGTGCGCGACCGCAAGACGCGCCTCGTCGAGAAGGCCGAGGCCCTCGCCCCGCAGGGCGAGGACGGGATCGGCGCGTACCGCGACCTGCTCGACCAGTGGAAGGCGGCCGGTCGCGCCGGCAAGAAGGCGGACGACGCGCTGTGGGCTCGGTTCAAGGCCGCCGGCGATGCGCTCTACTCGGCGCGCAGCGCCCGCGAGGCCGCCGACGCCGAAGCGTCCCGCGAGAAGATCGACGCCCGTCGGGCGCTCCTCGAGGAGGCGCGCGGCATCGCGGACGTGAAGGACCTGACGGCCGCCCGGTCGCAGCTGACGGGCATCCAGCGGCAGTGGGACGACGTCGGTCGCATCTTCCCCCGGGACGTCGAGCGCTCGCTCGACGACGATCTGCGCAAGATCGAGAACGCCCTGCGTTCCCGCGAAGACGCCGACTGGAAGCGCAACGACCCCGAGACGAAGGCTCGCGCGAACGACATGACGCGTCAGCTGACGGACGCGATCGACAAGCTGGAGCAGGAGATCGCCGAAGCCGAGGGGCGCGGCGACAAGAAGGCCGCCGCCGCGGCGAAGGAGGCCCTCGAGGCGCGCAAGTCCTGGCTGCGCGCGCTCGGCGGCTGACGCCGAGGGCTTGTCCACAGGCCGCCGATCGCATCGGCGGCGAGGCTCGGGATGCGGCACACTGCCGTCATGTCATCGCCGTTCCTGTACTTCGCCGACGACCGGCTGTCGGGGTCGGAGCTGGCCTCGGCGCGTCTGGACGGTCTGGTGGTGGAGCTCGGCGAGGCGTACATCCCCGCTGACGCCGTCGAGACGGCGGCGCTGCGCGCGGGATCGCTCGCGCGCCTCGTCGGCGATCTGCTGGCCGCATCGCATCTCAGCGCCGCCTGGATCCACGGCGCGCTCGACGAGCCGCCCGCCCGCCACAGCGTCCAGCGCGCCGTCGCGCATCGCATCCATGTGTCGTTCGGCCGGCGCTTCGTCTACCGCGACCCCGCGATCCCGGCCGAGGACCTCGCGGTCGTCGGTGGCGTGCGCGTGACGACGCCGGTGCGCACCCTCGTGGACCTCGCGCGCACGCCCGACGCGGCCCACGCCGACGGCGCGGCTCGGATGGCCCGGCTGGCGCCCGGTCTGGTCGGTGAGGCGCTGGACCGACTGGGGTCCGCGGGGCCGTTCCCGCGCAAGCGCGATGCGATGGCCCTGCTGCGGCGGCTGGCGGGGGCCGGAGCTCAGGACGACGTGACGCGGTAGACGTCGTAGACCGCGTCGATGCGGCGCACCGCGTTCAGCACGCGATCGAGGTGCACGATGTCGCCCATCTCGAACACGAACCGGCTGATCGCGAGCCGGTCGTTCGAGGTCTGGACGGTCGCCGACAGGATGTTGACGTGGTGCTCGCTGAGCACGCGGGTGACGTCGCTGAGCAGCCCGGAGCGGTCGAGGGCCTCGACCTGGATCTGCACGAGGAAGACGCTCTTGCTCGTCGGCGCCCACTCCACCTCGATGAGGCGCGCGGGGTCCTGCATGAGCGACTTCACGTTCGTGCAGTCGGCGCGGTGGACCGACACGCCGCTGCCGCGTGTGACGAAGCCGACGATCTGATCGCCGGGCACCGGCGTGCAGCACTTGGCGAGCTTGACGAGGATGTCCGGCGCGCCGCGCACCAGGATCCCGGAGTCCCCTCCGCGCGGCGCGCGGGAGCGCCCCACCTCGGGCAGATCGATGGGTCCGGTCGCGGTTTCGCTGGCACGAACGAGCGCCGTGACCTTCTCGATCACGGACTGCGTGGACACGTGCCCCTCGCCGATCGCCGCATAGAGGGCCGAGACGTCCTCGTACCGCAGCTGGTGCGCGACCTCGGTGAACGAGTCCTGGCTCATCAGCCGCTGCAGGGGCAGGTTCTGACGGCGCATCGCGCGGGCGATCGCGTCCTTGCCCTGCTCGATGGCCTCTTCGCGGCGCTCCTTGGTGAACCAGCCGCGGATCTTGTTGCGCGCGCGGGTCGACGTGACGAAGCTCAGCCAGTCCTGGCTGGGACCGGCATCCGGGTTCTTCGACGTGAACACCTCGACGACGTCGCCGCTCTTGAGCTCGGACTCCAGCGGCACGAGGCGCCCGTTGACCTTCGCCCCCATCGTCCGGTGACCGACCTCGGTGTGGACCGCGTAGGCGAAGTCCACGGGCGTCGCCCCCGCGGGCAGGCCGATGACCTTGCCCTTGGGCGTGAAGACGTAGACCTCCTTCGCGCCGATCTCGAAGCGCAGCGAGTCGAGGAACTCGCCGGGGTCGGCCGTCTCGGCCTGCCAGTCCGAGATGTGCGCGAGCCAGGCCATGTCGGTGTCGAGCGCCTTGGCGTCGGACTTCCCGCCGCCGGACATCTGCTCCTTGTACTTCCAGTGCGCCGCGACGCCGTACTCGGCCTGCTGGTGCATCTCGTGCGTGCGGATCTGGATCTCGACCGTGCGCCCGCCCGGCCCGATCACGGTGGTGTGCAGCGACTGGTACAGGTTGAACTTGGGCGTGGCGATGTAGTCCTTGAACCGCCCCGGCAGAGGCGTCCAGCGCGCGTGGATCGAGCCCAGCACGGCGTAGCAGTCGCGGACGCTGCCGACGATGATCCGGATGCCGATGAGGTCGTAGATGTCGTCGAACTCGCGTCCGCGCACGACCATCTTCTGGTAGACGGAGTACAGCTGCTTGGGGCGGCCCATGACCCGCCCCCGGATGCGGAGCTCGCGCAGGTCGGCGTCGACCGCGTCGATGACGTTCTGCACGTACTGCTCGCGCTGGGGCGTGCGCTGCTTGACGAGGCTCTCGATCTCGGCGAAGAGCTTGGGATGAAGGACCGCGAACGACAGGTCCTCGAGCTCGGACTTGATCGTCTGGATGCCGAGGCGGTGCGCCAGCGGTGCGTAGATCTCGAGGGTCTCGGTCGCCTTGCGCTTGGCGCTCTCGGGCGGGACGAATCCCCACGTGCGCGCGTTGTGCAGGCGGTCGGCGAGCTTGATCAGCAGCACGCGGATGTCCTTGGACATCGCCACGATCATCTTGCGCACGGTCTCGGCCTGCGCGCTCTCGCCGTACTTGACCTTGTCGAGCTTGGTCACGCCGTCGACGAGCATGGCGACCTCGTCGCCGAAGTCCGCGGTCAGCTGCTCGAGGCTGTAGGAGGTGTCCTCGACGGTGTCGTGGAGGAGCGCAGCGGCGATCGCCCGCGGTCCCAGCCCCAGGTCGGCGAGGATCTGCGACACCGCGAGCGGGTGCGTGATGTACGGCTCGCCGCTGCGACGGGTCTGCCCGGTGTGCGCCTCGTCGGCGACCTTGTAGGCCCGTTCGACGATCGCCAGGTCGCCACGCGGATGATGCGTGCGCACCGTCCGCAGCAGCTGCTCGACGTCATCGCGGCGCGCCGAGCGCGAGAAGATGCGCGGCACGAGCCGCCGCAGGGACGTGGGCCCGGGGGGCACCGTCTCGGACATGTGCGATCCCCCTCCCTGGATCAGACCATCGTACGCCCCGGCGGGCGGGCGTCAGACCGGCTGTCCGGCCCGCTCCCGCGATTCGAGCACGCGCGCGTTCCGGCTCTTGATGTCGGGCTCGCCCTCGCGGAACAGCGAGTACAGGGGTGCCGCCACGAAGAGGGTCGAGTAAGCCGCGACGATGATGCCGACGAAGATCGCCAGCGAGATGTCGCTCAGGGTCTGCGCCCCCAGCCAGAAGGCGCCGATGAACAGGATCGCGCCGACCGGCAGGATCGCGACGACCGTCGTGTTGATCGACCGCACGAGCGTCTGGTTGACCGCGAGGTTGACCGACTCGCCGAACGTGCGGCCGGATATCTCGCCGTCCTCGCTCGTGTTCTCTCGGATCTTGTCGAAGACGACGGTCGTGTCGTACAGCGAGTAGGCGAGGATCGTGAGGAATCCGATGACCGCGGCGGGCGAGATCGGGAATCCGGCGAGGGCGTAGACGCCGACCGTGATGATCAGCACGTCGACGAGGCCGAGGATCGCCGCGGCCGACATCTTCCACGTGCGGAAGTACAGCGCCAGGATGATGAAGGTCAAGGCGAGGAAGATCGCCAGGCCCCACAGCGACTGACGGGTGACGTCCGCTCCCCAGCTCGGGCCGATGAAGGACGACGTCACCTCGCTGGAGGGCACGCCGTACACGTCCGCCAGAGCTGCGCTGACCGCGCGCGTGTCGGCATCGGTCATCTGGTCGGTCTGCACGCGCACCGCGGAGTCGCCGACGGTGGTCACCTTCGTGGTGGCGTCCGGCACGACCGACTGCACCGCGGACGTCGCCAGCGACTGGTCGGGGCTGCTCAGACCCGTGACCGTGAACTGCGAGCCGCCGGTGAACTCGATCGAGAACTGGATCGGACGCACCAGCGGGACCAGCACCGAGCCGATCACGAGGACGGCGGCGATGATGAACCACAGGCGCCGGCGCCCGACGAACGGGAACGAGATCTTGCCGGAGTACAGGTCATTGCCGAAGCGGCTCATGGCGCCCATCAGCGCTCCCCCTCCTGGGTCGTGCTGGACGGTTTCGAGGCGCTCTGATTCGACGCGGCGAGCTCCGCCTGCTTGCGCTCGGCGATCGTCTGACGTCGCTGGGCCTCGCCGCGCGAGCGGGCAGAGCGTCCCTTCGCGGTGCTCGCGACCGGGGCGCGGAACTGCGCGCGGCCGCGGTACACGGCGCCGAGAGCGTCGGGGTCCAGGCCCGAGAGCGGGTGGCCGGAGCCGAAGAACCGCGTGCGCGCCAGCAGCTGCATGACCGGATGCGTGAAGATGATGAAGATCAGGACGTCGATCGCGGTGGTCAGCCCCAGCGTGAACGCGAAGCCCTTCACGGTCGCGTCGGCGAGGATATACAGCACGACGGCGGCGAGGATGTTGATCGACTTCGAGATGTAGATCGTGCGCTTCGCACGCGACCAGCCGTCCTCGACGGCGCTCGTGATCGACTTGCCGTCGCGCAGCTCGTCGCGGATGCGCTCGAAGTAGACGATGAACGAGTCGGCCGTGAATCCGATCGCGACGATCAGACCGGCCACACCGGCCAGCGACAGGCGGAAGCCCATGCGCCACGCCAGGATGCAGATCACGATGTACGTGAGCACCGCCATGACGCCGAGCGACGCGATGATCACCATGCCGAGCGCGCGATAGACGATGAGCGAGTAGACCGCGACCAGGGCGAGACCGATCAGGCCCGCGATCAGGCCGATCTGCAGCTGCTGCGAGCCCAGTGTCGCCGAGATGGTGTCGGAGCTGACGACCTCGAAGCTCAGCGGGAGCGCGCCGTACTTGAGCTGGTCGGCGAGGGTCTGGGCGGTCTCCTGCGTGAACGAGCCGGTGATGCTCGGCTTGCCGTCGAGGATGACGCCGTTCATCGCCGGGGCGGAGAGCACCGAGCCGTCCAGCACGAACGCGAACTGGTTCAGCGGCGCGGTGGCGCCGTAGAGCCGCTGGCTGATCTCGCCGAAGATCTGGGTGCCCTCGGCGTCGAAGGTGAGGTTGACCGCCCACACGCCGTTGGTCTGCTGCAGTCCGAAGGTGGCGTCCGTGATCGAGGAGCCGTCGAGCTCGACCGGTCCGAGGATGTACTTGATCGTGTTGTCGGCGTCGCACGTGATCAGCGGCTGGTCCGTCGGAGCACTCGCCGGATCGTTGGCGGCATCCGTGCAGTCGTAAGCCAGGTACTCCGCGAACAGCGCGTCGGTGATCCACGCCTGGTCGCTGCCGTTGGTCGGCTCGACCGTCGGGGTCGCGTTCAGCGTCGGATCGGGCGTCGGATAGGGAGTGGGCTCCCCGTCCTCGCCCACGAAGGTGTTCGCCGGCTCGCCGGCGTAAAGCACCGCGCGCAGCTGGAGCTGCGCCGAGGCCTCGATCCGCTGGCGGGTCTGCTCGTCGGCTTCGCCCGGGATCTGGACGACGATGTTCTTGCCGCCCTCGGTGGTCACATCCGCCTCGCCGACACCCGACGCGTCCACGCGCTGACGGATGATCGTCACCGCTTGGTTCATCTGCTCGGTCGACGGGTCCGCGCCATCGGCGGTCTGCGCCTCGAGGATGATCTGCGTGCCGCCCTGGAGGTCGAGCGCCAGCGAGGGCGTCCACGAGCTCTCGTTGAACACGTACACGCCCAGGGCGTTGATGCCGAACAGGACGGCGGTGATGACGAGGAGTCCGGTCAGTGCGCGCCAGGCGCGCCGGACGGGGGTGGGGGTGGCCACAGATCAGCTCTTTCGATGCCCGCGGGGGCGGTTCAGACGTTGTTGGGCTTGTCGTCCGCGTCGGCGTCGGTCGCGTCGTCGGCGGCCTCGGCGATCTCGTCGTCGGCGGGGTTCGGGCCCACCACGCGCAGGATCGCCTGGCTGTGCACCTTGATCTCGACGCCGGGGGCGATCTCGACCAGGGCGGGCTGGTCGAGGTTGTCGGCGTCGTACTCGACGATGGTGCCGTAGAGGCCGCCCTGCAGCAGCACCTCGGCGCCGGGGACGGTCTGCCGGGCGCGCTGCTCCTGCTCGGCCTTCTGCTTCTGCATGCGCCGGCGGGAGCTCCAGAACATGAAGACCAGGAGAACGACCAGAAGGACGATGAGGCCGTACTGGCCGATGAATTCCTCGAAGCTCATGGAGAAGAAGGCGCCTTTCGGGTTCGGCACGCGCCAGAGCGACGCTGCCGGTGCAAGGGGTGTTCGGGCGAAAGCCTCCAGCGATTATAGGTCATCGAGTTCGAGCACCGAGTCGGCCACGGGCGCGCCCAGGTGCCGATAGGCCTCGCGCGTGGCGATGCGGCCACGGGGCGTGCGGCCCATGAACCCGATCCGGACCAGGTACGGCTCCACCACCGACTCGATCGTCTCGGCCTCCTCGCCCACCGTCACCGCGAGGGTGCCGAGCCCCACCGGACCGCCGCGGAAGCGCCGCACGAGCGCATCGAGCACCGCGCGGTCGAGCCGGTCGAGCCCGATCGCGTCGACGTCGTAGAGGTCGAGGGCGGCGTCCACCGACGCGGTGTCGGCCGCGTGCCCGTCGCCGTGGACGATCAGATAGTCGCGCACGCGACGCAGCAGCCGGTTCGCGATGCGCGGCGTCCCTCGGGACCGCCGCGCGATCTCGGCGCGGGCGGCCGCGGGGACCTTCACCCCCAGCATCACCGCGGAGCGCTCGATCACCTGCTCGAGCTCGGCGGGGTCGTAGTACTCCAGATGCGCCGTGAAGCCGAACCGGTCGCGCAGCGGGTTCGGGAGCAGCCCCGATCGCGTCGTCGCGCCGACGAGGGTGAACGGAGCGAGGTCCAGGGGGATGCTCGTCGCCCCGGCGCCCTTGCCGACCATGATGTCGATGCGGAAGTCCTCCATCGCGAGGTAGAGCATCTCCTCGGCCGAGCGCGCCATGCGGTGCACCTCGTCGATGAAGAGCACCTCACCCGGCGTGAGGCTCGACAGCAGCGCGGCGAGGTCGCCGGCATGCTGGATCGCCGGTCCGCTCGACAGCCGCAGCGGCCGACCGCTCTCGTGCGCCACGATCATCGCCAGCGTCGTCTTGCCCAGCCCCGGCGGCCCCGACAGCAGGATGTGATCGGCGGGGCGCTGCTGGATCCGTGCGGCGTCGAGCAGCAGCTGAAGCTGGCCGCGCACCTTCTGCTGGCCGACGAAGTCCGTCAGCGAGGTCGGACGCAGGGCCCCCTCGATCGCGAGCTCGGTGTCGTCGGCGGGTTCGCCGGCATCGCGCACCTCAGCCACCGACCGGCTCCTTGCGCGCCGGTCCCAGCACCGCGAGCGTCAGGCGCAGCAGGGCCTGCACCGAGGCGCGGTCGCCCGGGGCCGCGCTCTCGGCGACGCCCGCAACGGCCTCCGCAGCGACGCGCTCGGTCCAGCCGAGTCCCGTGAGCGCGACGACGACCTGCGCCGAGACGTCGCCCCCGCCGCCGCCGGCCGCGGCCGCGGCCGGACGGTGCGACGGCAGCTTGCCGGCCAGCTGCACGACGATCAGCTTGGCGGTCTTCGGGCCGATCCCCGACACGCGCCGGAAGGGCGCGTCGTCGTCCGCCGCGACGGCATCCGCGATCTGGTCCACCGTCAGCGACGAGAGCACGCCGAGAGCCGACTTCGGACCGACGCCGGTGACCCCCAGCAGCAGCGCGAAGACCGAGAGCTCTTCGCGCTCGGCGAAGCCGTAGAGCGACAGCGCATCCTCGCGCACGATCAGGCTCGTGTGCAGCATGATCCGGTCGCCCACGTGACAGCTCCCGGCGATCTGGGGCGGAACGGCGACGGACAGGCCCACTCCCCCGACGTCGACGACGACCGCGTCGGCTTCTCGGTGGAGGACGGCTCCGCTCACTGACGAGATCATGCTGCGAGCCTACGGCCCGCTTCGGACGTTTGTTCGAGCGACACGCTCAGCGCGCCACGCCGCGTTCGGCGCGGGCCCACGCGAGCTGGGCGGGCGTGAGGGCCCCGCCCGCGGGCGCTGCGGCGCTGCGTCCGCGCCACGCGTGGCACAGTGCGAGCGCCAGCGCATCCGCCGCATCGGCGGGCGACGGCGGCGCGTCCAGGCGCAGGATGCGCGCGACCATCGCCTGCACCTGCCGCTTGTCGGCGGAGCCGTAGCCGGTGATGGCCGCCTTCACCTCGCTGGGCGTGTGCGTCGCAGCCGGGATGCCCCGCTCGCCGGCCACCAGCAGCGCCACTCCGCTCGCCTGCGCGGTCCCCATGACGCTGCGGCGGTTGTGCTGGGCGAAGACGCGCTCGACGGCGACGACATCGGGGGCGTGGAGGTCGACGACGGAGCGGATGCCGCCGGCGATCGCCGCGAGGCGGTCCTCGATCGCGGCATCCGGCGCCGAGCGCACGACGCCGACGTGGACGAGCGTCGCGGAGCGATCGGGCCGCACGTCGACGACGCCGACGCCGCAGCGCGTCAGTCCCGGGTCGATGCCGAGGACGCGCTGGATTCCGCTGCGGGAGGAGCTGGTCACCTCTCCACGCTAGGCGGACGCGCGGGCGCGCCCCGGAAGGCGCGCCCGCCCCGCGTCACTCGTCGTCGTCGTCCTCGAGCTCGGACTGCACCTCGGCGGACAGGTCGAAGTTGCTGAAGACGTTCTGCACGTCGTCGCTGTCCTCGAGGGCGTCGATGAGACGGAAGATCTTGCGCGCGGTGTCGGCGTCGATCTCGACCTTCAGATTGGGGACGAACTCGACGTCGGCCGACTCGTATTCGATGCCGGCGTCCTGCAGGGCGCTGCGGACCGTGACCAGATCGGTCGCCTCGGTGAGGACCTCGAACCCCTGCGCGTGCGGCTCGACCTCTTCGGCGCCGGCGTCCAGGACCGCCATCATGACGTCGTCCTCGGTGGTGTCCTCACCCGAGACGACGATGACGCCCTTGCGTGTGAAGTTGTAGGCGACGCTTCCCGGGTCGGCGAGCGTGCCGCCGTTTCGCGTGAGGGCGGTGCGCACCTCGGCGGCGGCGCGGTTCTTGTTGTCGGTCAGACACTCGATCATGAGCGCCACGCCGTTGGGGCCGTAGCCCTCGTACATGATCGACGAGTACTCGACGGCCTCGCCGCCGATGCCCGCGCCGCGCTTGATCGCGCGGTCGATGTTGTCCTTCGGGACCGACGTCTTCTTCGCCTTGAGGACCGCGTCGTACAGGGTCGGGTTGCCCGCGAGATCGGGGCCGCCGAGCTTCGCAGCCACTTCGATGTTCTTGATGAGCTTGGCCCACGACTTGGCACGGCGCGCGTCGATGACGGCCTTCTTGTGCTTCGTCGTGGCCCACTTGGAGTGTCCGGACATGCGTTCCAGTCTATTCGCCGTCAGAGGGCGAACTCGAAGCCGAACCGCGACGAGAGCAGCGCCACGAGGTCGCGCGGGATCTTCGCGATGTAGGCCGGCGCGGGCGCCAGGGTGTCGGCCGATCCGATGAAGGGGAAGTACACCGGCCCGTCGGTGAGGGCTTCGACGTCGTCGCGGATCGCGACGATCTCGTCGCCGATGCGGCGCAGGGCGGGAAGCGTGATCGGCGATGCCAGCCGGAGCGTGTCGCTGATCGGCATCCGCCACTGCAGCATGTGCTCGCCGCGCCGGGGAGCCTCCGTCTGCGAAAGCGGGCCGAGGATGCGCCCCCACGCGCCGATCCCGGGGACGGGAAGCGTGCGGTCCCAGACGAAGAGCGTGTCGCCGGGCTCGGTGAAGCCGACCAGCTCGTGCGACCACTCGAAGCGGCGGTCATCGGATGCGACCGGCGCCATCAGCGCGTCGCCGACGATGCCGCGAGAGGGGGCGATCATCCAATAGCGCTCTTCGGGCCGATCGCGCCACCAGTCGTTGATCGTCATGCACCGAATCTACCCGGAGCGGGCGCAGCCCTCAGGCCGAGCGCACCGTGTCGAGGAACAGCGCATGGAATCGGTGCTCCCCGGTCACCTCGGGATGGAACGAGGTGCCGATCAGGTTCCCCTGGCGGACCGCGACGATCCGGCCGTCGTCGAGCGCGGCGAGGATCTCGGCGCGCTCCCCCGCCGATTCGACGAGGGGGGCGCGGATGAACACCGCGTGCACGGGAGGCTCGCCCAGCACCGGCACGTCGAGGTCGGTCTCGAAGGAGTCCACCTGGCTGCCGAAGGCGTTGCGCCGCACCGTCGCGTCGATGCCGCCGAAGGTCTGCTGTCCGGCGATGCCGTCCACGATGCGGTCGGCGAGCAGGATCAGTCCGGCGCACGTTCCGTACACCGGCAGCCCCGCGGCGATCGCGTCGCGGATGGGCTGCTGCATCCCGAAGGATCGCGACAGCTTGTCGATCACGCTGGACTCGCCGCCGGGCAGCACGAGCCCGTCCACGTCGGAGAGCTCGGCCGGCCGGCGCACCGGGGTGACGTCGGCGCCCAGGTCCGTGAGCACGCGCGCGTGCTCACGGACGTCGCCTTGCAGGGCGAGGACGCCGACGCGGGGGCGGGCCGCCATCGGCGCCGCTACCAGCCGCGCTCGGCGAGCCGGTGCGGAGCGGGCAGGTCGGCGACGTTGATGCCGACCATCGCGTCGCCCAGCCCGCGCGAGACGTCCGCGACGACCTTGGCGTCGTCGTAGAACGTGGTCGCCTTGACGATGGCCGCGGCGCGCTCGGCGGGGTTGCCGGACTTGAAGATGCCCGAGCCGACGAACACGCCGTCGGCGCCCAGCTGCATCATCATCGCAGCGTCGGCGGGGGTGGCCACGCCGCCGGCGACGAACAGCACGACCGGCAGCGTGCCCGTCTCGGCGATCTCGGCGACGAGCTCGTACGGGGCCTGCAGCTCCTTGGCCGCGACGTACAGCTCGTCCTTGGTCATCGACCGCAGCACGTTGATCTCGCTCGTGATCTTGCGGATGTGCTTGGTGGCCTCGGACACGTCGCCGGTGCCGGCCTCGCCCTTGGAGCGGATCATGGCGGCGCCCTCGTTGATGCGGCGCAGCGCCTCGCCGAGGTTGGTGGCGCCGCACACGAACGGCACGGTGTAGTTCCACTTGTCGATGTGGTTGACGTAGTCCGCCGGGGAGAGCACCTCGGACTCGTCGATGTAGTCCACGCCGAGCTCCTGCAGCACCTGGGCCTCGACGAAGTGGCCGATGCGGGCCTTGGCCATGACGGGGATCGACACCGACGCGATGATGTCGTCGATCAGGTCGGGGTCGCTCATGCGCGCCACGCCGCCCTGCGCCCGGATGTCGGCGGGCACGCGCTCGAGCGCCATGACCGCGACGGCGCCGGCGTCCTCGGCGATCTTCGCCTGCTCGGCGGTGACGACGTCCATGATGACGCCGCCCTTCAGCATCTCGGCGAGGCCGCGCTTGACGCGGCTCGATCCCGTCTCGGCTGTGCTCACGGTGGGTCCCTCCGGGGGTGGTGGGGAGTCGCGCCGATCTGGCGCGAACAATCGCTGTTTTGACCTAGGCCAAAAGATAGCATGGTCGGGCATGCCCTCCGCATGCGGAGAGGGACGCGAGTCATGGAGCTTCACATCCGCGGGCGATCGGCCTCCGAGATCGCCGAGAGCCTGCGTGAGCTGGTCGAGCGCGGCGACCTGCGCCCGGGCGACCCGCTCCCGCCCGTGCGGTCGCTCGCGGAGAGCCTGGGCGTCAACCGCAACACGGCCGTCGCCGCGTACCGGCATCTGACGCAGGCGGGGGTGCTCATCACCCGCGGACGCGGCGGGACCCGCGTCGCGGACCGCTCCCCCGTCGCGCAGGAGGGCTACGCCCCCGACAGCGTGCTGCGCGACATCGGCACCGGCAACCCCGATCCGGCGCTGATCCCCGACCCCTCGAAGGCGCTCGCCGGACTCGCCGGACGGCCGGTGCTGTACGGCGAGCCCGTCATCGATCCGGGACTGGAGACCTGGGCGCGCGACTGGATGGCCGCAGGGCTGGGACCGGCCGGCGACGCGGTGCGCCTGACCATCACCAGCGGCGCGGCCGACGCCGTGGAGCGCCTCCTCGCGCAGTCGCTCACGCGCGACGACGCCGTCGCCCTCGAGGACCCGTGCTTCCTGGCGAGCATCCACACGGTGCGCCTGGCCGGGTACCGCCCTGTCGCGGTTCCCGTCGACGACGAGGGCATGACCGCCGCCGGGCTCCGCGCCGCGCTCGAGCAGGGGGTGCGCGCCGTCGTGTGCACTCCCCGTGCGCAGAACCCCACCGGCGCGAGCCTGTCCGCGCGGCGGGCGGGCGAGCTGCGCGACGTGCTGCGCGAGCATCCCTACGTCCTGGTGATCGAGGACGACCACTTCTCCGCGCTCTCGCAGCGCCCGTTCCATTCGATCATCGGACCCGAGCACCGGCGGTGGGCGCTCGTGCGGTCGGTCTCGAAGTTCCTCGGGCCCGACATGTGCCTGGCGGTGACCGCATCCGACGCCGAGACGGCCGACCGGCTCGCGATGCGCCTGACGCCCGGCACCACGTGGGTCAGTCACCTGCTCCAGAGGCTCACTCACGCGCTCATGACGGACCCCGAGGTCCTCGCCCGCATCGAGGCGGCCGGCGCCCACTACGCCGAGCGCAACGCCGTGTTCGCGCGCATGCTCGGCGAGCGCGGCATCGAGGCCGCCGCCGGCGACGGACTGAACGTGTGGGTCGGGCTGCCGGCGGGCGCGGACGCCGTGTCCGCCCAGCTGATGCGGCGCGGATGGCTCGCGCGCGGCGGCGGCGAGTTCCAGCTGGACGCCGGCGACGCCGCCCGCCGTCTGCGGCTCACCGTGCACGACCTCGACGACGATGACCTCGCGCGCCTCGCCGACGACCTCGCGGCGGCCGGCGAGGCCGCCCGCTCGGTCCCGGCACGGGCCGACGCCGCCGGGATGCGATGATCGACCGGTGAAGATCCTCTCCATCCAGTCCGCCGTCGCCTACGGACACGTCGGGAACTCCGCCGCCGTCTTCCCGCTGCAGCGCATCGGGGTGGAGGTGATGCCGGTGTACACGGTGAACTTCTCCAACCACACCGGGTACGGGGCGTGGCGCGGCCCGCTGATCGCACCCGACGACGTGCGGGATGTCATCCAGGGCATCGAGGACCGCGGCGTGCTGCCGCAGATCGACGTTGTCCTCAGCGGCTACCAGGGCGGCGAGGGCATCGCCGATGTGATCCTCGACGCGGTCGCGCGCGTCAAGGAGGCCAACCCCGGCGCCGTCTACGCGTGCGATCCCGTCATGGGCAATGCCAAGAGCGGATGCTTCGTGGCCCCCGCCATCCCCGTGCTGCTGCGCGAGCGCGTGGTGCCCGCCGCCGACATCATCACGCCGAACCAGTTCGAGCTGGGGTTCCTCACCGGCACCGAGCCTCACGACCTGGCGTCCACGCTCGCGTCGGCCGATCGCGCCCGCGAGATGGGCCCGCGGACGGTCCTCGTCACGAGCGTGGAGCGCCCCGACCGCCCCGAGGGCACGATCGAGATGCTCGCCGTCACGGACGACGGCGCGTGGCTCGTGCAGACCCCGCACATCCCGATGAAGGCCAACGGCTCGGGCGACGTCACCGCGGCGCTGTTCACGGCGCACCTCGGCCGAACCGGCGATGCGGCCGACGCGCTCGCGCGCACCACCTCGAGCGTCTTCGATCTGCTCGCCCGCACGCACGAATCGGGGCAGCGCGAGCTGCAGCTCGTGGAGTCGCAGGAGGCCTACGCGCACCCGCGCATGCAGTTCGCCGTCACACAGGTGCGCTGAGTCAGTCCGCCGGCCAGGCGTGCGCGACGGCCTCGCGCACCTCGCCGAGCAGCTGCGGCAGCGCCTTGGTCTTGGCGATGATCGGGAAGAAGTTCGCATCCGACCCCCACCGCGGCACCACGTGCTGGTGCAGGTGCTCGTCGACGCCCGCTCCGGCCACGCTCCCCTGGTTCATGCCGATGTTGAAGCCCTCGCAGCGCGAGACGTGGCGCAGCACCCGCATCGCCGTCTGCGTGAGCTCCCCGATCTCGGCGACCTCTTCGTCGGTCGCCTGGTCGTAGGTCGCGATGTGGCGGTACGGGCACACCAGCAGATGACCGGAGTTGTACGGGAACAGGTTCAGCAGCACGTACGCGGTGCGGCCGCGATGGACGATCAGCCCGTCGGCGTCGTCCTTGCCCGGCGCCGCGCAGAACGGGCAGTCGGCCCGCATCGCGTCGGCGCCGGCGCGGATGTAGGCCATCCGGTGCGGCGTCCACAGACGCTGGAACTCGTCGGGGACCCCCGCGAACGACGCGGCGTCGGCCAGGGCGGATGCTTCCGGCGTCGCGTCGGCTGCGGCGCCGGATGCGTCCTGCGGGCTGGTCACGCGAGGTCCTCGGCGGTGTCGACGAGGGTCTTGCCCTCGATCGCACCCAGGATGAGCGAGACGGCGTCGTCCACGGGCACGCCGTTGGTCTGCGTGCCGTCGCGGAAGCGGAACGACACGGTGCCGCCGGAGCGGTCCTGCTCCCCCGCGATCAGCTGGATCGGCACCTTCTGCGTCGTGTGGGTGCGGATCTTCTTCTGCATGCGGTCGTCGGAGTGGTCCACCTCGGCCCGCACGCCGCTCGTGCGCAGACGCCGGACGATGTCCTCGAGATAGCCGGCGTACTCCTCGGCGACCGGGATGCCGACGACCTGGACGGGCGCCAGCCACACCGGGAACGCGCCGGCGTAGTGCTCGACGAGGATCGCGAAGAAGCGCTCGATCGAGCCGAAGAGCGCGCGGTGGATCATCACCGGGCGGTGCTTGGCGCCGTCGGGGCCGGTGTACTCGAGCTCGAAGCGCTCCGGCTGGTTGAAATCGAGCTGGATGGTCGACATCTGCCACGTGCGGCCGATGGCGTCCCGCGCCTGCACGGAGATCTTGGGACCGTAGAACGCGGCGCCGCCGGGATCCGGGACGAGCTCCAGGCCGGAGCCCTCGGCGACCTCGCGCAGCGTCTCCGTCGCCTCGGCCCACAGGGCGTCGTCGCCGATGAACTTCGGGTTGCCCTCCTCCTTGCTCGACAGCTCGAGATAGAAGTCGTTCAGGCCGTAGTCGCGCAGCGTCTGCAGCACGAAGTCCAGGCTGTGGGTGAGCTCGTCCTTGACCTGGTCGGGCGTGACGTAGATGTGGGTGTCGTCCTGGGTCATGCCGCGCACGCGCGTGAGCCCCGACAGGGTGCCGCTCTTCTCGTAGCGGTACACCGAGCCGAACTCGCTCAGCCGCAGCGGCAGCTCGCGGTAGCTACGTCCGCGGGCGCGGAAGATCAGGTTGTGGAACGGGCAGTTCATGGGCTTGAGGTAGTAGTCCTGGCCCTGCCGCGTGACGTTGCCGTCCTCGTCGTGCAGCGCGTCGAGGTGCATCGGCGGGTACATGCCGTCGGCGTACCACTGCAGGTGCCCGCTCGTCATGAACAGGTCGCCCTTGGTGATGTGCGGGGTGTTCACGACCTCGTAGCCGTTGGCGAGCAGGCGCTCGCGCATGTACCGCTCGATCTCGTAGCGGATGATCCCGCCCTTGGGGTGGAACACGCTCAGGCCCGGGCCGATCTCGTCCGGGAACGAGAAGAGGTCCAGCTCCAGTCCGAGCTTGCGGTGGTCGCGCTTGGCGGCCTCCTCGAGGCGGGTCTTGTACGCGCGCAGCTCGTCCTTCGTGGGCCACGCGGTGCCGTAGATGCGCTGCAGCTGCGGGTTCTTCTCGCTGCCCCGCCAGTAGGCACCCGCCACGCGCGTGATGTCCCAGCCGTTGCCGATCATGCGGGTGCCGGGGACGTGGGGTCCGCGGCACAGGTCCTTCCAGACGGTCTCACCGTCGCGGCTGACGTTGTCGTAGATGGTGAGCTCGCCGGCGCCGACCTCGACCGACGCACCCTCCGCCGCGTCGGCGGAGCCGCCCTTCAGCCCGATCAGCTCGAGCTTGAACGGCTCGTCGACCAGCTCGGCGCGGGCCTCGTCGTCGCTCACGACGCGTCGGACGAAGCGCTGGCCCTCGCGGACGATGCGCTCCATCTCCTTCTTGACCGCCTTGAGGTCCTCGGGCGTGAACGGCTCGTCGACGCCGAAGTCGTAGTAGAAGCCGTCCTGGATGGGTGGGCCGATGCCCAGGTTCGCCTGGGGCTTGATGCGCTGGACCGCCTGCGCGAGGACGTGCGCGGTCGAGTGGCGCAGGATGTCGAGGCCGTCCGCGCTGTCGACGGTGACCGGCTCGACGGCATCCGTCTCGTCGACCACGGCGGCGAGGTCTTTCAGCTCCCCGTTCACGCGCATCGCGACGACGGAGCGGTCGGGGAAGAGGGCGAAGCCGTCGGCGGGGTACGACACGTCCGACGGGATGGCGACGTCAGTCAAGGGAACTCTCCTGGGGATGGCTCGGATCAAGGCTACCCGCCCGCCCGCACGGCACTCGGCGCGCGAGGGCGGGGTTGTGCTCAGCTTCGGACGCTCGCGCGCCCTGCCCGCTCAGGCGCAGAGCGTTCGCGTGCCGACGACCGCGACGACGACGGTCGCGAGGGTCATCCGGCCCGGTTCCATGCGCCCAGTCTAGTCGGGTCGCCCCGCAGGCGTGCTCTCACCCGTGACGCGGCGGCGGTGCCTGCAATATGCTGAGCCCCATCCGGGGGCGGGGAGAGCTCCCCGGGTGCGACGACACGCGAGCACGACATCCTCTGGGGGTCGACATGGGCGATGGAGCAGCCGGGACCGACGTCCCGCAGGCGACGACCGAGCGGGTGCGACGGCCGCTGCGATGCGGCGAGCCGACCGTGTACGACCTCGTCACGGAGGACGGCGTCACCGTCCGCCTGACGCGCTTCGAGGGCGGGTCGAAGGGGCCCGTCATCCTCACTCCCGGCTTCGGGACGTCGGCGGTCGCGTACACCCTCGACACGACGGACACCAACTTCCCCGAGTATCTGTACGAGCACGGCTACGACGTGTGGATCTTCGAGTACCGCGCGAGCCCGCACCTCGCGTCGGCGAGCACGCAGTTCTCGCTCGACGCCATCGCCCAGTACGACTATCCGGCCGCGGTGGCGAAGGTGCGTGAGATCACCGGGGCCGAGTCCGTGCAGATCGTCGCGCACTGCATCGGCTCGCTCACGATGCTGATGTCGATGGGTCTCGGACTGACGGGCGTCCGCTCCGCCGTCGCGTCGCAGGTGACGCTGCATCCGCGCGGCGGGGCCCTGAACGAGTTCCGCTCCGGGATCTATGCCGCAAGCGTCATGAAGGCGCTCGGGATCGACACCCTCACCACCGAGGAGGACGACGACCCCTCGTGGCTCGACAAGCTGTACGAGAAGGCGCTCGCGCTCTATCCGGCCGGAGAGGAGGAGTGCGAGAGACCGTTCTGCCGACGGGTGATGTTCATGTACGGCGAGGTGTACGACCACGACCACCTCAACGAGGCGACGCACGAGCACCTCGAGGAGGCGTTCGGCGTGGCGAACATGACGACGTTCCTGCAGATCACGAAGATCCTGCGCGAGGACCACGCCGTCAGCCTCGACGGCGAGCACGACTACCTCGAGGACGTCGAGGGGCTGCGACTGCCGATCGCGTTCATCCACGGCGAGCACAACCGGCTCTTCGTGCCCGAGGGCAGCCGACTGACGTACGAGTTCCTGCGCGAGCGGAACGGCCCGGACCTCTACACGCGTCACGTGATCCCCGGCTACGCGCATATGGACTGCTTCATCGGCAAGGACGCCGCGCGCGACGTCTACCCGCTCATCACCGCCGAACTGGACCGCTTCAACTGATCAGGAGTGTGCACATGACCACCGTCGACGACCCGACGCCCGCGGCGACGGCACAGGACGGGGCCCTCGCGGACCTGTTCAGCTACCCGCTGATGTCCTCCCTCACCGAGCGCCGCACGCGCCGCATCCCGCGCGGCTTCTCGGTGGACGCCGGTCCGCTCAGCCACGTCAGCCCGAACGAGCCGGCCCCGCTGTCGAAGCTGGAGGAGGCCATCCTCGTGACGGTCATCGCCGGCATCACCGGCTCGACCACGCACGACGGGCCGCTGACCAAGCCCGACGGCACGCCCGAACTCGGCACGCCGTTCCTCAACATCCTCGCGCGCACCGCCAGCAGCGCCGACAACGCGCAGGCGACGTCGTTCTTCATGATCAACGACGACGGGATCTTCCTGATCAAGACGCCGACGCCGCAGCGCGCCCTCGAGCTCGCCGCCGAGCTGCCGCCGTCGTGGGGCGACTGGACCGAAGCGGACTGGCTCGCCGCCGCCGATGAAGCGCTCGTGCGGGTCTCGGACAAGCGTCTGGACTTCCCGCGGGAGTGGCCCTACTACCTGGGCTGGAACGCGCAGGCGTCGAATGCGCCCGGCACGACGGTGTTCTTCCCGGTGGTCGACTGCACGTGGCAGTACATCAACGCGCTCATCATCCTCGCGTGCGAGCCGGAGGGGAAGCGCCCGATCTTCCTCGACGACTGGCGCCCGTTCAAGCCGAAGGGCGTGGTGGAGTGGCTGGCGAAGATCGGCGGAGAGCTCGGTCTGACCGAGAAGATCCCGTACCAGCCGATCGGCGGGTTGAAGTGGGCCCGCAGCGGCTTCGTCAGCCGCGAGAACAGTGCGCCGCTGGGATTCGGCGGTGCTCTGCGCACGGACTACGAGGCGTTCTTCTACTTCCAGAACCTCATGCTCACGGGGCAGGCCATGGGGCTCGGCGGATGGATCCACGGATCGGTGTTCCCGCCGTACATCTGGCAGCGGGATCCGTCGAAGGGGTGGCACGGCCTCGGCTTCCGCATGGAGGAGCCCAAGAAGCATCGCTCGTGGCCGCCCGTCCCCGCCTCGCAGCCGAATCCGGTCGGCATCGACGGGATCCTCGAGAGCCTGACCCCGCCCTACGTGGGCTCGATGGACGAGGCCGTGGACCGGGTCGTGGAGATGAAGTACGGAAAGGACGGCCCCGGGTACGGCAACGAGGAGATCTGGGCGCGCTCCTACCGGAACCGCTCGGACGCGAAGGCGTACACGGACGAGGGCACGAAGTTCGGTCCGAAGCAGATCCAGTACGTCAAGGAGGCCTGCAACTACATCTGGGACACGTACGGGCGCTTCCCGGCGCACGTCGACGCGTTCTACAGTCCCGGGATGTTCCTGCAGTTCGCGCACCTCGAGATCGAGTACTACGACCGGTTCTTCGACCCCAAGCAGTACGCGCGTCAGGCGGCGCACGACGCGCTGTGGCACCCCTGACGCGGTGGCCGGCTACCCGGGCGGCTGCGGTTCGAACCGGATCCGCAGACCGCTGCGGGGCATGGGGAAGATCTCGCGCGACAGCGTGAGGTCCTGCTCGGGAACCGACCACACACCCCGCCGCAGTGCGAGGGCGAGGTACAGCTTCGTGGCGACGGTCACCATGTCCTCACCCGGGCAGCGGTGTCCCGCCCGGTCGCCGTCGCCCTGGGGCACGTAGCTTCCGGGGGCGAGCTTCGCCTCTCGTTCGGGGGTGAACCGTTCGGGGTCGAAGACGTCCGGCTCGGCGAAGACGTCGGGGTTGCGCATCGTGATGTGGATCGCGCCGATCGCGCCCCAGCCCGCGGGGATGCGGTATCCGCCTACCTCCATCGGGGCGGTGACGCGCCCGAAGTTCGTCGAGGCGTTCATCGGGTAGTACCGGCGCACCTCCTTCGAGATCGCGCCCAGGTACTCGAGCCTGTCGAGGTCGTCGAGGGTGAGGTCGCCGTCGGGTGCGACCGCGAGCGCCTCGGCGCGCGCCCGCTCCATGATCTCGGGATTCCGGCCGAGGGCCATCGTCGCGAACGTCAGCGGCACGGTCAGCCCCGACTGGCCGGCGAACAGCAGGAACACCATGTCGTGGCGCAGCTCACGCGGGTCGACGCCGCGTGAGCGGGCGGAGTCGATCATGCGCGAGAGCGCGTCGTCCCGGGGTTCGGCGAGGTGGCGGTCGAGGGTGTCGTCGATGAGCGCCATGAGGTCGCGCCGTGCTCGCACCGCTCGTCCGTACTGCGTCCAGGGCAGCGGGATCGGCAGGGTCGTGAACGCCCCCGAGAACGCCGGCAGGAAGCGGAGCAGTCGCTCGACGTCCGCGGGCTGCGGGTCGACCAGGTACATCGCAGCGGTGTTCTCGGCGGTGAAGCGGCTCAGACTCTCGCGCACCGACACATCGGGCTGGGCCCTCCATCGGTCGAGCATGCGCTCGAGCCCCGCCTGCATCCCGGGCAGGTAGTGCGCGATCGCCTCGCGCCGCCACACCCCGTCCAGGATCGACAGCTTGCGCTCGCGGAAGTGCGGGCCGTCGGTGACCGCGACGGAGCTGTCGAACATCTGCGCGACCGGCAGGGGGTGCGCCCCGATGCGCTCGATGCGGGGATCCGTGGCGAACCGGTGGAACGCCTCGGGACCCGAGAACACGGCGAAGTCGATGCCGAACAGCCGGGTCTTGAAGACGGGCCCGTACCGGTCGAACCGATCGCGGAAGAACTGATGGTTGTCCTTGAGGATCGCCGCGGACTCGCCGAGCCAGGGCAGGCCGAGACGCCCGGGGGGCACAGCGGATTCGTTCGCCACGGTCGTCCTCCACGCGCCCCTGGTCCGGCGGATGACCTTCTTGTCAGGGGCGGATCGCGTCCCACATAATAGCGCCTAATGGACGACCCATCCGCGAGTTCCATCCACAGAGCGACCGTCGTGAGCACGGGCGCCGTCCGCATCCGCCCCGACCACGCGCGGGCCACCTGGAAGCCGACATTCCTCTGGCTGCTCACCTCGCAGCGGTGGACCGGCCCGAAGCCGATCAACGTGTACGTCATCGAGCATGAACGCGGCGTGGTCGTCTTCGACACCGGGCAGGATCGCGCGTCCGTGACCGATCCGGACTACTTCCCCACGGGACTGGCCGGGGTCGTGTTCGACCGCCTCGCGCGATTCGAGATCGCCGAGGACGAGACGCTGCCGGTCCTGATGCAGGCCGAGGGCTTCGATCCGGCCGCGGTGACGCACGTCGTCATCTCGCATCTGCACCAGGATCACATCGGCGGCATCGCCGACTTCCCCGAGGCCGAGGTCATCGTCTCGCGCGACGAGTGGGACGCGCACCGCAAGGCCGGTGCCGAGGTGCAGGGGTACATGCGCGACCACATCGACCTCCCGGGCGTGAGCTGGCGCATCGTCGACTTCGAGCCGACGGCCGATCCCCTGCTGGCGGACTTCGGCGGAGCCCTCGACCTGTTCGGCGACGGGAGCCTCGTGGTGCTTCCCACCGCCGGGCACACGTCGGGATCGATCTCTCTCCTGGTCCGTCGACCGGGGTGGGCGCCGATCCTGCTCGCGGGCGACCTCACGTTCGACGCGCATCACTTCGACGAAGAGCACATCCCCGGGATCGGCAGCCGTCGACAGCTGCGGGCCTCCACGAAGCGCGTGCGCGCCCTCCGCGCCCGGCTGCCCGGGCTCGTCGTCGCGGCCGCGCACGATCCCGGCGCCGCCGAGCTCTTCACCGCCGCGATCAGCGACCCGGGAGGACTCGAGAAGGGACGTCCATGACGACCACCCCCGCAGCGCCCAAGCCCGCGCCCGAGGCCCGCGGCGGCAACGTCGCCGGGCGCATGACCGCGCTGACCCTCTTCACCCCGATCCGCCGGCAGTGGACCTGGGCGCTGAGGCTCGGGTTCGCGATCGTCCCCTACCTTCCGGTGCGTCGGCACATCATCCAGTTCAACTTCATCAAGTTCGTGCGCTGGGTCATCGTCGACGACCTGGACGGCGAGAAGCTGCACTACCCGTACCTGTTCTTCGAGAGCAACTTCGACGGCCCCTGGCAGCACTACATCGACGCGTTCGCCTACGTCATCCCGGCCGACATCCGATTCGTCTGGGGGCGGGGCCCGGGCTTCCCCGGGCCGCCTCCCGCAGAGCCGCTCAAGGCGTGGATCGCACACAACAGCATGGAGGGCGGCACGTACTACTGCGCGCACGAGGACCTGTCGACGCGCCAGATCCAGCACGCCCTCAGCGTCACGGACGCCTTCGAGAAGCTGCAGCGAGACGCGCGCGGGATGAGCCCGGCGGAGTTCGGCCAGGCGTGGCGGTCCTTCCTGACCGATCAGCAGAGCCACCTCTAGGAGCGCAGATGCCGAATCGCACCGGAACCGCCTACGCCCTGACGACCTTCGCCCGGCTCGAGGATTCGGCGGACGCCGATGAGCTCGAGCGGTATCTGCAGGAGCTGCCCCGGGGGGCGGACAGTCCGTTCCACCGCCTGACGGGCGTGCATCTCACGCGCGTGCAGCTGTTCCGCACGCTCGTCCACCAGGGGCCCAAGCAGACCCACGACGACCGCCTTCGGCATCCGCACCTGGTCTTCACCAGCGTGTTCGACGGGGACCGTGACGCCTACCTCGATCAGCTTCGCGTGAAGGTTCCCGAATGCGACCGCTGGTGGGGCGACTGCGTCGGGTACCCCGGCCGGTCCGACGCGGCCGCCTTCGCCGCGTGGGTGCGCAGCCTCCAGCGGACCACGACGCTGTTCCAGTCCCCGTTCCCGACGGCGACGGTCGGGCGGATACGGGAGTCGGTGGCGATGCGAGAGCGCGTGCTCGACTTCGCCGTGTCGACCCAGGGGCTGGACGACGATGCTCTGCTGCGCCGCTTCCGAGAGGACTTCTGATGCTGGGGCGACCCGAGAACCTCCCCGCTCGCTCCGTCGAGCCCGCGACGATCGACCTCGGTGACATCCAGGGGAACGTGCTGCGCGGGTACACGATGCCCGCGGCGGCCTATGTCTTCCTCACGATCGTCGACGCGCCCCGCGCGCGGGCGCTGCTGCGACGCGTCCTGCCGCTGGTGCAGACCGCGGAGCTGTGGGACGCCACGCCCGAGCACGCCGTGAACGTCGCCTTCTCGCACGAGGGGCTGCGAGCGATGGGAGTGACCGAGGACGTGCTCGCGTCGTTCCCCGAGGTGTTCTCCGAGGGGATCGCCCCTCGCGCGGAGCGCCTGGGCGACACCGGCACCAGCGCACCGTCCGAGTGGGAGTTCTCGGACCCGCATGCTCTCCTGACCGTGTGCGCGGTCGACACCGAGTCGCTGGAGTCCGTTCTCGCGGAGCTGCGCGCATTCGAGGCCGAGGGCGCCGTGGAGTTCGTCCACATCATGCACACGCTCGATCGCACGACCGGGCACGACCATTTCGGCTTCTTCGACGGCGTGAGCCAGCCGGCGATCGCGGGCGCCGGCGTGCGCTCGCGGCGTGGCGACGGTCAGCCCGACGGCAATGGCGGGTGGCGGGAGGTCGCGACCGGCGAGGTGCTGCTGGGGTACCCGGACGAGGACGGCAGGCTCCCGGAGGCGCCGGCGGCGCCGTTCGAGCGCAACGGAACGTTCGTCGTCGTGCGCAAGCTCGCCATGGACGTGGCAGGCTTCCGTCGCTTCGTCCGCGACGCGGGCTATCCCGGAGGTCCCGACAAGCTCGCGGCCAAGATGGTGGGCCGCTGGCCCGACGGGACGCCCCTGGCGATCTCACCCGAGGCCCCCGACGCCGCGATCTCGGCCGATCCCGAGCGCATCAACGACTTCGCCTACGACGACGATCCCGAGGGCCTGCGCTGTCCCGTCGGCGCGCACGTGCGTCGCAGCAACCCGCGCGACTCGAAGGGGTTCTTCCACGGACGGCTCACCAACCGGCACCGGATGGTGCGCCGCGGTCGCTCGTACGGCACGCCGCTGGATGAGGACCGGCTGGATGACGACGGCACCGAGCGCGGACTGATGTTCGTGTCGTTCCAGACCGACATCTGGCGGCAGTTCGAGACGGTGCAGGCGCTGTGGATGAACGACGGCGACCCGCTCGGTGTCGGCGCCGACAAGGACTTCCTCGCCAGCGGCGACGACGACGGGGGCAAGATGACCATCCCGGGGCACCCGCCGTTCTTCCTCAAGCCGCTCCCCCGCTTCGTCACGACCCGAGGCGGGGCGTACCTCTTCCAGCCGTCGATGTCGGCGCTGCGGTGGCTCGGCGACCTGGCCTGAGCCGCGATCGGCGCGAGCCGCGTCCGGACCGCGCCCCGATCGTGCGCGCGCCGCGCTAGTCCGTGCGACCCGCGGCCGCGCGCTTCCACGGCGCGAACGCGTTCGTGACGCCGTCGAACGCGGGGGCCAGCTGCGGGAAGTGCCTCAGGATCACCGTGATCATGGTGTTGTCGGCGATCCAGTCCAGACCGGTCTGCGTGTAGTACTCGGCGGTGAAGCACTCGGTGAGGAACCGGTCGCTCTTGAGGCGCCGGCTGGCCATCAGGATGAACACGCGGAAGGCGGTGTCGCTGAAGCCGAACCCGGGCGGCGGCGTCTCGGCGTGCATCCCGACCTGGAGGTCCACCAGCTCGACGTCGCCGTACATCTCCTTCAGCTGCAGCGCCCAGACCGGGTCGTCGGTGAGCTCCTCGAAGGTCGCGGCGGGTCTCAGGTGGAGCTGGCGGCGGAACTCGTTGTACCGCGGCACGCCGCGCTCTCGGTCGCGCAGGATGTCGAGCGCCGCGAGATCCAGCCGCGTCCCGTCGGGCAGCGTGATGTCCTGCATCCAGCGCGGGAAGTTGTGCAGCTGGACCGCCCCCGGGTGCTGCGTGCCGAAGGAGTACCAGAGATCGGCGACGTCCTGTTCGCCCTCGAGCACGCGCTGGGCGTTGAGGAGGACGATCTCCTCGAAGTCCATGGCGTCGAGGAGCCGGTCGTCCGTGCGCGAGCGCACGTCGAGGCGCTCGGGAAGCAGCGGGTGCAGACGGTAGACCGCGGCGAACTCCTCGGTGAGCTGGTAGGGCGCGCCGTGGTGGTCGTGCTCGGACCCCGGGATGCCGCTGATCACATCGCTCTTGCTGAGGCGTCCGAAGCGGCGGCTGACGCGCTCGCCGGCCAGACCCCACCAGTTCGCGCGCATGGCGGTGTTCATCACCGGTGTTGCGATGATCCCCGGCGTCCACTCCACCGTGTGGATCTTCGCGAGCAGCGCCGAGACGATGAGCTGAGCGGTGCCGAACAGCTCGTCCTCGGTCATGTCGGGGTGCTCCCGGTGCAGGGCGTCGCAGATCGCGTTGTGCTCGAGGGTGAACAGCGTGTGGAGCATGCCCAGCCCCACCCACCAGTTCTCGTTGAACCCCGTCATCGCCACGCCGGACGCCGGATCCAGCGGCAGATGGCCGTCCTGAAGCTTGAGCTTGCCGCCGATGTGGCTGCGCACCTGACTCCGACGCGTCTCGGAGCTGCCGTAGATCGACGAGGCATCCCACCAGTGCGACTGGCTGTTGATGTACGTGGGCGGAAGGTGGGCGTCGGCGGCCGTGCGGGTCGTGTCCTGCTTGGTGCGCGGGATGCGCATGGGATCCTCGAACCAGCCGTCGTGGGGCGGCAGGGGCACCTCGAGCGGCTCGTCGTCCTCGCGCCCGTGCGCGAACCAGTCGTGCGTCTGGAACTGGATCCACGCCGCCGCGAGCAGGTTCAGCGACGTCGCCGGGGTGAAGCTGTCGCGCCGCATGAGCTTCTGGCTGATCTCGCGCGGGTTGGGCGTCAGCATGTGCTCGGTGTCGGGCCAGGCGCGCTCGAGCGACACGTTGCGCGCGAACCGCGTTCCGGCGCGGCCCATGTCGGGATCGCCCAGGTCGTTGTAGGCGCCGTCCGCGTTGCGGAATCGGCGATCGGATTCCCGCGCGCCCTCCAGCGTCGTCCCCGGGGTCCGTCCCGCGTCGCCCGGCGTCCGCGTGTCGACGAGATTCTCATCGCGCAGCTGATCCCGCAGCGCGATGAGGTTGACGACGCTCATCACGAAGGGCAGTCGGAACCAGGGCGTCTTCCGGTTGACGCGGCTGTAATAGCGGATCAGCGCCCGCCCGAAACCCGATGGATTGCTCACTTCCCGCTCCGTTCGGTTGAGGAATGCCCCAGTGTCCTGCCCGCATCATAGTGAAGCCGCACGTGCCGGGGCCATCACCCGCGTCGGATGCGCGACGGCATTCCGCCACGGGCATCCGTGTCCGGTTCCGCGCGAATACGTCCATTGCGGCGGGGCCCCGTGCGTGGATAGCGTGAGGTCAGGCACTGATCGACGGACGCGGGGCCAGGGGGCCGTCCGCTGGGGATTCGTGCCACGTGCTTCGCCGGGTACCACCGTACGCCGAAGGAGGGCCGCACCCGTGAACGCAGCCACACCCGAGCACGTCGACGCCGTCGTCGTGGGTTCTGGATTCGGAGCTTCCGTGTCCGCATACCGTCTCGCCGACGCCGGCCGATCGGTCATCGTGCTCGAACGCGGCCGGGCCTATCCGCCCGGCAGCTTCGCCCGCAACCCGTACGAGATGAGCCGGGCCTTCTGGGAGCCCAAGGACGAACTGTTCGGGCTCTTCGACATCCGCTCCTTCCGCAAGATCGAGGCGATCGTGTCGTCGGGTCTGGGCGGCGGGTCCCTCATCTACGCCAACGTCCTGCTGCGCAAGGACGAGCGCTGGTTCGTCCACGATTCGCCGCTGCCCGGCGGCGGATACGAGAACTGGCCGATCGGGCGCGGCGACCTCGACCCGCACTACGACGCGGTCGAGGCGATGATGAACCCCATCCCGAACCCGTACCCCGACCTGCCGAAGTCGCGCGCCCTGCGCGACGCCGCGGCCGCGGCCGGCCTCGAGGCGTTCTCACCACCGCTGGCGGTGTCGTTCTCACCGCGCCCGGGAGCACCCGCGGAGCAGAAGCAGATCATCGACGAGCCCCCGTACGGCAACATCCACGGCGTCCCGCGACTCACCTGCCGGCTGTGCGGCGAGTGCGACATCGGCTGCAACGAAGGCTCCAAGAACACCCTCGACCACAACTACCTGTCTGCTGCGGCGGCCAAGGGAGCCGACATCCGCACGCTCGCCGATGTGTACGGCATCACGCCGCTCGACGGCGGCGGCTACGAGGTCCGGTACCAGCAGTACGGCACCGAGGCCGAGGCGGACGGCAAGCGCACGCGCGAGCCCGTGACCATCAGGTGCAAAGAGCTGTATCTGGGAGCCGGGACGTTCGGGACGACCTCCCTTCTGCTGCGCAACCGGGTCGGGCTCCCGGCGCTCGGCCGCGCTCTCGGAAGCCGGTTCAGCGGCAACGGCGACCTGCTGACGTTCTGCTTCGATGCGAAGACCGTCACCGAGCGCGGGCATGTGCGCGTGATCGACGCCGCCCACGGCCCCGTGATCACGACCGCGATCCGCAAGCCCGACGGCATGGACGAGGCCGGAGCCGGCCGGGGCTACTACGTTCAGGAAGCAGGCTTCCCGGAGTTCACCAACTGGCTCATCGAGACCGCGCAGGTGACATCGTCGATCAAGCGCGCCGCGGCGGTGGTGCGCCAGATCATGGCGTACCGCATGTCGGAGCGCAACGAATCGACCATCTCCGCCGAGGTGGCGGGGCTCATCGGCCAGGGACAGCTGACCTCGAGCTCGCTGCCGCTGCTGGGCATGGGCCGCGACACCCCCGACGGCCGCATCACGCTCGCCGACGGCGAGCTCGACGTCGAGTGGACCACCGCGACGAGCGCGGCCTACTTCGACGCCATGCGCGCGACGATGCTCCAGCTCACCGAGAACCTCGGCGGCCGGTTCCGCGACAATCCGCTGTGGTGGACCAAGCGCGTCGTCACGGTGCACCCGCTCGGCGGGGCGCCGATGGGGCGCCATGTCGGAGAGGGCGTCGTCGACTCGTGGAACGAGTCGTTCGGGCACCCGGGGCTGTACGTCGTCGACGGCGCGGGCATGCCGGGCCCCGTCGGGCCGAACCCGTCGCTGACGATCGCGGCCATGGCCGATCGCGCCGTCGAGCACGCGCTCGAGAAGCCCAAGCCCCGGCGTCGGCGCGCCGGCACGCCGGTGGCGCCGCCGCCGCCCGCACCGGAGGTCGCCGACCCCGTCTCGGGGCGCGGCATGGAGTTCACCGAGAAGATGCGGGGCTTCCTGGCGCTCGGTCACAGCGATCCGATGTCGGGATGGGAGCACGGACGGCAGCTCGCGCAGCGCTTCATGTTCAAGCTGACCATCACGGCCCCCGACGTCGAGCGCTTCGTCTCCGGCGAAGACCACACCGCGACCGCCGAGGGCTACGTCGACTGCGATCTGCTCGGCGGTGAGCTGCCCGTCGTGCGCGGGTGGGCGAACCTGTTCGTGGACGCCGGCGAGGACACGCGCGAGATGCGCTACCGCCTGTGGTTCCACGACGCCTCGGGCACGCCCCTGACGATGTACGGCTTCAAGGTCGTGCGCGACGATCCGGGCTTCGATGTGTGGACGGACACCTCCACGCTGTACATCACCCTCATGAAGGGCCATGTGGCCCCGGGGGTCGCCGGCGCGGACGACGGGTCCGGGGAGGTCGTGGGAGCCGGGATGCTCCGCATCCTGCCGCTGGACTTCGCGCGTCAGCTCACGACGTTCAAGGGGGCCGGCCAGGGCGGGCTCGGCTCCATCGCCCGGTTCGGCGCCTTCTTCACCAAGTCCGTCAAGGACGCGTACCTCAAGCCCGCACCGCAGCGAGCGGGGGCCGGCACGGACACGGACGGAGCGGGCCGATGAGCGCTCCCGCGTCGCCGACGTCGCGAGGCGAGCACCGGGACGAGGTGGACTTCGTCCTGACCGACGACGGCACCATCATCACGCTGATCCGGGTGCGCGGCGCATCCGCCCCGACTCGCGGTCCGGTGCTGCTCGCGCACGGGGCGGGGATGCGGGCGGAGTCGTTCCGCCCGCCGGCCATCCGGTCCGTCGTGGACGTCCTCATCGATGACGGCTGGGACGTCTGGATGCTCAACTGGCGCGGCTCCATCGACCTTCCCCCGGTCCCGTGGACGATCGACGACGTCGCGCTGTACGACGTGCCCGCGGCGGTTCGGCACGTCACGGGTGTCACCGGCTCCGACACCGTGAAGGTCATCGGCCACTGCCAGGGTGCGGCGGCCCTCAGCGTCGCCGCCGCGGCGGGCCTCGTGCCCGAGGTCGACGTCGTCGTGGCGAATTCGGTGTCGCTGCATCCGGTGCTGCCGTTCTTCGCCCGGGTGAAGCTCGATGTGCTCCTGCCCATGTTCCGCACCGGCGAGCCCTACGTCGACATCGCGTGGGGCGACGGGCCCGAGAAGGGCGTCGCGCGCATCACCAGGAACACGGTGAGGCTGGCGCATCCGGAGTGCAAGAACCCCGGGTGCAGCATGGCCAGCTTCGCTCTGGGCTCCGGCCACCCGGCGCTCTGGCGCCACGAGAACCTCGACAGCGCCACGCACGACTGGCTCGAGCACGAGTTCGGGAAGATCCCGCTCAGCTGGTACGCGCAGATGTCCCTCTCGCACCGTGCCGGACGGTACGTGATGGTGCGCGGGTACGAGGCGCTCCCCCACCGCATCGCCGACGCGCCGCCGCAGACGGATGCCCGGTTCACGCTGCTGACCGGCGATGAGAACCGGGCATTCCTGCCGTCGAGTCAGCACCGCACGTTCGCGTACCTCGACGACGCGCAGCCCGGCAGGCACTCCCTCACCCAGATCCCGGGATACGGCCACGCGGACGTCTTCGTCGGCCGCCGGGCGCACGTCGACGCGTTCCCGTACATCCGCTACGCGCTGGGACGCTGAGCCGCGCACGCGCCGCGGGCTCGCGCGGCCTCAGTCGCGATCGTGGCCGGCGTGCGGCATCGGCTCGTAGCGGTCGGGCGTGATCGAGACCTCACCCAGCCCGGCGGTGAGCGAGCGCAGATCGAGCACGTACCGTGCGAGCTCGGACTCGGGGACGGTCGCGGTCACGCGCACCCGGCGGTCGTCGACGGTCTCGGTGGCGCTGACCCGCCCGCGGCGGCCGGAGAGGTCGGTGAGGACCGCGCCCTGCAGCTCGGTGGGCACCGTCACGACGACGCTCGAGACCGGCTCCAGCACGACCGTGCCCGCGTCCGCCACTGCCGACTTGACGGCGAGGGAGGCCGCGATGCGAAAGGCCATGTCGGACGAGTCGACGGAGTGCGCCTTGCCGTCGAGCAGCTCGATCCTCGCGTCGACGACCGGGTGGCCGTGCGGGCCCCCGGCTTCGAGCGCTTCGAGCGCGCCCTTCTCCACGGCGGACACATAGGCCTTCGGCACCGCGCCGCCGACCACCGAGCTCGCGAACTCGTATCCGGCGTTCGCCGGAAGCGGCGAGACCTGCAGCTGCACGAGCGCGAACTGGCCGTGGCCGCCGGACTGCTTCTTCACCTTGCCCTCGGCGGTCGCCGCGCGCGTGATGCGCTCACGGTACGCGATCGGCGCCGGCCCCGTCGTGACGTGCACGCCGAGCACGCGCGCCATGCGCTCCACCGCGACCTCCACGTGGGTCTCCCCCATGCCCCTCAGAACCGTGGCGGTGCCGGTCCTGTCCACGACGAGGGTCGGATCCTCCGTCACGAGGCGCGCGAGAGCCGTCGACAGCTTCGCGTCGTCGGACTGCGACTCGGGCTCGATGCTGACGGCGAACAGGGGCTGCCGCTCGGGCGGCGGGAGCGGACGCGCCGCGCCCGTCGATCGTGACCACAGCAGCGATCCGGAGGGCGTGCCGGTGAGCTTCGCGACCGCGCCGACCTCGCCGGCGCGCAAGGAGGCTGCCGGCACGTGCTCCGAGCCGCGCAGCCGGAAGAGGCCGGCGAGCCGCTCCTCGACGCCCGTCGTCGCGTTGCGCAGCCGGTCGTTGGGTCGCACCACGCCCGACAGCACCTTCAGCATCGACACCTGCCCCACGAACGGGTCGGCGATCGTCCGGAACACCTGAACCAGGGTGTCGCCGCCGGGATCGCAGGCGACGTCCACCTCGGCCCCGCGCCCGTCCGCGCCCACGAGGATGCGCGCATCGCGTGCCGCCGCGGACGGCGCGAGCGCGCACACGAGGTCGAGCAGCCGATCGACACCCGTGCCCGCGGTGCCCGAGCAGACGACGACGGGCACCGCGTCGCCCGCGGCGATCTCGTCGGCGAACGTGCGCTGGAGGGCGCCGACGGAGGGCTCCCGGCCCTCGAGGTACTCCTCGAGCTGCGCGTCGTCGTGCGACACGATCTCCTCCACGACGGCGACATGCGCGTCGTGCTCCTCCGGCTGCATGTCCGCCGGCAGAGCCCCCACGGTGCGCCCGCCCGCACCGTCGTCCTCGAGGGCCTGCTCGGTGAGGACGTCCGCGACGCCGTGGAAGGCATGCTCCTCGCCGAGCGGGAACTCGATCGGCCACACGACGTCTCCGAGGAGCTCGCGGAGATCGGCGACCACCTTCCGGAAGTCGGCGCGCGCCCGATCCTCCTGGGACACCACGGCGATGAGGGGCACCCCCGCGCTGCGCGCGGCGTCGGCGGCGGCGTGCGTCCCCGCCACGACGCCGTCGAACGAGCTGAGGACGAGCAGCCCGACGTCGGCGACCGCGAGCGCGGCGTCGACCGCGCCCACGAAATCCGGATGACCGGGAGTGTCCACGAGGGTGAGCGCGTGGGTGGTTCCGTCCTCCGCCGTCCAGTCGAGGGGTGCGAGCGCGAGGTTCAGCGAGTGACCGCGCGCGACCTCCTCGGGCTCGTGGTCCGAGACGGTGGAACCCTGCTCGACGCTCCCCGGCCGTGAGATGCTGCCTGCACGATGGAGGATCGCTTCGACGAGCGTCGTCTTCCCCGAGCCGGCCGCGCCGAGCAGCGCGATCGTCCGGATGGTCTTGTCTTTCGCAGGCATGCCCCTCCCCGCGACGGTGCGGACGGTGGCTTCCATCGTGCCCGGCGCGAGCGCGGTCCGCTACTGCGATCCCGCTGGCCGATCAGGCTCTCAGGCGAGCTGGCGCGCGGCGGAGCGGTCCACCCAGCGCCGGAGCAGTCCCAGGAGGCCGATGCTGCGGCGCGAGGTCGGCTGGGTCGGTCGGTGGACGGGGCCGGTCGCCACGATCGCGGCTCCCCAGCCGTTCCCGACACTGGACACGGGGCGGTGCGTGGTGGTCTCCCACGGATTCGGTGCAGTGTACATGTCAGTCCTCCTCGACCGTCGGCGTGTGCCGATACTGCGCGTCCATTATCCCGCGGGTGAGCGCGCGCGGGGGCGGAGACATGCCGCTTCGGGGCTGTGAGGGGCGCGCGGAGGCGACCGTCCGAGCCCCCGGGAATATGGAGCGGATGACGAGACTCGAACTCGCGACCCTCACCTTGGCAAGGTGATGCGCTACCAACTGCGCTACATCCGCGTGCCGCCCGGATCGCTCCGAGCGACGAGAAAGCCCCCGGTTCCGGGGGCTGTTCCGTGCGCGATACTGGGATCGAACCAGTGACCTCTTCCGTGTCAGGGAAGCGCGCTACCGCTGCGCCAATCGCGCCCAAAATGGGCTGTTCAGTTGTGTCAGTGAGGTGGCGACGGGATTCGAACCCGTGTAAACGGCTTTGCAGGCCGGTGCCTAGCCGCTCGGCCACGCCACCGTGTGTGGTTCGAACCACGTGTCGTGATCGGCTTTCGGATTCCTCCGTGTGGCGATCCCCGCACTCGAGCGGATGACGAGACTCGAACTCGCGACCCTCACCTTGGCAAGGTGATGCGCTACCAACTGCGCTACATCCGCATTTTCGCCTCCGGGTCTCCCCAGCGACTTCATCGACTTTAGCCGATCTCGGCGCAACCGCAAAACCGACAGCGCCCCGCGCGTGTCCTGCATCTCGATTCGTCGCAGGGCCCGGCATCCGCTAACATCGTTACTCGGCCCCCTCGCGGGCCACGGGCGATTGGCGCAGTTGGTAGCGCGCTTCCTTCACACGGAAGAGGTCATCAGTTCGAGTCTGGTATCGCCCACCGCAAGACCCCCGGTTCGCCGGGGGTCTCGTCGTTTCGTCGTCCGATCGCGACGGGACTCAGCGGCCGCCGCGGTCGCGCCGCTCCCGGTAGCGCGCGATGAGCTCCTGCGTCGTGACGATGAGGCCGGCGGCGGTGAGGATGTATGCCCCGTAGAGGATGAACGGCTGGGCGTCCGCACCGGTGAAGCCCCACGAGACCACGGCCACGATGACGAGTCCGCCGAGCAGCAGCCAGGGTCCCTTCACGGTCACAGACTAGCCGCGCCCTCCATCGCCGCGCACGCACGCGGAAGGGCGCCGCGGCCGAAGCCACGACGCCCTTCCGTGCTGCGAGAGAGGATCAGCTCTGCTCGGCGAGGGAGTAGCCCTCCTCGCCGTGCACGACGGTGTCGACACCGGCGAGCTCGTCCTCGTTCTTGATGCGGAAGCCGATGGTCTTCTCGATCGCGAAGCCGACGATGAACGCGACGACGAACGAGTAGACCAGGACGCCGACGGCGGCGATCAGCTGAAGCACGAGCTGTTCGTAGTTGCCGCCCACGAACAGGCCGGTCTCGGTGGCGAAGAAGCCGAGGTAGAGGGTACCGATGAGACCGCCGACGAGGTGGATGCCGACGACGTCGAGCGAGTCGTCGTAGCCGAGCTTCCACTTGAGCTCGATCGCCAGGGCGCAGACCGCGCCGACCACGACACCGAGCAGCAGGGCCCAGCCGGGGGTCAGGTTGGCACATGCCGGGGTGATGGCGACGAGACCGGCGACGGCGCCCGAGGCGGCGCCGACCGACGTGGCCTTGCCGTCCTTGAGCTTCTCGACGACCAGCCAGCCGATGATGGCCGCAGCCGTCGCGCCGAGCGTGTTGATGACGATCAGGCCGACGACCGAGTCCTCGGTGCCCAGGGCGCCCAGGCCCTCGGCGCCGCCGTTGAAGCCGAACCAGCCGAACCACAGCAGCGACGCGCCCAGGAGGACGAGCGGCACGTTGTGGGGCTTCTGGATGCCCTTCTGGAAGCCGATGCGCTTGCCGAGGACGAGCGCGAGGGCGAGGGCCGCAGCACCGGCGTTGATGTGCACCGCGGTACCACCGGCGTAGTCGATGACCTCGGTCGAGAAGCCCATCTCGGTGCCGAGGTTGTAGATCCAGCCACCGCCCCAGACCCAGGCGGCGACGGGGAAGTAGACCAGCGAGGCCCAGATGCCGGAGAAGAGCATCCAGGCGCCGAACTTGGCGCGATCGGCGATCGCGCCCGAGATCAGGGCGACGGTGATGATCGCGAAGGTGGCGCCGAAGAGCGCACCCACGTAGTCATCGCTGGACAGTCCGCCGATGCCGAAGTCCGAGAAGGGGTTGCCGCTGAAGGCCCAGGTGCTCTCGACGGCGCTCATGTTGAATCCGTAGAGGATCCAGAGAACGCTGATCAGCCCCAGGGCGCCGAAGCTCATCATCATCATGCTGACGACGCTCTTGGCCTTCACCAGGCCGCCGTAGAAGAACGCCACTCCGGGCGTCATCAACAGCACGAGCGCAGACGCGGTGATAAGCCACGCAAGATTTCCGCTATCCATGAGATTCCTCATCCATGTGTCGTGTTACTCGAGGTGCCGAAGCCGCCGCAGAGTCGGGTCGCGGCTGTCCGGGCCAAGCCAGTTTCGCTAGCGGGAGTTTCGAGCGGCGTGCGTGTCGTGTTTCGGGAGTGTTACGTCAGCGCCCGTCGTGTAAACATCAGGTTTCACGCAGACGCGAACGAACCGTGAACCAGGCACCCGGTTGCGCGCGGCCGTTCAGGCGAGAGTAGAGGCGACGAGGCGTGAGATCGCCCGCAGGTACTTCTTGCGGTAGCCGCCCGAGAGCATCTCGTCGGGGAAGACGAGGTCCAGCGCGTCGCCGGTGGCGCGGATCGGGATCTGCGCGTCGTAGACGCGGTCGATGAACGCCACGAATCGCAGCGCCGCCGACTGGTCCTCGAAGGGCGCGACATCGCGCAGGCCGATGACGCCCACGCCGTCCAGGAGCCGGATGTAGCGCGAGGGATGCACGCGGGCGAGGTGCGACACCAGCATGCCGAAGTCGTCGTCCGACACGAGCGTCGCCGACTTGGCCTCGTCCACCGCCTCGGCGTACGCCTCCCCCGACAGCACGACGGCGTGGCCGTCGACGGCGCGGTGGCGGTAGTCCGTGCCGTCGATGCGGATCGTCTGGAAGCTCTCGGCCATCGCGTGGATCTCGCGCAGGAAGTCCTGTGCGGCGAACCGTCCTTCGCCGAGGGCGTTCGGCGGCGTGTTGCTGGTCGCGGCCAGGCGCGTCCCCGTCGCGACGAGCTCTCCGAGCAGGCGCGTCATCACCATCGTGTCGCCGGGGTCGTCCAGCTCGAACTCGTCGATGCACAGCAGGTCGGAGCCGCGGAAGAGGTCGACGGTGTTCTTGTAGCCGAGGGCGCCGACGAGAGCCGTGTACTCGATGAACGAGCCGAAGTACTTCCTCCTGGCCGGCATCGCGTGGTAGACGGCGGCGAGCAGGTGGGTCTTGCCGACGCCGAACCCGCCGTCGAGGTAGACACCGGGCTTGAGCGCCGGCTCTCGCTTGGGCCGGCGGAACAGTCCGCCGCGCGGCGCGGGGGCTCCTCCCCCGGCGAACCGCACCAGCAGATCCTTAGCCTCCTGCTGGGAGGGGAAGTCGGCATCCGCCCGATAAGACTCGAAGGACGCGGTCGCGAACTGCGGCGGCGGCGTGAGGGCTGCGACCATCTCGGCACCGGAGAGGTCGGGCGAGCGCTCCGTGAGGTGGACGATTCCGGTCAGTGCTGAGGTCGCGGTCATCGTGGTCCTGTGTCTGTGCCGGCGCTGAGGGGGCGCACCTCGCCCGATGTCGCGGGGGCTGGGGCCGCGTCCAGCCTATTCGCTCCGCGAGCCCCCGGCGTCCGCTCGACCCCGCCGCCTCTGCGAGGATCTCGTCATGACCGCATCCGCTCTGCCCGAATCCCTCGCCGGGATCAGCGAGGCGTTCGGCGAGCTCGAGCTGCCGGAGCGCCTTCAGCTGCTCGCGGAGTTCGCGGCCGGTCTCCCGCCGCTGCCCGCCGTCTACGCGGAGAGCCCCGAGCTGCTCGAACGTGTGGCCGAGTGCCAGTCGCCGGTGTTCATCGTCGTGGACGTCGGGCTCGACGGCCGCGTTGCACTGCACGCGACCGCGCCCGAGCAGGCGCCGACCACCCGCGGGTTCGCCGGCGTGCTCGTCGAGGGCGTCGCGGGACTGACCCCCGCCGAGCTCGACGCCGTGCCGGACGAGTTCGCCCGGGAGCTCGGGCTCGAGCGCGTCGTGTCGCCGCTGCGGCTGGCCGGCATGGCGGGCATGCTCCGGCGTGTGAAGCGTCAGGCGCGCGAGAAGGGCGCCGCGTGAGGGCGAACGCTCACGCCTGCTGCGCGTCCACCGTGCCGGCCAGTCCCCGCTCCTGGACCCACGAGCGGATGCTGTCGCTCCACCGATCCTGGTCGTAGTTCCACAGCTTGGTGTGCCGCGCGACGTCGAACACCTTCATCTGCACCAGATCGGGGCGGGCGACGACCAGGTCGTGCGAGGCGTCCGAGGGGACGAAGCCGTCGTCGTCGCTGTGGAGGATGAGGATCGGATGCCGCAGCTCGCCGGCACGCGCCACGATGTCGAGCCGCTCGAACGGGATCGGAGCGCCGGCGCCGGCGAGGGGGCTCGCCCACTCCGACCTCAGCGCGCGGATCGCGAGGGACGTGACCGTCGGCGGGACGCGCAGCATGCTCGCCTGATAGCCGAGCACCACGCGCCAGTCGACCACCGGCGACTCGAGGATGAGGCCGGCGATCGTGTCGCGGTGCGCCGAGTGGAGCGAGAGCTGCAGCGCCACGGCACCGCCCATGGACCAGCCCATGAGGATGACCCGCTTCGCCCCGTGACGACGGGCGAAGCCCACCGCCGCGTCGACGTCGCGCCACTCGGTGGCCCCGAGCGTGTACGTGCCCGCGCGGCTGCGCGGCGCCTCGCCGTCGTTGCGGTACGACACCACGAGCGAGGTGATGCCCATGGCGTGGAAGACCGGCACCGCCCGAAGGCACTCGGCGCGCGTCGCGCCGCGGCCGTGGACCTGGATGACCCAGACGTCGCCGTCCCCGGCCGGGAACAGCCACGCGGGGCACGGACCGAGCGCCGAGCCGATGAGCTCGGGAGTGAACGGGAGGTGGAGCTGCTCGGGCCGGTCGAAGTACCAGCCGCTGAAGGCCGCGGCCGAGGAGAGCTTCGCGGTGTCGGGCACGTGGGTGAGGAGCTTGCGGGTGACGGAGTCGGCGTCCTCCGAGACCACCGAGCCGAGCTTGACGTAGTCGGCCGTCCCGGTCGTGAACAGCCCGTAGCGTCCCGGCAGCTGCGTGTCGGGGGTGCGCGCCAGCGTGATCGTCTGCGCGTCGGTGTCGAGGCGGAGGATCTCGGTGTCCGCCGGACGGGTCGCGGGGGTCACCACCTTGCGGGCCATGTGCAGCGACGCGAAGCCGAGCGCCGCGAGCGCTCCGGCGAGGGCTGCGGCGATCATCGTCAGAGCAGCCCGGATCCCGGCAATGAGAGAAGGAGAGGCACCGGTCCGCCCGGCGCGCCTGGAGTCGACCATCGACGGACCACTCTAGTCTGTCGCCGTGGCCGACCACCCTCTCGCGCAGGCTCCGATGTCGTTCGCGGCTGCGGCCGAGCAGGTGCGCGGCACCGTCTTCCGCGACGACCTCACGGTCCACGAGATCGCCTCGCCGACGGGCCTCGCGCCCGACGCGCTCGCACTCGCCGGCGACGTGCGCCCCGAGGACGGCGAGGAGTCGGTCTACGGCACCGGACGGTTCGTGCTGCTGCACGACCCCGACGAGCCGACCGCGTGGAACGGCCCATGGCGGATCGTGTGCTTCGCGCAGGCGCCCCTCGAGCCCGATCTCGGGGTGGACCCGCTCGTCGCGGACGTCGCCTGGTCGTGGCTCACGGACGCACTCGACTCGCGGTCGGCGGGGTTCCACTCCGCGTCCGGCACGGCGACCAAGACGCTGTCGAAGGGGTTCGGGTCTCTTGCCGAGGAGGGCGAGGGGGCTCAGCTCGAGCTGCGCGCGTCCTGGTCGCCCGAGGGTGCGATCGGCCCGCATGTGAAAGCATGGGCAGAGCTCGTGTGCATGCTCGCCGGGCTGCCACCCGGCTCGGAAGGAATCGAGATGCTCGGTACGCGCAGGACGCGACGTGGCTGAGTACACCGTGATCGCGGATGCCGCCGGTCTGGCGGCCGCCGCGACGGAGCTGGCCGCGGGCACCGGCCCCGTCGCGGTCGACGTCGAACGCGCGTCGGGCTTCCGCTATTCGCAGCGCGCGTATCTGATCCAGGTCTTCCGCCGCGATGCCGGCGTCTACCTGTTCGACCCGCCGCCGATCGGCGAGTTCGGCGCGCTGCAGGAGGCCATCGGCGCGCACGAGTGGGTGCTGCACGCCGCGAGCCAGGATCTGCCGAGCCTGCGCGAGCTCGGGCTCGAGCCGACGGAGATGTTCGACACCGAGCTGGCCGCGCGCCTGCTGGGGCACGAGCGCGTCGGTCTCGGCGCCGTCGTCGAGGACACCCTCGGCATCTCGCTGGCGAAGGCCCATTCGGCATCCGATTGGTCGACACGGCCTCTCCCGCAGGACTGGCTGGAGTACGCCGCACTCGATGTGCTCCATCTGGTCGACGTCCGCGACGCCCTGGTCTCCGAGCTCGAGACGCAGGGCAAGACCTCCTTCGCGCACCAGGAGTTCCAGGACGTGCTGATGAGGCCGCCGAAGCCGCCGCGCGAGGACCCGTGGCGCCGACTGAGCGGCCTGCACACCGTTCGCGGCCGTCGCGCCCTCGCCGTCGCCCGCTCGCTGTGGACCGCGCGCGAGGAACTGGCCCAGCAGGTGGACGTCGCGCCGGGACGCCTGGTCCCGGACCGTTCGCTCGTCGCCGCCGTACTGGCCGAGCCGGCGTCGAAGCAGGCGCTCGCCGGCGTCAAGGAATTCACGGGCCGCGCGAGCCGCACCGAGCTGGAGCGCTGGTGGAGCGCCATCGTCGAAGGACGCGAGAGCGGCGATCTGCCACCGGAGCGACTGCGCGGGGGCGACTCCCTCCCCCCGCCGCGTGCCTGGTCCGACCGCAATCCCGAGGCCGACGCCCGACTGAAGGCCGCGCGGCCCGCCGTCGAGCAGCGGGCGACGGAGCTGTCCATGCCGACCGAGAACCTGCTGACGCCGGACATGCTGAGGCGTGTGGCGTGGGCGCCGCCGGCGTCGGTCACCGCCGAATCGGTCGGATCCGCGCTGGGCGAACTCGGGGCGCGACCGTGGCAGATTTCAGAGACTGCACAGTTGATCGCCGACGCCTTTGTGGAGTCCGTGCAATCCGGCTCCGAAGCGTCGGAGGCAGGTTCGTAGGTTCGGACCAACCGATTCCGGCCGTCCGTCGGCGGCTTCCTAATCTGACGGCATCCCAACAATTGGAGGCAGAGTGGCCGAGCTTTCGGACGTCTACTTCGTCGACGGAATGCGCACCCCGTTCGGGCGCGCCGGCGAAAAGGGCATGTACTGGAACACCCGATCGGATGATCTCGCCGTGAAGGCGACGATCGGTCTGATGGAGCGCAATCCCGAGGTTCCCAAGGAGCGCATCGACGACGTCGCGATCGCCGCGACCAGCCAGACGGGTGACCAGGGCCTCACCCTGGGCCGCACCGTCGGCATCCTCGCAGGGCTGCCGCTGACCGTGCCGGGCTTCGCGATCGACCGCATGTGCGCCGGTGCCATGACGAGCGTCACGACGATGGCGGGCTCCATCGCCATGGGCATGTACGACCTCGCCATCGCCGGCGGCGTCGAGCACATGGGCCGCCACCCCATCGGCTCCAACGCCGACCCCAACCCGCGCTTCGTCGCCGAGAAGATGGTCGACCCCGGCGCCCTGAACATGGGCGTCACCGCCGAGCGTCTCTTCGACCGCTTCCCGCACCTGACCAAGGAGCGCTCCGACCGGTTCGGCATGCTGAGCCAGCACAAGGCGCAGGCCGCCTACGACGCCGGCAGGATCCAGCCCGATCTCGTGTCGGTGGCCGTCAAGGGCGCCGACGGCGCCTGGGGCCTGGCCACCGAGGACGAGGGTCGTCGCCCGCAGACGACGATGGAGGATCTGGCGGGTCTGAAGACGCCGTTCCGTCCGCACGGCCGCGTCACCGCCGGCACCTCGTCGCCCCTCACCGACGGTGCGACGATGTCGCTGCTGGCCGGAGGCGGAGCCGTGAAGGAACTGGGCCTCAAGCCCAAGATGAAGCTCGTCTCGTACGCGTTCGCGGGTGTCCAGCCCGAGATCATGGGCATCGGCCCGATCCCCTCGACCGAGAAGGCGCTGAAGAAGGCCGGCCTGACGATCGACGACATCGGCCTGTTCGAGCTCAACGAGGCCTTCGCCGTCCAGGTCATCTCGCTCCTGGACCACTTCGGCATCGCCGACGACGATCCGCGCGTCAACCAGTGGGGCGGCGCGATCGCCGTCGGCCACCCGCTCGCGGCATCCGGTGTGCGCCTCATGATCCAGCTCGCAGCCCAGTTCGCCGAGCGCCCCGACGTCCGCTACGGCCTGACGGCGATGTGCGTCGGCCTCGGACAGGGCGGCTCTGTCATCTGGGAGAACCCGCACTACAACGGCAAGAAGAAGAAGTGAGCCACGGCACGATGACCAACTACGACGAGATCGACTTCTCGCCCATCCTCGCCCTCACCGACGACGAAGTGGTCACGCACTCCCCCGTGCGGGACGTCCGTCTGCCGTCGGGCAAGACCCTCGCGCTCATCACGCTCGACAACGGACGCGACCACACGCGCCCGAACACCCTGGGCCCCGCCACCATGGCCGAGCTCGGCGAGACGCTCGACGCGCTCAAGGCCCGCGCCGCCGCCGGTGAGATCGACGCCGTCGGCATCACGGGCAAGCAGTACATCCTGGCCGCCGGCGCCGACCTGAGCGACATCACGAAGGTCGGCTCGAAGGACAACGCGCGCCTGGTCGCTCAGCTCGGCCACAAGGTGCTCGGGACCCTCGGCGAACTCGGCGTGCCCTCGTTCGCGTTCGTCAACGGCCTCGCGCTCGGCGGCGGCCTCGAGATCGCGCTGAACTCCAGCTACCGCACGGTGGACGCCTCCGCCGCCGCGATCGGGCTCCCCGAGGTCTTCCTCGGCATCATCCCCGGCTGGGGCGGCGCCTACCTGCTGCCGAACCTCATCGGGATCGAGAAGGCCCTCGAGGTCGTCATCTCCAACCCGCTCAAGTTCAACCGGATGCTCAAGCCTCAACAGGCGTTCGACTACGGGATCATGGACGCGATCTTCCCGGCGGGCAACTACCTCGAGGATTCGCTGCGGTGGGCCGACGGCGTGCTGAGCGGCACGGTCAAGGTCGAGCGCAAGAACGCGCCGGGCAAGGTCGAGCGTCTGACGAAGTGGCCGATCGCGATCAAGATGGCCCGCGGCATGCTCGAGTCGCAGATCGGCACGGTGCCTCTCTCGCCGTACGTCGCGCTCGACCTGCTCGACAAGGCCAAGAGCGGCACCAAGGCCGAGGGCTTCGCGCGCGAGGACGAGGCGCTGGCAGACCTCGTCACCGGGGACCAGTTCGCGGCGTCGATGTACGCCTTCGACCTGGTGCAGAAGCGTGCGAAGCGCCCCGTCGGCGCGCCCGACAAGGCGCTCGCCAAGAAGGTGCAGAAGGTCGGCATCATCGGCGCCGGCCTGATGGCGAGCCAGTTCGCGCTGCTGTTCGTCCGCAAGCTCCAGGTGCCCGTCCTCATCACCGACCTCGATCAGACGCGCGTCGACAAGGGCATCGCGTACATCCACGACGAGATCGGCAAGCTCGAGGCCAAGGGGCGCCTCGACGGCGACGCGGCGAACAGGCTCCGCGCCCTCGTCCGCGGCACGACCGACAAGAGCGAGTACGCCGACTGCGATTTCGTCATCGAGGCGGTGTTCGAGGAGGTCTCGGTCAAGCAGCAGGTCTTCGGCGAGGTCGAACAGTACATCGCCGACGATGCGATCCTGGCCACGAACACCTCGTCGCTTTCCGTCGAGGAGATCGGCGCGAAGCTGGCACACCCCGAGCGACTCCTGGGCTTCCACTTCTTCAACCCGGTGTCGGTGATGCCGCTCGTCGAGATCGTGAAGACGCCGAACACCACCGACGAGGCGCTGTCCACGGCGTTCGTGACCGCCAAGGCGCTCGGCAAGAGCGCAGTGCTGACCGCGGACGCACCGGGCTTCGTCTTCAACCGCCTCATCGCCAAGGTGTTCGGCGAGGCCGCTCGCGCGCTATACGAGGGCACGCCGCTGCTGACGATCGAGAAGGCATACGCGCCCCTCGGCCTGCCGATGGCGCCATTCCAGCTGATCGACCTGGTCGGCTGGAAGGTCGCGGCCCACGTGCAGGACACCATGGTTCAGGCGTACCCCGACCGCTTCTTCTCGTCGGACAACTTCCACGAGCTCGCCGAGCTCGAGCAGGTCGTCGAGAAGGACAAGGCGGGTCGCGTCACGGGCTGGACCAAGGCGGCCGAGAAGGTGCTCAAGGGCGCCGTCGGCCAGACCCCGGTCTCGGAGGAGGAGATCCTTCGCCGCGTGCAGGACGGCCTCGCGAACGAGATGAAGATCATGCTCGACGAGGGCGTGGTGCCCGAGGTCGAGGACATCGACCTGTGCCTCATCTTCGGCGGCAGATGGCCCATGATCGACGGCGGGGCCTCGGCGTACCTCGACCGCGAGGGCGCGTCGGAGCGGGTCTTCGGAGCCACGTTCCACCAGCCGCCCATCCGCGGCATCGCGGCGGGCTGAGCCCCACAACCGAGTGACAGCGGCTCCGGGCTTCGGCTCGGGGCCGCTGTCGTTTCCGCGACGTGCCCGCCTCCGGGCGCGGGCGGTCAGCGTCGAGTGTCGCGGGCCTCTGCAGCGGCGGGGAGGCTGATCGTGCCGGTGTCGGTCGTCGGACGCGCGATCGGGATGCGCGTGCCCAGCACCTGCGCGACGACGTCCTGTGCGATCTTGGCCGCGGTCAGTCCGGCGTCCACGAGGATCTCGTCGCGGGAGGCGTGGTCGATGAACTCATCCGGCACGCCCAGCTCGTCCACCGCGGTGTCGATCCCGGCCTCGCGCAGCACCTGGCGCACGCGCGTGCCGATGCCGCCCACGCGGATGCCGTCCTCGATCGTGATGACGAGGCGATGCGCGGCTGCGAGCGAGACGATGGCCGGCTGCACGGGGATCGCCCAGCGCGGGTCCACGACCGTCGCGCCGATCCCCTGCGCGCGAAGGCGCTCGGCGACGTCGACGGCAAGGTGCGCCATCGAGCCGATGCCCACGATCAGGACGTCTTCGGCTCCGGCCCGGTACAGCACGTCGGTGCCGTCGTCGAGGCGCTCGATCGCCGGGAGCTCGGCGGCGACGGACCCCTTCGGGAACCGCACCACCGTGGGTCCGTCCTCGACGGCCACGGCTTCGCGGAGCTCCTCGCGGAGCCGTGCGGCGTCGCGCGGAGCTGCGATGCGGATGTGCGGCACCAGCTGCAGGAGGGCCAGATCCCAGATCCCGTGGTGGCTCGGGCCGTCGGGCCCGGTGACGCCGGCGCGGTCGAGCACGAACGTCACTCCCGCGCGATGCAGCGCCACGTCCATGAGCACCTGGTCGAAGGCGCGGTTCATGAACGTCGCGTAGATCGCCACGACCGGATGCAGTCCGCCGAACGCCAGGCCCGCGGCCGAAGCCGCGGCGTGCTGCTCGGCGATGCCGACGTCGTAGACGCGGCCGGGGAACCGCTCCGAGAACGGCTGCAGACCGACGGGGCGAAGCATGGCCGCCGTCATCGCGATGACGTCGTCGCGGTCCTCGCCGACGTGCACGAGCTCGTCGGCGAACACATCCGTCCACGCCTGCGCGCCGCCACCGCCGCCGAGCGACGCGCCCGTGACGGGGTCGATCTTGCCGACGGCGTGGAACTGGTCGGCCTCGTCGTCTCGAGCCGGCTGGAAGCCGCGGCCCTTCTCGGTGATGGCGTGGACGATGACCGGCGAGCCGAACTCCTTCGCGAGCTCGAGGGTCTCCAGGAGCGTGCCGAGGTCGTGACCGTCGATCGGGCCGAGGTATTTGATGTCGAGGTTCGAGTACAGATCGGCGTTGTTGGTGAAGCGCGACAGGAACCCGCGCGTGCCGCCGCGCACGCCCCGGTAGATCGCACGGCCGACCGGCCCGAGCTTGGCGAACAGGCTCGCGGACCCGCGACGCAGGTTGCGGTACGTGTCGGCCGTGCGGACGCGGTTGAGGTAGCGCGCCATGCCCCCGATCGTGGGCGCATAGGACCGGCCGTTGTCGTTGACGACGATCACGAGGTTGCGATCGTTGTCGTCGGAGATGTTGTTGAGCGCCTCCCAGGTCATGCCGCCCGTCAGCGAGCCGTCGCCGACGACGGCGACGACGTGGCGGTCGTTGCGGCCGGTCTGGGTCAGGGCACGCGAGACGCCATCGGCCCAGCTGAGCGAGCTGGACGCGTGCGAGGACTCGACGACGTCGTGCTCGCTCTCGGACCGCTGCGGGTAGCCGGCCAGCCCGCCGCGGGCGCGCAGGCGCGAGAAGTCCTGGCGTCCGGTGAGCAGCTTGTGCACGTACGACTGGTGACCCGTGTCGAAGATGATCGGGTCGGCCGGAGAGTCGAAGACGCGGTGGAGCGCGATCGTGAGCTCGACGACGCCCAGGTTCGGCCCGAGGTGGCCGCCGGTGCGCGCGACGTTCTCGATGAGGAACCCGCGGATCTCGGCGGCGAGCTCGTCGAGCTGCTCGAGGGTCAGCGAGTCCAGATCGCGAGGGCCGGCGATCGAGTCCAGCAGCGCCATCAGTCTCCTTCTGCCCCCGTCGGAGTGGGAGCGCGGTCTCGGTCCGTCGATTCTACCTGCGGCCTTCGCGACGAGCCTGATCGACGCCGAACGCGCGAGGGCCCGGGACACGGCTGTCCCGGGCCCTCGCGACGATTCAGACGAGCGAACGCAGCACGTACTGCAGAATGCCGCCGTTGCGGTAGTAGTCGGCCTCACCGGGGGTGTCGATGCGGACGACCGCGTCGAACTCGACCGTCGGCTTGCCCTCGCGCGAGAACTCGCTCGGCGCGGCGGTCACGCGGACCGTCTTCGGGGTCACGCCCTCGTTCAGCTGCTCGAGACCCGCGATCGAGACGATCTCGGTGCCGTCCAGGCCCAGCGACTCCCAGCTCTCGCCGGCGGGGAACTGCAGCGGGACGACGCCCATGCCGATGAGGTTCGAGCGGTGGATGCGCTCGAAGCTCTCGGTGATGACGGCCTTGACGCCCAGCAGGCTCGTACCCTTGGCGGCCCAGTCGCGCGACGAGCCCGAACCGTACTCCTTGCCGCCGAACACCACGAGAGAGGTGCCCTCGGCGGCGTAGTTCATGCAGGCGTCGTAGATGTACGACTGCGGACCGCCCGGCTGCGTGAAGTCGCGCGTGTAGCCGCCCTCGACGACCTGACCGTCGTTGACCGCGCTGACCATCAGGTTCTTCAGGCGGATGTTCGCGAACGTGCCGCGGATCATCACCTCGTGGTTGCCGCGACGCGAGCCGTACGAGTTGAAGTCCTTGCGCTCGACGCCGTGCTCGGTGAGGTACTGCGCGGCGGGGGTTCCGGGCTTGATGTTGCCCGCCGGGCTGATGTGGTCGGTGGTGACCGAATCGCCGAGCGTCGCCATCACGCGCGCCCCCGAGATGTCGCTCACGGGCGTCAGCTCCATCGACATGCCGTCGAAGTAGGGCGCCTTGCGCACGTACGTCGAGTCGACATCCCACTCGAAGACCGGCCCGGTGGGCGTGGGCAGGGTCTTCCAGCGCTCGTCGCCCTCGAACACGGTCGCGTACTGCTTGATGAACTGCTCGCGGGAGATCGACGAGTCGATGATCTCCTGCACCTCGTCGGGGCCCGGCCACACGTCCTTGAGGAACACGTCGTTGCCGTCCGCGTCCGTGCCGAGCGGGTCGGTCTCGAAGTCGAAGTTCATCGAGCCGGCCAGCGCGTAGGCCACCACGAGCGGCGGCGACGCGAGGTAGTTCATCTTCACGTCGGGGCTGATGCGGCCCTCGAAGTTCCGGTTGCCCGAGAGCACCGCCGTGACGGCGAGGTCGTTGGCGTTGACCGCCGTGGAGACCTCTTCGATGAGCGGACCGGAGTTGCCGATGCAGATCGTGCAGCCGTAGCCGACGGTGAAGAAGCCGAGGCCCTCGAGCGCCTTGTCCAGGCCCGACTTCTCGTAGTAGTCGGTGACGACCTTGGAGCCGGGGCCGAGCGTGGTCTTGACCCAGGGCTTCGTCTTCAGGCCCTTGTCGAGCGCCTTCTTGGCCAGCAGGCCGGCGGCGATCATGACGGAGGGGTTGGAGGTGTTGGTGCACGAGGTGATCGCGGCGAGGGCCACCGAACCGTGGTTCAGCGTGTACGACGCCCCGTCGGCGGTCTTCACCGGCGTGGGCTTGGACACGGTCGTCGGTGCGTGCGAGTGGTGGTGGTGCTCGTGGTGGCTGTGCTCGTCCTCGGGCGTGAGTCCGGGCGGGTCGGAGGCCGGGAACGACTCCGAGATCGTCAGGTCGACCAGGTCGTGGTCCTCGTCGGCGTAGTTGGTGAGGTCCGCGTTGAACTGGGTCTTCGCGTCTGCGAGGAGGATGCGGTCCTGGGGACGCTTGGGTCCGGCGATCGACGGGACGACGGTCGAGAGGTCGAGCTCCATGTACTCGCTGTAGACGGGCTCGGTGGACGGGTCGTGCCAGAGCGACTGCAGCTTGGCGTACTCCTCGACGAGGGCCACGGCCTGCTCGTCGCGGCCGGTGAGGCGCAGGTACTCCAGCGTGACGTCGTCGATGGGGAACATCGCAGCGGTCGAGCCGAACTCGGGGCTCATGTTGCCGATCGTCGCGCGGTTCGCGAGCGGGACCGACCCGACGCCGGCGCCGTAGAACTCCACGAACTTGCCGACCACGCCGTGCTTGCGCAGCATGTCGGTGATCGTGAGGACGACGTCGGTCGCGGTGACGCCCGCCGGGATCTCGCCGGTCAGCTTGAAGCCGACCACGCGCGGGATGAGCATCGACACCGGCTGGCCGAGCATCGCGGCCTCGGCCTCGATGCCGCCGACGCCCCAGCCGAGGACGCCCAGGCCGTTGACCATCGTCGTGTGCGAGTCGGTGCCGACGCACGTGTCGGGGTACGCGCGCAGCGCTCCGCCGACCTCGCGGTCGTAGATGACCTTCGCGAGGTGCTCGATGTTCACCTGGTGGACGATGCCCGTCCCCGGGGGCACGACCTTGAAGTCGTCGAACGCGGTCTGACCCCAGCGCAGGAACTGGTACCGCTCGCCGTTGCGCTGGTACTCGATCTCGACGTTGCGCTCGAGGGCGTTCTCGCTGCCGAAGAGGTCGGCGATGACGGAGTGGTCGATGACCATCTCGGCCGGCGACAGCGGGTTGATCTTGTTCGGGTCGCCGCCGAGGGCCGTGACGGCCTCGCGCATCGTCGCGAGGTCGACGATGCAGGGGACGCCCGTGAAGTCCTGCATGACCACGCGTGCGGGCGTGAACTGGATCTCGGTGTCGGGCTCGGCCGTCGGATCCCACGATCCCAGCGCCTCGATCTGCTCCTTCGTGACGTTCGCGCCGTCCTCGGTGCGGAGCAGGTTCTCGAGCAGGACCTTCAGGCTGAACGGCAGCTTGTCGTAGCCGGGCACCGTGTCGATGCGGAAGATCTCATAGTCGGTGCTGCCGACCGTCAGGGTGCTCTTGGCACCGAAGCTGTCAACACTGGACACGTGTGTCTCCTTCGTCGGCGGCGGGACAGGACATGGCCCCGTCTCCGCCCATCATCCCCCGCGCGCGCATCGGACTGCTAGTGAGGCGGACCTAACCGCGGGGCGGGAATTTATCTCGATGTCGAGATAAATGTATCAGGTGTCGCGGCGCGGGTAGAGAGCGCGCGCGGCGAGCCACGTCACCGCGACCATCGGGGCGAACAGCGGCAGGCCCATGACGAGCTTCAGCGTCCCCAGCGCGGTCACGTCATCGGCGAAGTAGAACGGCAGCTGGACCGCGAGACGGGCGGCGAACAGTCCGGCCCATGCGATGGCGAGCCAGAAGTAGACACGGCGCTTTCGCCGGTCCTGCCGCCACGCCGTCCCCTCTCCCATCAGGAACCCGCCGGCCAGGCCGATCAGCGACCATCCGACCAGCGCAGACACCAGGAACGCCGTGCCGTACACCGCGTTGGTGATGAAGCCGGGGACGAAGTTGTTGCTGGCCTCGCCGGTGAGGAGGGCGAACAGCGCCGCGACCGCGACCGCGATCAGCCCGCCGATCGCCGCCGAGGCCGGCTGTCGGGCGATGAGCCGCAGGATCGTGAAGACGGCGGCGATCCCGACCGACAGCCCGAGCGCGAGCCACAGCGCGCCGTCGCCGGTCGCCGGGTCGATGGTGACCGTGTACACCACGATGAAGACCAGGCCGGGCAGGACGGACTCGAGCACCCCGCGCCAGCCGCCCATCGCCTTCCAGACGACGTGCCCGGTCGAAGCGCCCTCCGACGGGTCCAGACCGGCGCGCCGCGCCGCGCCGCCGAGAGCCTGACCCAGCATCTCGGAGGCGCTGGGCTCCGGATCGGGTTCCCGGGGGTCGGTCATGCCGATCCCGGCGTCGCCGGCATCCGCAGCGGGATGAGATCGCGCGGGGGCATCGGAGAGCCGCCCCGGACGACCACGAGCGAGCGGAACAGCTCCTCGACCTTCGCCGCCGACTCCACGTCGGAGGTCGCGGCGCCGCCGATCACGCCGCGCAGGAACCAGCGCGGCCCGTCGACGCCCACGAAGCGGGCCAGGCGGGTGCCGGCGCCGCCGCCGGCCGCGGCCACCGGGACCTCGGCGAGCAGTTCGGGGCCGAGAGGCCCCTCGCGCTCCTCGACGCGCCCGCCCTGCTGCCGGATCTGACCGCGGATCTGCTCGCGCGTCTCGTGCCACAGACCGCTCGAGCGCGGAGCGGCGAAGGGCTGCACCTGCAGCGTGGACCCGGCGTAGTCCAGACCCACCGCGACGATGCGCTTGGTCTGCTCCTCGACCTCGAGCCGCAGGTTCAGCCCGTCGCGCGGAAGCACCTTGATCCCGCCCAGGTCGATGTAGGGACGCACCGGGTTCGCCTCGGACTCGTCGAACGGTCCCCCGGTCGGGCGGTCGTCGGGAGCCGACTTGTCGGCCGCGCCGGCGGGTGTGGTGTCGGTCATGCCTGGACTTCTTCCTTCTGGTAGCCGGTCGATCCGAAGCCGCCCTCGCCTCGGGTGCTGTCGGGCAGTTCGTCGACCGGGATGAAGCGGGCCCGCGGGACGGGCATGAGGATCAGCTGCGCGATGCGGTCGCCCACCGCGATGTCGAAGGCGTGCGCGGCGTCGGTGTTCAGCAGCGCGACCTTGATCTCGCCGCGATATCCGGCGTCGACCGTGCCCGGCGAGTTGACGATGGTGATGCCGTGCTTGGCGGCGAGGCCGCTGCGCGGCACCACGAAGGCCGCGTAGCCGTCGGGCAGGGCGATGCGGACACCGGTTCCGACCAGTGCACGCTGGCCGGGCTCGAGCCTCACGTCCTCTGCCGAGACGAGATCCGCGCCGGCGTCACCCGGATGGGCGTACACGGGAACCTCGGACGCGATAATGGGGACGTCCATCGATTCAGTCACTCCACGAGGGTAATGCAGATCACCGTGAGCCATGTCGACCACGCAGAGACGTACCGCGAACGCCTGAGCCCATCGCTGTGGGTGCTCGCCGCCGCCGGCGGCGCCGCGCCGATGGTGGCGCTGGTGTTCGCGCCGGTCGACACGACGCTGGCCCTGGTCGCCGGAGCGCTCGTGGGCGTCGCGGTCATCGCGCTGCTCGTCCTGGCATCGCCGGTGCTCGAGGTCGCCGAGGGAGAGCTGAGGGCCGGGCGGGCGCACATCGAGGTCTCGCTGCTGGGTGCCCCGCAGGTGCTCGCCGGCGAGCCGGCGAGGCTCGCTCGCGGCCAGGATCTGGACCCGCGGTGCTGGCACGTGATCCGGGGCGGCATCGACGGGATCGTCTCGATCCCGGTGCTCGACCCGGTGGATCCGGCTCCGGCGTGGGTTCTGTCGTCCCGCACGCCGGACCGGCTGGCCGCGGCGGTGCGCCGCGCTCAGGTCAGGCGGAGCACTCCGAGCAGATAGGCCCGTCGGAGCCCTCGTGGTCGAGCTGCGAGCGGTGCTTCACGAGGAAGCAGTTCATGCAGGTGAACTCGTCCTCCTGCGGTGGCAGGACGACCACATCCAGTTCCAGGTCGGACAGGTCCGCGCCGGGCAGCTCGAAGCCCGAGGGGTTGTCCGAGTCCTCGACGTCCACCGAGCCCGAGCGCTTGTCGGGAACGCGCTCCTTGAGAGCCTCGATCGACTCGCTGTCGTCTTCGGACTTGCGGGGGGCGTCGTAGTCGGTTGCCATAGGTGGATGTCTCTACTTCCGGGAGTCTCACAGGGTGCCCGGCGAATCGGGCGGCCATAGTTTGCACGAACGGGCCTGTTTTCGCAAATGCGATTTCCGCCGTCGATGCGTGCACCCCGCCCAAACCCGCGCCACGCGCGGGATATTCCCGGTCCGGACGTGTCGCTGTGTCAGCATGTTGCGCAGACGGCTGGATCGAAAGAGGCGTTCGCATGGAACAGCTCAGGCTCATTGGAACGGAGAACGACCGTCTCGTCATGGCGAACGAGGCAGGCGACAGGTTCGCGCTGTCGCTGGACGAGGTGCTCCGCGCCGAACTTCGCCGCGCACGCCGCGACCAGACCGCGGAGCCCGACCGGCCCCGGCCGAGCCCCCGCGACATCCAGTCCCACATCCGAGCGGGACTGTCGACGGAGGAGGTGGCCGATCTCCTGGGCGCCCGCGTCGAGGACATCCGCCGCTTCGAAGGGCCGGTGCTCGCCGAGCGGGAGCACATCGTCGGACAGGCGCTGGCGGTGCCCGTGCTCGTAGCCGGCGACTTCGAGTCCGATTCGCAGCCGACGTTCGGCGCCGCCGTCCGCACCAAGCTGAGCGAGGCGGGCGCGATCGGCGAGCGATGGACGAGCTGGAAGGAGCAGTCCGGCTGGGTCGTGAAGGTGGAGTTCACCTCGGCGGACGTCGACCACGACGCCCGGTGGGGCTTCGAGCCGCGGCGCAGCACGCTCACCCCTCAGAACGCCGACGCCGTGCAGCTCTCACGTCAGGGGTCGCTCCCCGAGGGGCTCATCCCGCGGCTGCGCGCGCTGGACAACGGCGCCCAGAAGGACGACTCGCGCTTCGACACCGGATCGTTCGGCCCGCGGCGGGACGCCGAGCCCGAGGCCGCCGTCGAGGCGCCGGAGCTCGTTCCGGCCCCGTCACCGGCCCAGGAGGCCGCAATCAAGCGGCGCGAGGAGCCGGTGTCCACCTCTGCGGAGACCGCCGACCTGCTCGAAGCGCTTCGCCGGCGCCGCGGGCAGCGCGAACCACTCCCGGGCATGGATGAGCAGACCGAACGGCATCCCGCGCCGGTCGCCCTGTTCGACGCCCTCGAGCCCGACTACGAGCCCGCCGATGAGATCCCGGTCGAAGAGGAGGAGGCTCCTCCCGCGCCGGCGGTGGCCGAGGCGGGACGGCGCAAGGGGCGCACATCGATGCCCTCGTGGGACGAGATCGTCTTCGGCGCCCGCACCGAGGAGTGACTCACTCCGTCGCGAACGCGCCCAGGCGCAGCAGCGGGACGACGCGCTCCTCGTCGGTGAGCGACCCGTGCTGGCCGATCATGCGCTGAGGTCCCTTGTCCGCCACGCGATCGTCGTAGTAGGCGATCCCGGCGCGGGCCGCGACGAGGACGTCGCCGATCCGGTGCGACACCTCGTCGTCGACGAGCGGGCCGAACAGCCCGGCTCCGATCGCCTCGTCGCGCGAGAGGACCCACGAGCGGTGGCCCTCGGCGGCACGCCACGACGCCAGCACGTGGCCCGCCGCATCCGCTTCCGCATACAGGTGGAGCATGCGCGGCTCTCCCCCGATGTGTCGCACGCCTTCGGTGAGCGCATCGCCCTCCGCCAGCAGCACGTGCCGGCGCCGCGGGACGTCGACCATGCCGTGGTCGGCGGTGACGACGATTCCGGTGCCCGCGGCGGCGGACCCGGCCAGGTCCTGCACGGCCGCGTCCACACGCTCGAGCATGCCCACCCAGTCGTCCGACTCCCAGCCGCGCCGGTGCCCGATCGCGTCGAGCTCCGGTGCGTACAGATACGTGAACGAGCCCGGATGCCGCGATGCGAGATCCGCCGCCAGGCGCACGCGTTCACCGAGGTCGTCGGCTCCGTGGAACTCGGCGCCGACGAGCGTCACCCGCGTGAACCCCGTCCCCGCGTACTCCTCCTTGCTCACGGCGAAGCACCGGCGCTCGCCCGCCGTGATCGGCGCGGCGCGCTGCCACTCGTCCGCGAGCTCGCCGGCGTCCCACCCGCGGAGCTGGTTGACGACGTCGCCGGAGCCGGGGACGAGCGCCCGGTAGCCGACGATGCCGTGCCGTCCCACCGGCGAGGTCGTCAGCAGGCTCGTCAGCGCGCTCGCCGTGGTCGACGGGAAGACGGTGCACGCGACGTCCCGCTTGGAGCCGGCGCGCGCGAGGAAGCGCGCGTGCCCCGCACGCGCGCTCAGGTTGCGCGCTCCGAGGCCGTCGATCACGAAGGCGATGACGCTCCGCGCCGGCGAGAACCACTCCGAGCGTCCGTCGAGCGCGGCGATCATCTGCGACGCCACGTCGGTGAGGCTCCGGGCTCGCGCCGGGTCCGCAGGTAGGCTGAGGGACATCCGGGCCAGTCTCGCACATCGCACTCCGGCCCCCTCCCGCCCGCCGTATCACGAGGCCACCACATCGTCATGCCCGCATCCCGCACAGACTCCTCCGCCGCAGACCACGGCCGCATCGAAGACGTCGACGTCTCGACAGAGATGCAGGGGTCGTTCCTCGAGTACGCCTACTCGGTCATCTACTCGCGCGCTCTGCCCGACGCGCGCGACGGGCTCAAGCCCGTGCAGCGCCGCATCCTGTTCCAGATGGCCGAGATGGGGCTGCGCCCCGATCGCGGACACGTCAAGAGCGCGCGCGTCGTCGGCGAGGTGATGGGAAAGCTCCATCCGCACGGCGACGCGGCGATCTACGACGCCCTCGTGCGCCTGGCGCAGCCGTTCTCACTGCGGGTGCCGCTCGTGGACGGCCACGGCAACTTCGGCTCGCTCGACGACGGTCCCGCCGCCGCGCGGTACACCGAGGCGCGCCTGGCTCCGCCCGCGCTCGCGCTGACCGAGAACCTCGACGAGGACGTCGTCGACTTCATCCCGAACTACGACGGCCAGTTCCAGCAGCCCGAAGTGCTGCCGGCGGCCTTCCCCAACCTCCTGGTCAACGGCGCCTCGGGCATCGCGGTCGGCATGGCCACGAACATGGCGCCGCACAACCTCAACGAGGTGGTCGCGGCCGCGACGCACCTCCTCGAGAACCCCGAGGCGACGCTCGAGGAGCTCATGGAGTTCGTGCCGGGGCCCGATCTGCCCTCGGGCGGCATCATCGTGGGCCTCGACGGCATCAAGGACGCCTATGCCCGCGGCCGCGGCGTCTTCCGGACGCGCGCCAAGGTCTCGATCGAGCCCATCGGGCCCCGCCGCACCGGCCTGATCGTCACCGAGCTCCCCTATCTGGTGGGGCCCGAGCGCATCATCGAGAAGATCAAGGACGCCGTCGGCGCGAAGAAGCTGCAGGGCATCGCCGATGTCACCGATCTGACCGACCGCCGCCAGGGTCTGCGCCTGGTGATCGGCATCAAGACCGGGTTCGACCCGCAGGCCGTGCTCCAGCAGCTGTACCGGGTGACCCCGCTCGAGGACTCGTTCGGCATCAACAACGTCGCCCTCGTCGACGGTCAGCCGCAGACCCTCGGGCTCAAGGAGATGCTGCAGGTCTACCTCGGCCACCGCCTGCGCGTCGTCACGCGCCGCAGCGAGTTCCGGCTGGCCCGCCGCACCGAGCGGCTCCACCTCGTGGAGGGGCTGCTCATCGCGATCCTCGACATCGACGAGGTGATACAGGTCATCCGCACCTCGGACGACAGCGACCAGGCCCGCACGCGGCTCATGGACGTCTTCGACCTCTCCCAGGCCCAGTCGGAGTACATCCTCGAACTGCGCCTGCGACGCCTGACGAAGTTCTCCCGCATCGAGCTGGAGAAGGAGCGCGATACCCTGCAGGCCGAGATCGCGGCGCTGCGCGAGCTCCTCGCCAGCGACGCGCTGCTGCGCGCGCAGGTCGCCACCGAGCTCGACGCGGCCGCCGAGGCGTTCGGGACCCCTCGTCGCACCCTGCTGCTCAACGGCGGCCCGGTGCAGGCGCGCTCGTCGCGCTCGAAGCAGGCGCCCGACCTGCAGATCGCGGATGCGCCGTGTCGCGTGTTCCTGTCGTCGACGGGACGCATGGTGCGCGCCGAGCTGTCGGCGGACGACCCGACCGGCGGGATCGTCACGCCGACGCGCCGCGCGAAGCACGACGCCATCCGGTCCTCGGTCGACACGACCACGCGCGGCGAGCTCGCGGCGGTCACGAGCGCCGGCCGCCTGGTGCGGTTCTCTCCCGTCGACCTGCCCTCCGTGCCCGGCAACTCGGTGCAGCCGGCTGCGGGAACCCGCGTCGACCAGTACCTCGCCCTCGACAAGGGCGAGCACGTCGTCGCGCTCGTGCCCCTCGAGCAGTCTCCTCCGATCGCGCTCGGCACGGCGCAGGGCGTCGTCAAGCGCGTCTCGGCCACCGAGCTCGCGGCCAAGCACGACGTCGAGATCATCGCGCTCAAGCCCGGCGACCGCGTCGTCGGTGCGGCACCGGCTCCCGACGACAGCGAGCTGGTGTTCGTCACGACCGACGCGCAGCTGCTCCGCTTCGGCGCGGACGCCGTCCGGCCGCAGGGCCGCGCCGCCGGCGGCATGGCCGGCATCCGGGTGACGACGGGCCAGAGCGCGATCTTCTTCGGCGTCGTCGCGGGGGGTGCCGAGGATGCCGTCGTCATCACCGTCGCCGGCGCGTCCGAAGCGCTCTCGGGCGCCGATGCCGGCTCGGCGAAGGTCTCGGACTTCGCGGAGTACCCCGTCAAGGGACGCGCGACCGGCGGCGTGCGGGCACAGCGCTTCCTGAAGGGTGAGGACGCCCTCACGCTAGCGTGGGTGGGCACCGACCCCCGTGCTGTGGGAGCCGACGGCGCGACCCGCAAGCTGCCCGAAGGCGGCGCCAAGCGGGATGCGTCCGGTCAGCCGGTCGACGCGGTCATCGGATCGGTCGGCACCGTCGTCCGCTGACGTCGGAGCGCCCCGCGCGCGGCGTCGATCCGCTCGGCGCCCGCGTCAGGCGTCGATGCGCTCGCGAGCGAGGCGATCGGACGCGTCGATGATGAATTCGCGTCGGGGCGCCACCTCGTTGCCCATGAGGAGTTCGAAGACGCCGGACGCGGCCTCGGCATCCGACACGCGCACGCGGCGCAGCAGACGGCCGGCGCGGTCCATGGTCGTGCCCGCGAGCTGCTCGGCGTCCATCTCGCCGAGGCCCTTGTAGCGCTGGATGGGCTCCTGCCAGCGCTTGCCGGCCTTCGTGAGCTTGGCCAGCAGGGCGTGCAGCTCCTTCTCGCTGTACGTGTAGATCGTCTCGTTCGGCTTGGAGCCGGGGTTGATCACCACGACGCGATGCAGCGGCGGCACGGCCGCGAACACGCGTCCCTCTTCGATCAGCGGGCGCATGTACCGGAAGAACAGGGTCAGCAGCAGCGTGCGGATGTGGGCGCCGTCGACGTCGGCGTCGCTCATGAGGATGACCTTGCCGTAGCGGGCCGCGTCGATGTCGAACGACCGTCCGGAGCCGGCGCCGATCACCTGGATGATCGAGGCGCACTCGGCGTTCGACAGCATGTCGCTGATCGAGGCCTTCTGGACGTTGAGGATCTTGCCGCGGATCGGCAGCAGCGCCTGATACTCGCTGTTGCGGGCGAGCTTGGCGGTGCCGAGGGCCGAGTCGCCCTCGACGATGAACAGCTCGGAATCGGCGACGTCGTTCGAGCGGCAGTCCACGAGCTTGGCGGGCAGGGTCGAGGACTCCAGGGCGTTCTTGCGCCGCTGGGTCTCCTTGTGGGCGCGCGCCGAGACGCGCGCCTTCATCTCGGAGACGACCTTCTCGAGCAGCTGCGTCGTCTGCGACTTGTCGTCGCGCTTGGTGGAGGCGAAGCGCGCGGCGAGCTCCTTCGAGACGACGCTCGACACGATCTGGCGCACCGCGGGCGTGCCGAGCACCTCCTTCGTCTGACCCTCGAACTGCGGCTCGGCCAGACGTACCGTGAGCACGACGGTGAGCCCGGCGAGCATGTCGTCCTTCTCGAGCTTGTCGTTACCGACCTTGAGCTTGCGCGCGTTCTGCTCGACCTGCGCCCGCAGGACCTTCATGAGTCCCTGCTCGAACCCCTGCTGATGGGTGCCGCCCTTGGGCGTCGCGATGATGTTGACGAACGATCGCCCGACCGTCTCGTAGCCGGTCCCCCACCGCACGGCGACGTCGACGTGGCACTCCCGCTCGACCTCGGTCGGCACCATGGCGCCACTGGGCTGCAGCACCGGGACCGTCTCGGTGAACGTGCCGCTGCCGTCCAGGCGCCAGGTGTCGGTCACGGGCGCGTCGGGCGCGAGGAACTCGGCGAACTCCGAGATGCCGCCGTCGTACTTGTACGTGGTCTCGACGGGCTCGTCGCCGCGCTGATCGGTGATGACGACCTCGAGCCCCGGCACGAGGAACGCCGTCTGGCGTGCGCGCTGCTCGAGCTCCTGCGCCTGGAAGGCGGCGTCCTTGGTGAAGATCTGCGGGTCGGCCCAGTAGCGGATGCGGGTCCCGGTGACGCCCTTGGGTGCTCGGCCGATCTGACGCAGCTCGCTGCTGCTCTCGAACGGGGTGAACGCGGAATCCGGCGCGCCGTTCGCGAAGACGCCCGGCTCGCCGCGGTGGAACGACATCGCCCACGTCTTGCCGCCGCGGTCGACCTCGACGTCGAGGCGCTCGGACAGCGCGTTGACGACCGATGCGCCCACGCCGTGCAGTCCGCCCGAGGCTGCGTACGAGCCGCCGCCGAACTTGCCGCCGGCGTGGAGCTTGGTGAAGACGACCTCGACACCCGAGAGTCCCGTGCGCGGCTCGACGTCGACGGGGATGCCGCGCGCGCGGTCGCGGACCTCGACGCTGCCGTCGGGGTGCAGCACGATGTCGATGCGCGAGCCGTGACCGGCCAGTGCCTCGTCGACGGAGTTGTCGAAGATCTCCCACAGGCAGTGCATGAGGCCGCGGGAGTCCGTGGAGCCGATGTACATGCCCGGGCGCTTGCGCACCGCCTCGAGGCCCTCGAGGACCTGCAGGTGATGAGCGGAGTATTCGGCGGTCACAATCTCCAAGAGTATCCGCGGGGCCCGACGTCGCCGTGCACAGACACGGCTTCGCGGCTCGCGCGTACGCGGTCAGCGAACTGTGACACGTTCGCGGCATTCTCGAAACAATCCCGTGGTTACATGTCAGCACCAGAAGAAGCACCTGATCGCGAACGAGGAGGCAGACATGACCACGATTTCCACGACCGCCGAGCCCGCGGCCCTCATCGAGTACCGCCTCACCGCCGTCGACCGGTGCGACTCCTGCGGAGCGCAGGCGTACATCGCCGCCGAGGTCAACGGCAGCGAGCTGCTCTTCTGCGCGCACCACGGCCGCAAGTACGAGGAGAAGCTCCGCGCTGTCGCCTCCACGTGGCACGACGAGACCGCGCGCCTGGCCGACGACGTCTGACGCCCCGGGCGCCCGGCCTCAGTTCCAGCGCCGCGGGATCCCGGGTGACACCCGGACCGCGATCTCCTCGCCGATCGTGTCGATCGCCTCGGCGAGATCGGTCGGCGATCCCTCGCCGCTGCCGCCGGGACCGAACACCGTGACGACGTCGCCGGGGCGTGCATCCGGCCACGACTGCACGGCCGACTCGTAGGCGCCGATACCCAGGAGGGAACGACTGCCTCCGGGCGTCCCGACCTCGACGAGACCCGCGAGCGACGACGGCAGCCCGTCGAGGGAGCCGACGGCCGCGATCGCCTGATCGCCCGAGACGCGCAGAATCGGCGCCCGCAGGCTCGCGATCGGCCGGATGCCGAGGTCGGCGGACCCCGGTCCCCCCGCCGGACGGATGCCGTAGGCGAACGCGCCCACCCGCACCATGTCGTAGCGGAACCCGGGGCGCGCGAACGAGGCCGCGCTGGCGGCCAGGTGCCGCACGCGCGGCGCCAGACCGGCATCGCGTGCGCGGGCCACGGCGACGTCGAACCGGTCGCGCGCCGCGTCGTCCTCCGCGTCCGACGCCTCGGCGATATGACTCCACACGCCGACGACCTCGAGGACCCCCTGGCGCTCCAGGTCGCGCGCCCGGCGGACGAAGCCATCCCAGTCCTCGGGGCGCACGCCGTTGCGGTGAAGGCCGGTGTCGGCCTTCAGATGGATCCGGGCCGCACGGCCGTCGCGCCGCGCGGCGTCGGCGACGTCCTCGAGCAGCAGCGCGTCGCCGACGCCGATCTCGAGGCCCGCCGCGATCGCGTCGGCAGCCTCCGTCGCCGTGCCCACGATCCACACGAAGATGGAGGCCTGTTCGCCGACCGCCGCCCGCACCGCCGCACCGGTGCGCACGTCGAAGGCGCCGAAGCTGCGGATCCCGGCCGCCCAGGCGCGCTCGGCGGTCGCGGAAAGGCCGTGGCCGTAGGCGTCGTCCTTCACCACGAGCATGTGCTGCGCGGGCGCCACGCGTGCGCGGATCGCCGCCAGGTTCGCGACGAACGCCTCCGAGTCCATGACGAGCTCCGCCCTCACGCGGCGTCCTCCCTGAGCGCACGCGCGCCGATCACGGCGACGATCTCGCCTGCTGACAGTCCCGAGCCGGCCTCCCACGGCGCGAGCGACGGCGCCGCTGCGCGCGGATCCCCGAAGAACACGATCTCGTCCCCGCGCGAGAGGTCGGCACCGCCGATGTCGACGACGCAGACGTCCATGGCGACGCGCCCGACGATGGCGTGGCGGCCGGCGCGGCTGGCGACCTCGACGCGATCGCCCAGGGAGCGGACGATCCCCTGTGCGTAGCCGCCGGTCACGAGCGCGATGGTCGTGTCCGCCGATGCGCGATGCCGGTAGCCGTACGAGACGCCCTCGCCGGCCAGCAGCGGTTTGACCGACAGGATGGCGCCGTACAGCGTCAGGGCGGGCTCGGCGGCCGCGTCGCCGCCCGGCAGCCCGAGCACGGTGCGGGGGTCGAGCGTCGGCTCGGCGGTGGCCGAGACGGCGTCGTCCGCCACGCCTGCGGCGGACAGGGCGGCCGCCGCCGCGTCGTCGACCCGCAGCACCGGCACGCCCGCCGCCAGCAGGGCGCGCCCCACGGCGACGGCGCCATGCCCCCAGGCATCCGCCCGGACGTCGCCGACGAGCGCTGCATCGGCGGTGGCGACGGCCAGCCCGGCGTTGTGCGCGAGGGCTCCGCGCGACACGACCGCGCGGGGAGCGCTGCCTCCGGCGCGCAGTCGTCCGCCGAGGTTCGCCGCAGTCACGCCCCCTAGACTATCCGGGTCCCCCATCCTCGACTTTGGAGACCCATGCCCACGCTCGGCCTCGCTCCCCGCCTCCGCTACCTGGCCGCACGCGCCCGCCGCATCGACGTCGGCTCGGTGTGGGAGCGTGCGAAGGAGACCAGCGAGCAGCACGGCAAGTGGATGGCGGCGGTCCTCGTCGACATGCTCTGGTCGGCCGGGTTCCGTCAGGTCGGGTTCCAGGACTACGTCGACTACGACTTCGCCATCCTCAGCGCCGCCGAGCGCGCCACCTACATGACGCACCCGGTCTCGAACGAGCTGTCCCAGAGGTTCGACGACCCCGCCTACCGGCACATCTTCCACGACAAGCTCGCGTTCGACCGCGAGTTCTCGGAATTCCTCCGCCGGGACTGGATGGTCGTCGAGGAGGGCAACGCCGACGCCGTGCGCGCCTTCGTGGAGCGTCTGGGCACCGTCGTGACCAAGGAGCCCATCGGTCAGGCGGGAACGGGTGTGCACCGCTACCACGCGGCAGAGATCGACGACTGGGACGCCTTCCACCGTGGGCTCCTCGAGCGCGGGGAGCTCCTCATCGAAGAGGTCATCCGCCAGCACGCCGATCTCGCGGCGGTGTGCCCGGGGACGGTCAACACGACCCGCGTGACGGCGTTCTTCGACGGTGAGAAGACCCACATCCTCGCCATGGCGCAGAAGTTCGGCCGCGGTGAGGTCAGCGACCAGATGACGTTCGGCGGGTTCTACACGATGCTCGACGAGAACGGCCACGCGGTCGGCCCGGGCTACGACTCCCACGCCCACGTCCACGAGGTGCACCCGGACTCGGGACTGCGCATCGCCGACTTCCAGCTGCCCATGGTCGACGAGGTCACGGCGTTCGTCGATGAGGTCGCGCGCGTCGTCCCGCAGGTGCAGTACGTCGGCTGGGACATCGTCGTGACGCCGGACGGCCCCGTGCTCGTCGAGGGCAACTGGGGCGCGGGCGTCTACGAGAACAAGCCCAGCGTCACCGGCATCCGCACCGGGCACAAGCAGCGCTACCGCGACGCCATCGGGTTCTGAGCATCGACGCGAAACAGCCCCGGCCCGCCGAAGCGGGACCGGGGCTGCATCGTCTGAGTTGTCAGGCGGGGCGGACGACGCCGAGGGGCGTCGACTGGTGGCCCTGGCCGAGCGGGTTGTCGCCCAGGATCTGGACCAGGCGCTTCTCCCCCGCCGCGTCGAGCGTCGAGCCGAGGATGTTGCCGCCGAGGTCGTTGATGTCCACGACCGCCACCTCGACGCCGCTCGCGAGCAGCGTCTGCAGGTGTCGTGCGACCTCGCGCGGCTTGCTCGGGCCCAGCACGACCGCCTTGTTGTACGGCGGGATGGTGCCGCTGGTGGGGCCGTCGATGGCGCGCGCCTTGTCGCCGGCGATGCGGTAGAAGTCGCCCTTGCGGCCGAATGCCTTGGTGACGGCCGAGACCGCCGCGGCGAACAGGATGCGGGGCGTGCCGCACTCGCGCAGCGCCATCTCCATCGTCTCGGGCATGCCGAGGCCGATGCCGTACGGCGTGCGCGTGACGTACTTCGACAGGAAGAACGCGAGCTTGCGGGGCTGGATCTCCTCCACGAGGTACGAGCGGCCCTGCGTGATCGCGACGATCTTCTCGGTCACGAACAGGATGTCGCCGGGCTGGACGACGGCGGGAGCGTAGTCGGTGATGAACGCCTCGAGGTCGTCTCCGGGCATGACGACCCGCGTGCGGATCGGAATGCGCTGGTACGACGAGCCGTCGACCTGGATCTCGAGCGCCTTGCCGGCGTTGGCCTGCGCGCTCACTCGAGGTAGTCCCGCAGCGACTGCGACCGCGACGGGTGACGGAGCTTGGCCATGGTCTTCGACTCGATCTGTCGGATGCGCTCGCGCGTCACGCCGAACGTGTCGCCGATCTGGTCCAGCGTCTTGGGCTGGCCGTCGCCGAGACCGAAGCGCATGCGGATGACGCCCGCCTCGCGCTCGGACAGCGAGTCCAGCAGCGACTCGAGCTGGCGCTGCAGCATCGTGAAGCCCACCGCGTCGGCGGGGACCACCGCGTCGGTGTCCTCGATCAGGTCGCCGAACTCGCTGTCGCCGTCCTCGCCGAGGGGCGTGTGCAGCGAGATCGGCTCGCGGCCGTACTTCTGCACCTCGATGACCTTCTCGGGGGTCATGTCGAGCTCGCGGCTGAGCTCCTCGGGCGTGGGCTCGCGGCCCAGGTCCTGGAGCATCTGGCGCTGCACGCGCGCGAGCTTGTTGATGACCTCGACCATGTGGACGGGGATGCGGATGGTGCGGGCCTGGTCGGCCATGGCACGGGTGATCGCCTGGCGGATCCACCACGTCGCGTACGTCGAGAACTTGAAGCCCTTGGTGTAGTCGAACTTCTCCACCGCGCGGATGAGGCCCAGGTTGCCCTCCTGGATGAGGTCCAGGAACTGCATGCCGCGGCCGGTGTAGCGCTTGGCGAGCGACACGACCAGGCGCAGGTTGGCGCCCAGCAGGTGGCTCTTCGCGCGCTGGCCGTCGCGGGCGACCCACTGCAGGTCGAGCCCGAGCTGCGAGGACTTCTCGGCCGCCGACATGTGCGACAGCTTCTCCTCGGCGAACAGGCCCGCTTCGATGCGCATCGCCAGCTCGACCTCTTCGGCCGCGTTCAGCAGCGGAACCTTGCCGATCTGCTTCAGGTAGTCCTTGACCGGGTCGGCCGTGGCGCCGGTGATGGTCGTGGAGTAGACGGGGACCTCGTCCTCGTCGCCCGAGCGGATGACGATCGCGCCGGTCGGAAGCGGCTCGACCGCCGGCTTCGGGGCGCTGTCGTCGTCGTCATCGTCGGACGAGCCCTTGGCGCCGCCCTTTCCGGCGTCGCTCGAGTCGCCCTCGGCGGCGTCGGCGGCCTCGACGCCGACTTCGTCGTCCTCGTCCTCGGCGTCGCTCTTCTTCTTCTTGGCGGCCGTCTTCGGAGACGCCTTGGCCTTGCGCGCGGGCGCCTTCTTGGCAGTCCCCGACGTGGCGGCCGGCGCCTTCTTGGCCGTCGTCGTCGTCTCGGTCGCCTCGACGTCGTCCGTCTCGGTGTCCTTCGCTGCCGCTGTGCGTGCCTTGGTGTTCGTGCCTGGAGTCACGTCTCGCCTTTCACCGACGGTTCCCGAACCCTCGCCGGTCGTCTTCGGACACTAGTAAGACCCTTGTCAAGTCCCCCCGAGCCGCACGAAGCGGTCACGACACGGTTGACAACGGGTCAGAGCGTCCATTATCGCATACTCGTCGCGCGGGCACGGTGAAGCGTCCGCGCGCCTTGTGTCTTCCAACGCCCGGCGCGTCGACGGAATTCCCTCAGGAGCCGAACGGGTCCTCGTCGGGCGAAGGCCGCGTGGCCAGGAACCGCTCGAGTTCGGCGGCGAGCTCATCCGCGCTGGGAAGATCGCCGGTGTGCACCATCGCCGTGGCGTTGGTGGATCCGGCCATGTAGGAGTCGTAGCGCTCCTCGAGCTGCTCGACCATGCGCGTGAGCTCCTCGCTGGCCACGACCTGCTCGTCGACCTTCGTGAGGTAGTCCTTGTTCTCTTCGCGCAGCGCGTCCCCGTTGAAGACGAGGCCGGTGGCCGCGGTGAGCGAGTCCAGCGCCGCCAGAGCGGCCGCCGGGTACTCCGTGTCGGCGAGGTAATGGGGCACGAGCAGGACGAACGAGGCCACCGGCGTGCTCGAGGCCGCGAGCCGGTACTCGATGAGGTGCCCGGCGGTCGCGGGGACCTCGGTCTGCGGCTGCCACACCGAGTGCGCCGCCGTGAGCTCGGTGCGCGTGCCGCTCACCGTGGTGCCGAGCGGCCGCGTGTGGGGCACCGGCATCGGGATGGCATGGACCCACGTCACCGTCGAGACCTCGTACTCCGCGCACAGCTGGAGCACGGCCTGCGTGAACGCATCCCAGGCGAAGTCCGGCTCGTAGCCGGCGAGCACCAGGAACGGCTGCCCCACGCTGTCGTGCGCGAGCGAGAGCTCGAGCCGCGCGGGACGGAAGTCGCTCAGGTGGTCCTTGTCGAAGGCGACGATCGGGCGGCGCGCCCGGTAGTCCAGCAGCGTGTCGTTGGCGAACACCGCCAGCGGCGTCGGATCCAGATCGTCGCGCACGAACGACACGACCTGGCTCACGGCGCTGCCCGCGTCGGTGAATCCGGTCAGCGCGATCACCAGCGGCAGACCCCGCGGCACCGGCGGAGCCGTCGCCGCGCGCTCGAAGATCGGTCCCGGGAACGGCATGTCTTCAATGCTACGAGCCGGGCGCGGACCTCGGTCGGCGTGACGTCCCGCTCTCAGCGAACACGACGTCCCTAGGATGGGAGTCATGTCGCTCCCCGACCTCGAGTACCGCACCGAGCCCATTCGAGAGTCCGACGCAGACGCCCTCCTGCTGGCGCTGCCGCCGCTCTCCGAGATCCCCGAGGAGGTCCTGTCCGACTGGCCGGGGCTGGCCGCCGCTCTCGAGGCGACCGGGTTCACCGGCGCACCGTCGTCCTTCCAGCGCGTCTACGCGCCCGAGGCCACGACGCTCCCCATCGCGGTCGTCGGCACGGGGGCCGACCCCGACGCCACGGCCGTCCGCCTCGCCGTCGGAGCCGCCGTCCGCACGCTCACCGGGTTCGAGAAGGTCTCGGTCGCCGCACCGGCCGCGCCCGCGCTGTGGCGCGCCGTCGCCGAGGGAGCCGCGCTGGGCGGCTACCGGTTCGACGGCTACAAGTCGGAGGCGCCGAAGCCCCGCGCCTCCGCCGTGTTGGTGCACGGCGACGATGCCCCGGACGCCGACGCGCTGGACGCCGTCCGCGCCGAATCGGACGCGGTCGCGCTCGTCAAGGACCTCGTGTCGATCCCGGCCGAGTGGCTCGGCCCGGCCGATTTCGCGGTGCGCGCCGAGCAGGCCGTCGACGGACTGCCCGTGACGGTCGAGGTCTACGACGAGAGCGCCCTGCGCGCCGGCGGCTTCGGAGGCATCCTCGGCGTCGGGCAGGGCTCGGATCGCCCGCCGCGCCTGATCCGTCTCGCGTATGCGCCCGAGGGCGCGCCGCGCCACGTCGCGCTCGTCGGCAAGGGCATCACGTTCGACACCGGCGGTCTCTCGCTCAAGCCGTCGTCGTCGATGGTGGGCATGAAGTACGACATGGCCGGCGCCGCCACTGTGCTGGCCGTCCTGCGCGCGGTCGCCTCGGTGGGCGCACCGGTCGCCGTCACGGCCTGGCTGTGCGTCGCCGACAACATGCCGTCCGGGCGCGCCACCCGCCCGGGCGATGTGCTGCGGATGGCCGACGGGACGACCGTGGAGGTCCTCAACACGGATGCCGAGGGCCGGCTCGTGCTCGCCGACGGTCTCGTCGCCGCGAGCCGCGAGAAGCCGGACGCGATCGTCGACGTCGCCACCCTGACCGGCGCGATCACGGTCGCCCTGGGAACGCGCCACACCGGCGTCATGGGCGACGACGCGGCCGTCGCCGAGTATCTGGCGGCCGCCGCCGACGTCGGCGAGCTCGCGTGGCAGCTGCCGCTGCCCGATCACATGGTCGAGGAGCTGGACTCGCCCATCGCGGACCTCCAGAACGCCAAGATCGGCGACACCGCGGGCGGATCGATGTTCGCGGGACTCTTCCTGCGCCACTTCGTCGGCCGCGTCGACGACGGCGAAGACGCGCCGCGGATCCCGTGGGTGCACCTGGACATCGCCGGCGCGGGCTGGAACAAGGGCGGCCCGTACGGCTACACCGAGAAGGGGCCGACCGCGGCGTCGGTCCGCAGCCTCATCCGGTTCCTCACGACCGAGCGCCCCGCATGAGCGATCACGCCTTCGACCTGGTCGTGCTCGGCGGGGGAAGCGGCGGGTACGCCGCGGCGCTGCGCGCGGCCGAACTCGGGCGATCGGTGGCCCTGATCGAGAAGTCGCTGGTCGGCGGCACCTGCCTGCACCGCGGGTGCATCCCGACCAAGGCGCTGCTCCACGCGGCCGAAGTTGCGGAGTCGGCTCGGCACGGCTCGGCCATCGGCATCCGCACGTCCTTCGAGGGCGTGGACGCGGCCGCGGTCCGCTCGTATCGCGAAGGCATCGTGCACAAGAAGCACAAGGGCCTCGAAGGACTCATCAAAGCGCGCGGCATCACCGTCGTGGCAGGCGAGGGCCGCCTCGAGCCCGGCCCGCGGGTGCGCGTGGGAGAGGACACCTACACCGGCGCGGACGTGGTCCTCGCGACCGGCTCCACCAGCAGGACGCTGCCCGGCCTCGAGCTCGGCGGCCGCATCATCGCCAGCGAGCACGCGCTCGACCTCGAGGAGGTCCCCCGCAGCGCGATCATCCTCGGCGGCGGCGTCATCGGCGTCGAGTTCGCGAGCATCTGGCGCTCCTTCGGCGTGGACGTCACGATCGTCGAAGCGCTCGACCACCTGCTCCCGGCCGAGGACGTCGCCTCGAGCAAGGCTCTGGAGCGCGCGTTCCGGCGACGGGGCATCACGCAGCGTCTCGGCGTGCGCTTCGGCTCGGCGAGCCAGACCGCGGACGCGGTGAGCGTCGAGCTCGCCGACGGCACCAGCCTCACGGCGGACGTGCTGCTCGTGGCCGTGGGGCGCGGCCCCGCCACGGCCGGCATGGGATTCGAGGATGCCGGCATCGAGCTCGAGCGCGGCTTCGTGCGCACCGACGACCGGCTGCGCACGGGCGCCGCGCACGTGTGGGCCGTCGGCGACATCGTCCCCGGTCCCCAGCTGGCCCACCGGGGGTTCCAGCAGGGGATCTTCGTCGCCGAGGAGATCGCGGGCCTCGCGCCGGTGCTCGTCGCCGATGAGATGATCCCGAAGGTGGCATACTGCTCCCCCGAGGTCGCCTCGGTCGGGCTCACGGAGGCCGCCGCGGCGGAGTCGTTCGGCGCCGACGCGGTGCACGCGTACGAGTACAACCTCGCCGGCAACGGCAAGAGCGAGATCCTCGGCACGGCGGGCATCATCAAGGTCGTCCGCCGGGTCGACGGGCCCGTCGTCGGGGTCCACCTCGTGGGCGACCGCGTCGGCGAACTCATCACGGAGGCGCAGCTCGCCATCGGGTGGGAGGCCCATCCCGAGGACATCGCACCGTTCATCCATGCACACCCCACCCAGAGCGAAGCCCTCGGCGAAGCGTTCCTCGCGCTGGCAGGCAAGCCCCTGCACGCGCTGTGACGTCGCGGCATCGTTCGCATCACTAAGCTAGACACCAATCAGGAATCCTGAAGGAGACATCCCCATGAGCACTTCTGTGGTCCTCCCCGCGCTCGGCGAGAGCGTCACCGAGGGAACGGTCACCCGCTGGCTCAAGCAGGTCGGCGACACCGTCGAGGCCGACGAAGGACTGCTCGAGATCTCGACCGACAAGGTCGACACCGAGATTCCCTCGCCCGTCGGCGGCGTGATCGAAGAGATCCTCGTCCAGGAGGACGAGACGGTCGAGGTGGGCGCCGTGCTCGCCAAGATCGGCGACGGCTCGGCCGCCGCCGCTCCGGCGCCGGCCGCCGAGGCCGCTCCAGCGCCCGCCGCGGAGCCCGAGCCGGCTCCCGCACCCGCCGCAGAGCCGGCCCCCGCGGAGCCCGCGCCCGCCGCCGCGCCCGCCGCCTCGGGCGGCAAGGACGTCGTGCTCCCCGAACTGGGCGAGTCCGTGACCGAGGGCACCGTGACCCGCTGGCTCAAGCAGGTCGGCGAGGACGTCGCGGTCGACGAACCGCTGCTGGAGATCTCGACCGACAAGGTCGACACCGAGATCCCGTCGCCGATCGCCGGCACGCTGCAGGAGATCCTGGTCGCCGAAGACGAGACGGTCGCGGTCGGCTCGGTGCTGGCGCGCATCGGCGACGCGGCAGCCGCCGCCCCCGCCGAGCCCGCCCCCGCGGCAGCGCCCGAGCCCGCCCCCGCGGCAGCGCCCGAGCCCGCTCCGGCGCCCGAGCCCGCCCCTGCACCGGCCGCCGCTCCCGCTCCGGCCGCCGCACCGGCTCCTGCGCCCGCACCGGCCGCCGAGCCCGCCGCCGACGAGCAGGTCACCTACGTCACTCCGCTGGTGCGTCGTCTCGCCCAGCAGCAGGGCGTCGACCTCGCCTCGGTCACCGGCACCGGGGTCGGGGGACGCATCCGCAAGGAGGACGTCCTGAAGGCCGCGGAGGCGCCCGCGCCGGCCGCGGAGGCGCCCGCCGCGGCTCCGGTCGTCGAGGTCTCGCCGCTGCGCGGCACCACGCAGCCGATGTCGCGTCTGCGCAAGGTGCTGGCGGAGCGCGCCGTCGCCTCGATGCAGGCCACCGCGCAGCTGACGACGGTGGTCGAGGTCGACGTGACGAACGTCTCGGCGTACCGCGACAGCGTCAAGGCCGACTTCCTCGCCAAGACCGGCGACAAGCTGTCGTTCCTGCCGTTCTTCGCCCTCGCCGCCGCCGAGGCCCTCCAGGCCTATCCGGTGATCAACGCGACCGTCGACGGAGACCAGATCGTCTACCCGGCGACCGAGAACCTCTCCATCGCCGTCGACACCGAGCGCGGCCTGCTCACGCCGGTCCTCCGCGACGCCGCGAGCAAGAACCTCGCCGAGATCGCCCACGAGATCGCGGACCTCGCGGCACGCACGCGTGACAACAAGCTGAAGCCGGACGAGCTCGCCGGCGGAACCTTCACGCTCACCAACACCGGCTCGCGCGGCGCGCTGTTCGACACGCCGGTCGTGTTCCTCCCGCAGTCGGCGATCCTCGGCACCGGGACGGTCGTGAAGCGCCCCGGTCTGGTGAAGGTCGGCGGGCAGGACGCCATCGCCGTGCGCTCGTACGTGTACCTCGCGCTCTCGTACGACCACCGCATCATCGACGGCGCCGACGCCGCGCGCTTCCTGAGTGCCGTCAAGTCCCGCCTCGAGAACGCGGAGTTCGCCGCCCAGCTCGGCATCTGAGTCAGCCCTCCGATGGCTGCTGCGCGACGTCGTGAACGTCGCGCAGCAGCCATCGGTCTTCCTGGCGGACGATGACGGCGATCTGGGCGGGCTCCGCGCCGTCGGACGCCGTGATGCGGACGACCGCGACATCCCCGAAGTCCTCCAGCAGGTCGGCCCGCCGGTCGGCGCCGGCCAGGTCGACCGGCCCGGGGCCGAACCGCCGGGACGGGTCCGTCTGCACCGTCTCGAGACAGGTCGGGTGCGCGTCGCACAGGATGCGCGCGTCCAGCAGCCGCTGGGTGGCGGTCGCGAGATCCGTCTGAGGGTCGGCGTCGCTCGCGATCGGCGCGAGGTCGGCGGCTTCGACCGCCGCCTCGCCGCTTTCGGCCACCGTCGGCTCCAGGGCGTCCGCCGCGCCACGACCGCTTCCGGGCTCGGGCCACAGCAGCCCGCCGAGCAGGACGAGCGCGGCCGCTCCCGTCGCCACCGCCCATGCGCGGCGACGCTGCGGCGCACGGCGGGCCGACCGCCAGACCGCCGTCGTGATCCGCGAGAGGACGTCTGCGGCGTCCGCGTCGACGGATCGCGCCGCACGGGACAGCCAGCCGTCGGCGGTCGCGGCGTCCTCGGAGGATGTGACGGGGTCGGCGCCGCCCGGGAGCGTCTGCAGCGATCTCGCGAGCCGAGGTTCCAGGGAGTCGGTTCGCAGCGGCTCCGCCGGCGCCGACGCGAACAGCAGGGCTTCGGCTTCGTCGAGATCACGCGCCGAGATGCGCTCGGCGCCCAGCGTCGCGCGGACCCGTGACCAGGTGTCGGCGTCGGGGTCCGGGGAGATCCTGGTCAGCAGCCCGGAGCATGCGTCGAGGGCCGACGCGCCCCCGACGTCGGCGACGAGCACCGGTCGGCCGTCGGCGGTGAGCCACCACTGCGCCCGCGCGTGTCGCGCAGCCGGTTCGAGGTCCGCGATGCCGCGCAGTACGCTGACCGCGAGCGTGACCGCCTCCCCGAGTCGGAGCGGACGGAGGGCTCGCTCGCGCCGGTCGAGGAACCCGTCGACGGTCTCGGGGCAGTGCGGCAGCACGACGTCGTGACCGCCGGCGCGTCGCACGACGTCGACCGGTGCGAGAACGTGCCCCTGCGGCTCGGCGCGCCACCCGGGCCAGTCCGCGCCGCAGGAGAGGCCATCGACCATCACACAGGGGTCCTCGTCGCCGTGCCGGACCAGGATGCCGCCGTACGGCGCGTCCCGACCCGCCGTGAGATGCCGCAGCGTGCGATAGGGCGCCAGCGGAGACGGGTGCTCGGTCATGCCCCCACCGTCCCGCGCTGACGCCCGCGGGAGATCCGGCACGGTGCTCCTGTGGATGATCCGGCCGCACGGAGTCTGTGGGGAGGAAGCAGCGATGCGACGGGAAAAGGTAGTCTGGAGGGTATGGCAGCACGCAGTACCGCACCCGAGAAGCGGCCGGGCTTCTTCGCTCAGATCCGCACCCTCTACACCTTCACGCAGAAGACCTTCGGCTGGCTGCCGTTCCTCCTCGCGGGCATCCTCGTGCTCGGCACCGGCGCCGGCGTCGGCATCGGATTCCTCATCCCGCCCGTCGCGGTCTGGACCGTCATCCTGTGGGGCGTCACCGGCCTCATGGCCGGCATCCTCGGCTCGCCCATGATCATGACGCGCCTGTCGACCATCGCGATGTACCGCCAGATCGACGGCATGCCCGGGGCGGCGGGGCATGTCATGTCGACGGCGCTGGGGCGCAAGTGGCAGGCCAGCGACATGCCGGTGGGCGTGAACCCCAAGACGCAGGAGGCCGTCTACCGTGCGATCGGCCGCGGCGGCGTCGTCATCGTCGGCGAAGGCGCCCGCGGACGCCTGACGCGTCTCGTGAACGACGAGCGATCCAAGGCCCAGCGCGTCGCGCAGGGCGTCCCCGTCACCGTCCTGTACGTCGGCCACGGCGAGGACGAGGTCCCGATCTCGAAGCTGGCGCCGACCATCAAGAAGCTGCCGAAGAAGATCGACCGGGCCACGATGGCCGCCGTCATCAAGCGCATCGACTCGGTCTCGCAGTCCGTGACGTCGCTGCCGATCCCCAAGGGGATCGACCCGCAGCGCGTGCGCGCTCAGCGTCCCCGCTGAGCCCCCGCCGCCGGTTCGCCGCTCACGCCCGGACGAGGACCGTCCCGGCCGCCTTGTCGTGCAGTCCGCGCTGATCCGCGTCCCAGATGGCGGCGGGGATCACGATGATCAGCAGCGCCGTGCGCACGATCGGTCGCCACAGCCCGACCCACCCGCCGTCGACGCGCTGCAGGCGCAGTCCGAAGATCCGGTGCCCGGGGCTCCCCTGGACCGTCGGGATGAACGCGATCTGGATGATCGCGAAGATCGCGAGGATCGCCAGCGGATCCCAGCCGAAGAATCCTGAGATGAGGTACGCGGCGCCGTAGTCGAAGAAGAGGGCCGCGACGCGCCGGCCGAGCCGCCCGATCGAGCCGGATCCTTCACGAGGCAGTCCGAGCCGTTCTCCGGGGTAATCCTGGGGGACCTGTGTCACCTCCTCAGCGTACTCAGGCCGGTGTAACATGCTCGAAACAAACCGGTCACTGTCGGGCAATGCCCCACCGGTACGTTTCCTGCAAGCTCGCTTTGCGGGCGGCACTTCCCGATGCCCAGACCTCTGGAGAGTTCATGTTCAGTGATTCATCCGAGGTGCTGAAGTTCATCAAGGACGAGGACGTCAAGTTCCTCGACATCCGTTTCACGGATCTCCCTGGTGTGCAGCAGCACTTCAACATCCCGGCCTCCACCGTGGACGAGGAGTTCTTCACCGTCGGACAGCTGTTCGACGGTTCCTCCATCCGTGGATTCGCCAACATCCACGAGTCGGACATGCAGCTGATCCCGGATGTCTCGACCGCCTACCTCGACCCGTTCCGCGAGGCGAAGACCCTCGTGATGGTCTTCGACATCTACAACCCGCGCAACGGCGAGATCTACGCGAAGGACCCGCGCCAGGTCGCGAAGAAGGCCGAGAAGTACCTCGCTTCGACCGGCATCGCCGACACGGCGTTCTTCGCCCCCGAGGCCGAGTTCTACATCTTCGACGACGTCCGCTACGAGGTGAAGCAGAACTCCAGCTTCTACTCGGTCGACTCCGAGGAAGGCGCCTGGAACACCGGCCGCGTGGAAGAGGGCGGCAACCTCGCCAACAAGACCCCCTACAAGGGCGGCTACTTCCCCGTCTCCCCCGTCGACAAGACGGCGGACCTCCGCGACGACATCAGCCTCAAGCTGATCGAGGGCGGCCTCGAGCTGGAGCGTGCGCACCACGAGGTGGGCACCGGCGGCCAGCAGGAGATCAACTACAAGTTCGACACGATGGTCCACGCCGCGGACGACATCCTGAAGTTCAAGTACATCGTGAAGAACGTCGCCGAGCAGTGGGGCAAGGTCGCGACCTTCATGCCCAAGCCGCTCTTCGGCGACAACGGCTCGGGCATGCACACCCACCAGTCGCTGTGGCTCGACGGCAAGCCCCTCTTCTACGACGAGAAGGGCTACGGCGGTCTGTCGGACCTCGCCCGCTGGTACATCGGCGGTCTGCTGGCGCACGCGCCGGCCGTCCTCGCGTTCACCAACCCGACCCTCAACAGCTACCACCGTCTGGTGAAGGGCTTCGAGGCTCCGGTCAACCTGGTGTACTCGGCCGGCAACCGCTCGGCTGCCATCCGCATCCCGATCACGGGCACCAACCCCAAGGCCAAGCGCATCGAGTTCCGTGCGCCCGACGCCTCGGGCAACCCGTACCTCGCGTTCGCCGCGCAGATGATGGCCGGCATCGACGGCATCATCAACCGCATCGAGCCGCACGAGCCGGTGGACAAGGACCTCTACGAGCTGCCGCCCGAGGAGGCCAAGAACATCCCGCAGGTGCCGAACTCGCTTCTGGACTCGCTCGAGGCGCTCCGCGCCGACAACGAGTTCCTGACGCGCGGCAACGTGTTCACGCCCGAGCTGATCGAGACGTGGATCGAGTACAAGATCGAGAACGAGATCCAGCCGCTCGCGCAGCGTCCGCACCCGTTCGAGTTCGAGCTGTACTTCGGCGTCTGAGTCGCTCGACAGCACTCCCGAAGGGGCCCCGGTTTCACGACCGGGGCCCCTTCGGCGTGCGCGCGACATCTCCCCCGCTCGGACGCACGCGGCGCCGGGCGAGCGGTTCCCGTCAGCCGTAGAAGAGCTTCTCGAAGACGCGCCGTGCGCGCCGCGTCGCCCCCATGTAGGCCTCCTCGACCTGCGTCGCCGAGCGGGGCGGATACTCCAGCAGGCGACCGATGCCGTCCAGCCGCACCCTGTCGGTCGGCAGCACGTCGCTGGTCTGCCCCGACAGGAGGGTGTTCGCCGACCGCAGGCGACTGGCCAGGCGCCACGCCGAGGAGAGCCGCTCCGCGTCACTGGGGGCGACGATCCCCGCCGCCTCCGCCGCGCGCAGCGCCGCCATCGTCGAGGTCGTCCGCATCTCGGGGATGCGGTGGGCGTGCTGGAGCTGGAGCATCTGCACCAGCCACTCGACATCCGAGAGCGAACCGGGGCCGAGCTTGAGATGCCGTCGCGGATCGACGCCCTGCGGCAGACGCTCGTTCTCGACCCGCGCCTTGATGCGCTTGATCTCGCGCAGTCCCTGCGGGTCGGCGGCGGCCGGATAGCGCACCTCGTCGGCCAACGCCATGAAGTCGCGGATCAGCTTGACGCTGCCGGCGGCGCCCCGCGCCCGCAGGAGCGCCTGGGCCTCCCAGGACAGCGACCAGCGATGGTAGTACTCGGTGTAGCTGTCGAGCGACCGCACCATCGGGCCGCTGCGGCCCTCGGGGCGCAGGTCGGCATCCAGGTCGAGCGGGACGCGGTGGTCCTCGGAATGCCGTCGCAGCTCCTGGACGATGCGCGTGGCGAGTCGCCCGGCCCGCTCGGGATCGACGCCGTTCGCGCGGTACACGTAGAGGACATCCGCATCCGACCCGAATCCGAGTTCACTCCCGCCGAAGCGGCCCATCGCGATCACCGAGAAGTCGAGCTCGGCGTCCTCGGGCGGGACGACCTCTCGGCGGACCGCGCGCAGCGCCGCCTGGATGGTGACCTCGGTGATCGTCGTCAGCGAACGGGCGACGTCCTCGATGGTCGCCACGCCGACCATGCCCGCGATCGCGGTCCGCAGCAGCTCCCGACGGCGCAGCGCGCGCACCGCGCGCATCGCATCGTCGACCGTCTGATGGCGCGTCTGGATCGCACGAGCCTCCTGCTGCAGCGCGACACCCGTCCGCGGCACCAGCTGCTCCTCATCATCGAGCCACGCGGCCGACTCCGGGATCCACTCCATGAGCTCGCCGATGTACCGCGAGCCCGAGAGCACGCGTGTGAGGCTCTCGGCCGCCCCGGACGAGTCGCGCAGCATCCGCAGGAACCACGGGGTGTCGCCCAGCCGCTCGCTGAGCCGGCGGAACGCGAGCAGACCGTAGTCGGGGTCCACGCCGTCGGCGAACCATCGGATCATCACCGGCATCAGGTGCCGCTGGATGACCACCTTGCGGCTGATGCCGCTCGTGAGCGCGCCGATGTGCCGCAGCGCGCCGGCCGGATCGGTGAAGCCGATGGCCGCGAGGCGGTCGTGCGCCTGCTCGGGCGAGATCACGCGCTCCTCTTCGGGGAGCGAGGCCACAGCCGCCAGCAGGGGGCGGTAGAACAGCCGCACGTGGATCTCGCGGACGTCGCGCTTGGTGCGCTCCCACAGCTCCCACACGGCGTCGCCCGAGGACGCCAGTCCGGTCGCGCGGGCGAGGATCCGTCTGTCCTCGGGCTTGGCGGGCATGAGGTGCGTGCGGCGGAGCCCGCGCAGCTGCACGCGATGCTCGAGCACCCGCAGCACGCGATAGTGGTCCGAGAACGCGGACGCCTCGGCGCGTCCGATGTACCCCTGGGCGACGAGGGCGTCCAGCGCGTCGAGGGTGCCCCGCTGGCGGATGTCCTCGTCGGTGAGCCCGTGGACGAGCTGCAGCAGCTGCACGGTGAACTCGATGTCGCGGATGCCGCCCGGACCGAGCTTGATCTGGTACGGCACGTCGGCGGCCGGAATGTGCTCGGTGACGCGCTCGCGCATGCGCTGAACCGAGTCGACGAAGTTCTCCCGCGCGGCGCTCGTCCACACCTTCGGCTGGACGGCCGCGACATATGCGTCGCCGAGCTCGCGGCTGCCTGCGATCGGGCGGGCCTTCAGGAGCGCCTGGAACTCCCAGCTCTTGGCCCACCGCTCGTAGTACGACAGGTGGGAGTCCAGGGTGCGCACCAGCGCGCCCTGCTTGCCCTCGGGGCGCAGGTTCGCGTCGACCTCCCAGAGCGGCGGTTCCACCTCGACCTCCGAGATGCCCCGCATCAGCTGGACCGCGAGCCGCGTGGCGATGTCCACCACCCGCGATTCGCCCGGGTCGACGGTCGCCTCCGGATCTGCGTCGGCCACGAAGATCACGTCGACGTCGCTGACGTAGTTCAGCTCGCGCGCGCCGGTCTTGCCCATGCCGATGACGGCGAGCCTCGTCGCCGCGACCTCCTCGCGGGGGAACAGCCCCGCGCCCGCTCCGCCGCGCGTGACACGCGTGCGCGCGACGCTCAGCGACGCCTCGAGCGCGGCGGCGGCGGCATCCGCCAGCGCGGCGGCGACGGCCGGCAGCGCATCGACCGCCGACGGCTCCAGCAGGTCGTAGGCCGCGATGCGCGCCAGCATGCGCCGGTAGCGCACCCGCAGTGCGATCCAAGACGCCTCTCCCCCGTCGGCGGCGAAGCCGTCCTCGTCGTCCACCGCTTCGAGCAGGGTCTCGCGCAGCTCGTCGCCCGTCGGCAGGTAGCGCCCCCGCACGACGATGTCGGCGATCTCCTCCGGATGCCGCACATAGAAGTCGGCGAACCCCGTCGAGGCGCCCAGCAGTGCCCAGAGCGCCCGCCACGCGTCGTCGTCGGACCCCAGCGGCGCGAGCGCGCGAGGATCACGTCGGACGATCCGTTCGAGCGCGATCAGCGCCGCGTCGGGGTCGGCGGCCGTCGGGGAGTGCTCGCACAGCATGTCGCGTCCGACGCCGGTCGCGTCGGAGAGCTCGGTGAGCAGACCGTCGGCCTCGGCCAGGCGGCTGAAGCCCAGCCGCGCGAGCCGTGTGAGCGACGAGGAGCGATCGCTGGCAGTCATGTGCCGGCGGTCAGAGCATCTCGAGGTTGCTCTTCAGTTCGAAGGGGGTGACCTGAGAGCGGTACTGCTGCCATTCGCGGCGCTTGTTGAGCAGCACGTGGTTGAACACCTGCTCGCCCAGCGTCTCGGCGACGAGCTCGGACTCCTCCATGAACTCCAGCGCGTGGTCGAGGCTCGCGGGCAGCGGAGCGTAGCCGAGCGCGCGACGCTCCGAGTCCGTGAGGGACCACACGTTGTCCTCGGCCTCGAGCGGCAGCTCGTACTCCTCCTCGATGCCCTTCAGCCCCGCGGCGAGCATGAGCGCGTAGGCGAGGTACGGGTTCGCGGCCGAGTCCAGGCCGCGGTACTCGACCCGCGACGACTGGCCCTTGTTGGGCTTGTAGAGCGGCACCCGCACCAGCGCGGAGCGGTTGTTGTGACCCCAGCAGATGAAGCTCGGCGCCTCGTCGCCGCCCCAGATGCGCTTGTACGAGTTGACGAACTGGTTCGTGACCGCGGCGATCTCGTTGGCGTGCCGCAGCAGGCCGGCGATGAACTGACGGCCGACCTTCGACAGCTGGTACTGCGCGCCCTCCTCGTAGAAGGCGTTGACGTCGGCCTCGAACAGCGACATGTGGGTGTGCATCCCGCTGCCGGGCTGGCCGCTCAGAGGCTTGGGCATGAAGGTCGCGTAGACGCCCTGCTCGATCGCCACCTCCTTGATGACGGTGCGGAACGTCATGATGTTGTCGGCCGTCGCCAGGGCGTCGGCGTACCGCAGGTCGATCTCGTTCTGGCCGGGCCCGCCCTCGTGGTGGCTGAACTCGACCGAGATGCCCAGATCCTCGAGCATCCGCACCGAGCGGCGCCGGAAGTCATGGGCCGTCCCGCCGGGGACGTTGTCGAAGTAGCCCGCGGAGTCCACGGGGATCGGCCCCTCGGGGCCGTACTGCGAGGACTTCAGCAGATAGAACTCGATCTCGGGATGCGTGTAGAACGTGAACCCCGCGTCCGCGGCCTTCGCCAGCGCGCGCTTGAGGACGTTGCGCGGATCGGCCACCGCGGGCTGGCCGTCGGGCGTCGTGATGTCGCAGAACATGCGCGCGGTCGGGTCGATCTCGCCGCGCCACGGGAGGGTCTGGAACGTCGTCGGGTCCGGGTGGGCCAGCAGGTCCGACTCGTAGGACCTCGTGAGACCCTCGATCGCGGAGCCGTCGAAGCCCAGCCCCTCGGTGAAGGCGCCCTCGACCTCGGCGGGGGCGATGGCGACCGACTTGAGCGTGCCCGTCACGTCCGTGAACCACAGACGCACGAACTTGACGCCTCGCTCCTCGATCGTCCGGAGCACGAAGTCCCGCTGCTTGTCCATCGCATCCTCTCTCGAGCCGCATCGGCTCCCGCCAGACTACTCGCCGCGCGCACCCGTCCCCGCCGCACACGCGTGCGAGGGGAGGTCAGTCCTCCTGCGCGTCCTCTTCGGCCCACGCCCGGGCGCGCTCGCGCAGGATCTCGGGTGCGCGTGCGGCCTCCTCGGCCGTGTCGAACGGGCCCGCCCGGTCGATCGCGGGCGAGGCGTAGCCGAACTCGACCTCGCCGGTGGTCATGTTGTACCAGTACTTCTCACTGTCCGAAGTCACAGGGTCCTCCCATCCGGGGGCATCGTCGTCCCGACGCCTCCGATCCTACTGATGACGGGCCGCCTGCTGGCTAGGCTGGGCACATGACATCACAGGGGGCTCGCGCGGTCGGCATCGACATCGGCGGAACCGGCATCAAGGGCGCGTTGGTGGATCTCGAGCACGGCGAACTGCTGTCTGACCGTGTGAAGGTCCCGACCCCGCGGGGTGCGGAGCCGAAGGACGTGCTCGCGGCGGTCCACCTCGTCCTGGAGCGGCTGCACGTGTCGGATGCCGATGTGCCCCTCGGTGTGGCCTTCCCGGCGATCGTCAAGCACGGCCGCACCCTGTCGGCGGCGAACGTGTCCGACCGGTGGATCGACTTCGAGGCCGAGAAGTTCTTCGAGGACGGCCTCGGCCGCGAGATCCACTTCGCGAACGACGCCGACGTCGCAGGCGTCGCCGAACTGCGCTTCGGCGCGGCGCACGGTCAGGGGGGTCTCACGATCCTCACGACCCTCGGCACCGGCATCGGCTCCGCGCTGCTCTACGACGGCGTGCTCATCCCGAACTCCGAACTCGGCCACGTCGCGCGCGCGAAGCACGGCAAGGACGCCGAGGCGTATGCCGCGTACTCCGCGAAGGAGCGCGAGAACCTGACGTGGGAGAAGTGGGCCAAGCGCCTGCAGTGGTACTACGGCCACATCGAGTTCCTCTTCAGCCCCGACCTGTTCGTCGTGGGCGGCGGCGTGTCCAAGCACGCCGACAAGTTCCTGCCGCTGCTCAAGCTGAAGACGCCGATCGTGCCGGCGGTGCACCGCAACAACGCGGGCATCATCGGCGCCGCGGCACTGGCGCTGCACGGCTGACCGCAGGAGGGCGAATGGGCCGGCCTGTACGCCGGGTTCTGTTCGGGGGCTGACGCCCCGTCGACGGTCATCTCTCTCGGCGACACGTTGCCGTGCCGCTCCAGCGGCCTACCCGGGGACTCGGCGGGCCGCGTCGTCATCCCCTGTCTGGCCTTGCTCCGGGCGAGGTTTGCCATGCGGGTCGCGTCACCGCGACCCCGGTGGTCTCTTACACCGCCCTTTCACCCTTACCGGGCGCTGCCCGGCGGTCTGCTCTCTGTGGCACTGTCTCGCGGATCGCTCCGGGTGGGTGTTACCCACCGCCCTGCCCTGCGGAGCCCGGACGTTCCTCGGCGCGAAGCGGCGAACCGCTCGCGACGCGACCGTCCGGCCGACCCATTCGCGGTCTCGATTCTAGTCGCGGCACCTGGGCAAGCGCCCGGTCAGGCCTTGTCGGCGGCGTCCGCGATCCGCACGTCCAGCGGGAAGTCGAGCGGGAAGTCGCCGAACAGCAGACGCGCGGCCTCCGCCGCCGACGCCTGCACGGCCGCGGCGACGTCGTCGGCGAGTTCGGCGGGCGTGTGCACGATCACCTCGTCGTGGAGGAAGAACGCCGCGTGCGCGCGCGTCGAGAAGACGGGGCCGGACCCGGGAGCGGATGCCGACGCCGCCGGCAGCGCCGAAAGGCGCCCCCGCAGGTCGGCGAGCCAGGCCAGCGCCCATTCGGCCGCCGTCCCCTGCACCACGAAGTTGCGTGTGAACCTGCCGCGGTCGCGGGCCGCGCGTCGCGCACGGTCGATGTCGGCAGCCGTCGCGCCCGCCTCGCTGGCGCGTCGCTGCACGCCCCGCCACCGCTCGTCGGGGGGCGGGGAGGTCCGCCCGAGCCAGGTCGAGACCGCGCCGCCGTCCTCGCCGATCCGCGCCGCATCGTCGACCAGCCGCATCGCCCGGGGGAACGACCGGCGCAGATGCGGGACGAGCCGGCCGGAGTCCCCCGTGGTCGCGCCGTACATCGCGCCGAGCATCGCGACCTTGGCCTCGGGTCGCGTCGCGATCGCGGTGGCCTCGACGATGCCGGCGTACAGGTCGCGGCCGCGCGCCGCCTGCGCGAGAGACGCATCCGAGCTCATGCCGGCGAGAACGCGCGGCTCGAGCTGCGCGACGTCGGCGACGACCAGCTTCCATCCCGGATCCGCGCGCACGGCCTGGCGGAGCTGACGCGGGATCTGGAGCGCACCGCCGCCCGACGACGCCCAGCGACCCGTGACGACGCCCCCGGGCACGTACACCGGCCGGAAGCGCCCGTCGCGCACCCACTCGTCCAGCCACGCCCAGCCGTTGGCGGTGAGCAGACGCGCCAGCTTCTTGTACTCGAGCAGCGGGGCGATGGCGGGGTGCTCGTGCTGGGCGAGCTCCCAGCGCCCCGTCGTCTGAACCGTGATGCCGGCCCGGCGCAGCGACCGCAGCAGCTGCGGCGGAGAGTCCGGATTCAGAGCCGGGTCGCCGAGTGCGGTGCGGATGCCGGCTGCGAGCTCCTCGAGCCGTCGGGGCCGGCCACCCGGACCGATCTCGCCGAGGGCCGTGGTGAGCACGCGCTCGTGCTCCGCCACGTCCCAGGGGACGCCCGCCGCGGTCAGCTCCGATGCCAGGAGCCCGCCGGCGGACTCCGCCGCCAGGAGCAGGCGCAGGCGGGCGGGATCCTCGCTGCGGCGCACCGCGGCCTCCTGGGACCGCCATTCGGCGAGGGCGGCGTCGAGTCCGGACGGAAGTCCGGTGTGCGCGCCGGCGCCGCCGTCCCACTCGAACAGCGCGGGGCTGTCGGGCTCGGCGGCCGGATCAGCGCTCGCGGAAGCCCACGGCCCGGCCGTGCGGACCGGGTCGTCGGCGGGCACGGACTGCGCCCAGCGCAGGATCGCGTGGCCGAGCCGCAGGTCCCAGCACCGCGCGACGGTCACACCGGCCCGCAGGAGTCGGGGATACCAGCGTGCGGTGTCGTTCCAGACCCAGCGGATCCTCCCCGCCGACTCGCGGTCGCGCACCCACCCCGGCAGCGTGTCGTCGTCGAGCCGGACCCGTTCCACCGCGCCGCCCGTGTCGTCGGTCAGCGCCGCGTCGATCACCCTCCCGTCGCGCCCGAGGACGGCGAAGGCGGGATCACCCACGGTGCGGCGGCGTGATCACGCCGGTCACAACCCCGAATCTTCGCCGCGCACGAGGATGCAGCCGCACTCGGGGCACGTGACGACGGCATCCTCGGCGGCACGCCCCAGCGTGCTCAGGTCGGTGCCCGAGAGGACCATCCGGCAACCCTCGCACGTGCGGCGGACCAGCGCGGCCGCGCCGACACCGCGCGCGGCGATGCGCTCGTACATCGACACCAGCGCGTCGGGGATGGACGCGGCGACGGCCACGCGGTCGCGACCGGCGGCCTCGGCATCCGCCGTCGCCTGCGCGACGTGGCTCTTGGCGGCCGCGCTGAGTTCGGCGCCCTCGGCGTTGGTCTGAGCGATCAGCTGCTCCTGCTCGGCGACCGCCGCGTCGGCCTCTTCGAGCTTCTCCATGACGACCAGCTCGGCGTCCTCGAGGTCGCTCTTGCGGCGTGCGAGCGAGGCCAGCTCGTGCTCGAGGCTCTGCGCCTCCTTCGGGTTCGACGATGCCTGCAGCCGCTCCGCGTCGCGCTTGGCGCGTGCGTCGACGACGTCCACGTCGGACTCGATGCGCTTGAGCTCGGTGCGCAGATCGTCGCGTGCGCCCATCCGCACGGACAGCTCCTGCGACAGCGTCTGCCGCTGAGCCAGCAGCTCCTGTACGCGAGCAGCCTGCGGCGGGTTCTTCCGGGCGCCCTCGGCGCGACGGATGCGCTCATCGAGGTCGGCGAGGTCGAGCAGGCGGCGCTGATCTTCGGGGCTGGCGTTCACGCAACCAAACCTACCCCGCGCACCGGGATCGCAACGTGGGCCCTGCCGGGATCGAACCGACGACATCCACGGTGTAAACGTGGCGCTCTACCAGCTGAGCTAAAGGCCCCCACTGGGATTGTACGAGGACCGGGATCGGTGGCCGCGCACCGTCCGTGATCTGACTAGGCTGAGTGCGGTGCGTTGTGCGTCCGAGACAAAAGGGACCGCGCGCCGGCAGCGATTCCCTGGCACGATCTGCCAGACGACGAAAGGTCTTCTGTGACTGTCAACGATCAGGATCCGTACTCCCAGGGGCCGCAGGACAGCGACCCCGAGGAGACCGCCGAGTGGCAGGAGTCTCTCCACCAGCTCGTCGAGGCCAAGGGCCGCGGGCGCGGGCGCGAGATCATGCTCAGCCTCCTGCAGTCCTCGCACGACCTGCAGCTGAACGTCCCCCAGGTGCCGACCACCGACTACATCAACACCATCACGCCGGACAAGGAGCCCGCCTTCCCCGGTGACGAGGAGCTCGAGCGCCGGTACCGCCGCTGGATCCGGTGGAACGCCGCTCTGACGGTGCACCGCGCGCAGCGCCCGGGCATCGGCGTCGGCGGTCACATCTCGACGTACGCCTCCTCCGCCTCGCTGTACGAGGTCGGCTTCAACCACTTCTTCCGGGGCCTGGACGACCCGGGCGGCGGCGACCAGGTGTTCATCCAGGGCCACGCCTCCCCCGGCATCTACGCCCGCTCGTTCCTCGAGGGGCGCCTCAGCGCGGAGCAGCTCGACGGGTTCCGTCAGGAGAAGTCCGCGGCGCCCAACGGACTGCCGTCGTACCCGCACCCGCGGCTCATGCCCGAGTACTGGCAGTTCCCCACCGTCTCCATGGGTCTCGGTCCGATCAACGCCATCTACCAGGCGATGACGAACAAGTACCTGACCAACCGCGGCATCAAGGATCTGTCGAACTCGCACGTCTGGGCGTTCCTCGGCGACGGCGAGATGGACGAGGTCGAGAGCCGCGGCCAGCTCCAGGTCGCCGCGAACGAGGGCCTGGACAACCTGACCTTCGTCATCAACGCGAACCTGCAGCGCCTCGACGGCCCGGTGCGCGGCAACGGCAAGATCATCCAGGAGCTCGAGAGCTTCTTCCGCGGTGCCGGCTGGAACGTCATCAAGGTCGTGTGGGGCCGCGGCTGGGACGAGCTGCTCAGCCACGACACCGACGGCGCGCTCGTGCGGCTGATGAACACGACGCCCGACGGCGACTTCCAGACCTACCGCGCCGAGGACGGCGCGTTCATCCGCAAGCACTTCTTCGACCGTGACGAGCGCACCGCCGCCCTGGTCAAGGACTGGTCGGACGACGACATCTGGGGCAAGCTGCGCCGAGGCGGGCTGGACTACCAGAAGGTGTACGCCGCCTACAAGACCGCGGTCGAGCACAAGGGCCAGCCGACGGTCATCATCGCCAAGACCATCAAGGGCTACGGCCTCGGGCACCACTTCGAGGGACGCAACGCGACCCACCAGATGAAGAAGATGACGCTCGAGGACCTGAAGCACTTCCGCGACTCGATGCGCATCCCGATCACGGACGCGCAGCTCGAGGAGAACCCGTACCAGCCGCCGTACTTCCACCCCGGCGAGCAGGACGAGACGGTCCAGTACATGCTCGAGCGTCGCCGTGCGCTGGGCGGATTCCTGCCGGAGCGCCGCTCGCACCACGTGGGTCTCCAGCTGCCCGACGACAAGGCCTACGCCCTGCCGAAGAAGGGCTCCGGAACGCAGGAGGTCGCCACCACGATGGCGTTCGTGCGCCTGCTGAAGGACCTGCTGCGCGCGCCCGACTTCGGGCACCGGATCGTGCCGATCATCCCCGACGAGGCACGCACGTTCGGCATGGACGCGTACTTCCCGACGGCGAAGATCTACAACCCCCACGGGCAGAACTACACCTCGGTCGACCGCGAGCTCCTCTTGGCGTACAAGGAGAGCCCGCAGGGCCAGATCATGCACGTCGGCATCAACGAGGCCGGCGCGGTCGCGGCGTTCACGGCGACCGGCACGTCCTACGCGACGCACGGCGAGCCGCTGATCCCCGTCTACGTCTTCTACTCGATGTTCGGGTTCCAGCGCACCGGCGACGCCCAGTGGGCGGCGGGCGACCAGATGGCGCGCGGGTTCATCATCGGCGCGACCGCCGGCCGGACCACGCTGACCGGCGAGGGCCTGCAGCACGCCGACGGACACTCCCACCTGCTGTCGTCGACGAACCCGGCGACGGTGTCGTACGACCCCGCCTACGGCTACGAGATCGCTCACATCGTCCGCGCCGGCATCGACCGGATGTACGGCGGCAACCACGCCGACCCGAACGTCATGTACTACATCACGGTGTACAACGAGCCGCTCGTCCAGCCCGCCGAGCCCGAGGGCGTGGACGTCGACGGCATCGTCCGCGGCATCCACCGCATCGCCTCCGGCACCGGCGAGGGCCCCAAGGCTCAGATCCTCGCCTCCGGCGTCGGCGTGCCGTGGGCGCTCGAGGCGCAGCAACTGCTGCGCGAGGACTGGGGCGTGGACGCCGACGTGTGGTCGGTCACGTCGTGGACCGAGCTGCGCCGCGACGGCCTGGACGCCGACGAGCACAACTTCCTCCACCCGGATGCCGAGCCGCGCACGGCGTACATCACGTCGAAGCTGCAGGGCGCCGAGGGTCCGGTCGTCGCCGTCAGCGACTTCATGCACGCGGTGCAGGACCAGATCCGCCCGTGGGTCCCGAACCAGTTCGTCACGCTCGGCGCCGACGGGTTCGGCTTCTCGGACACCCGTGCGGCCGCTCGCCGGTACTTCAAGATCGACGGGCCGTCGGTCGTCGTCCGCACCCTCCAGGCGCTCGCCGCCGAGGGCAAGGTCGACGCCTCCCTGTCGGCACAGGCGATCGAGAAGTACCGCCTGCACGACGTGACCGCCGGCACCAGCGGGAACGCCGGCGGCGAGAGCTGATCCACCGCATGCCCACAGGTCAGCCGGCGATGGACAAGGCCGAGACGCTCGCCTGGCTGCGACGCATCTCGGGCGACATCGCCACGGTGACGATCAAGCGGCTCGAGGACACCCTCCCCTGGTACGCCGAGATGCCGCCTGCGCGCCGGTCCGCCGTCGGACTGGTCGCGCAGGCGGGCATCACCTCGTTCATCCAGTGGTACGACGATCCCGAGTCGACGCCGTGGATCGCCGCCGACATCTTCGCCGCCGCTCCCCGTGAACTGCTGCGCAGCGTGAGCCTGCAGCAGACCCTGCAGCTCATCCGCGTCACGGTCGAGGTCACCGAGGAGCGGGTCGGCGGGCGCGGCGCGCACCTGCGCGAGGCGATCCTGCTGTACTCGCGCGAGGTCGCCTTCGCGGCGGCGGACGTGTACGCGCGTGCCGCCGAAGCGCGCGGCCTGTGGGACGCCCGCCTCGAGGCGCTCGTGGTGGACTCCATCCTCACCGGCGAAGCCGACGAGGAGCTCCCGAGCCGGATCGCGGCGCTGGGCTGGCACGGCCACGGCGAAGTCTCGGTCCTGGTGGGCACCACTCCCCCGCAGTTCGACGTCGACCAGCTCCGCCGGACGGCCCGCAAGCTCGGCGCGGACGTGCTCATCGGCGTGCAGGGGTCGCGGCTCGTGCTCGTGGTGGGACGCTCCGACACCCCGGTCAAGACCGAGGACGGTGCGAGCGATCTGCCGTTCCTCGATATCGCCAAGCGCCTCGAACCCGGCTTCGGCTCCGGGCACCTGGTGCTCGGCCCCACGGTGCCTGCCCTGGTCGATGCCGGTCAGAGCGCTCGGGCGGCCCTCGCCGGCTTCGCCGTCGCCCGGTCGTGGCGCAACGCCCCGCGACCCGTCGAAGCGGACGACCTGCTGCCCGAGCGCGCGCTCGCCGGCGACCCGCTCGCGAAGCACACGCTCGTCGACCGCATCTACCGGCCGCTGCAGGCTCACAGCGCCGACCTGGTCGCGACCCTGTGGAGCTACCTCGACAACGGGCGCTCGCTCGAGGCCACGGCGCGGGAGCTGTTCGTGCACCCCAACACGGTGCGATACCGGCTCAAGCGGGTCTCGGAGGTGATCGGCTGGGACGCCACCGGCCCACGCGAGGCGCTGATCCTGCAGACGGCGCTCATCCTCGGCTCCATCGGCACCGACACGACGCGCCGACGCCCGACCTCGACGCGACGCGCCCACACCTAGTCTGTGCGGTCACCACAAAGCCGCGCACGATTCTTGTGACGGGATCGCCAGAGGGCCCCTCTCGATCCTTGGCAGGATGGGAGGCGTGATCATCGCGGTCTTCCCCGGACAGGGGTCTCAGTCTCCCGGCTTCCTCGCTCCCTGGCTCGAGCTCGACGGCGCAGCCGACCGGCTTGCGCAGTACTCCGAGTGGGCCGAGGTGGACCTGGTCGCCGCGGGCACCGAGTGGGACGCCGACGCCATCCGCGACACCAAGGTCGCCCAGCCCCTCATCGTCGCAGCGAGCCTGCTGTCGTGGAACGCGCTGAGCACCAAGGACGACATCGCCGGCGTCGCCGGCCACTCGGTCGGCGAGTTCGCCGCGGCAGCGGCCGCCGGCATCCTCTCGGAGGAGGACGCGCTGCGCCTCGTCGGCATCCGCGGCCGCGCCATGGCCGAGGCGGCCGCCGCCGAGCAGACGGGCATGAGCGCCGTCATCGGCGGAGACCAGGACGCCGTCGTCACGCGCCTGAGCGACCTCGGGCTCACCCCGGCCAACTACAACGGCGCCGGGCAGATCGTCGCCGCCGGCGCCCTCGACGCCCTCGGCGCGCTCGCTGCGGAGCCGCCCGCCGCCACGCGCGTGATCCCGCTCCAGGTCGCCGGAGCCTTCCACACGTCGTACATGGCTCCCGCCGTCGAGACCCTCCGCGCGGCCGCCGCCGACGCTGCCGCGACCGACCCGAGCGTGACGATCTGGACCAATCGCGACGGCTCGTCCGTGACCGACGGCCGCTCCTTCGTGGACGCGCTCGTCGCGCAGGTCGCCTCGCCGGTGCGCTGGGACCTGTGCATGGCGGCGTTCGCCGACGCCGGCGCAGACGGCCTCGTCGAGTTCGCGCCCGCGGGCACCCTCACCGGCCTCGCCAAGCGCGCTCTGCGCGGCACACCCGCCGTCGCCGTGAAGACACCTGAACATCTCGCGGCCGCCGACGCCCTCGTGCGCCCGGCCGACGCCTGACCGGAGCACCCATGACCGCCACGCTCGCCCAGTCCACCGGCCCCGCGCACACGCGCATCTACGCCTACGGCGCCGCCCGCGGCGAGGTCGCCGTCCCCAACGACGACCTCGTCGGCCCGATCGACTCCAGCGACGAGTGGATCCGCCAGCGCACCGGCATCGTCACACGCATGCGCGCCGTTCCCGAGACCGACGCCATCGACCTCGCCACCGACGCCGCCCGCGAGGCGATCGAGCGCTCGGGCATCGCGCCCGACCAGATCGACGCCGTCATCGTCGCGACCATCAGCAACCCCAAGCAGACTCCGTCTGTCTCGGCCATCGTCGCCGACCGCGTCGGCGCGAACCCCGCCGCCGCCTACGACCTCAACGCCGCGTGCGCAGGCTTCGCCTACGGCGTCGCGCAGGCCGACGCGCTCATCCGCGCCGGCTCCGCGCACTACGCCGTCGTCATCGGCACCGAGAAGCTCAGCGACATCGTCGATCCCACCGACCGCAGCATCTCCTTCCTGCTCGGCGACGGGGCGGGCGCCGTCGTGATCGGTCCGAGCGACACCCCGGGCATCGGTCCGACGGTGTGGGGCTCCGACGGCTCGAAGGCGGATGCCGTGGGCATGAACCACACCCTCACCGAGTTCCGCGACGGCGAGTCGCCGTGGCCGACCCTGCGTCAGGAGGGGCCGACGGTCTTCCGCTGGGCCGTGTGGGAGATGGTGAAGGTCGCACGTCGCGCGCTCGAGGAGGCCGGAGTCGAAGCATCCGATCTCGCCGCGTTCGTCCCCCACCAGGCGAACATGCGCATCATCGACGAGTTCGCCAAGCAGCTGGGCCTTCCCGACACCGTCGTCGTCGGCCGCGACATCGAGACCACCGGCAACACCTCGGCCGCGTCCATCCCGCTGGCCACGCACCGACTGCTCGAGGAGCACCCCGAGCTCAGCGGCGGCCTGGCGCTGCAGATCGGCTTCGGCGCCGGTCTGGTCTTCGGCGCCCAGGTCGTCGTCCTCCCGTAGCCCGAACCGACCCGACCCTAGACTGAGTCCCGGCCCTTCCCGGGACCGCGAACCCCGAAGAAAGCAGGAGAACAATGGCATTCACCACCGACGAGGTCCTCGCCGGACTCGCTGAGCTGATCACCGACGAGACGGGCATCGCCGCTGACGAGGTCGCGATGGAGAAGTCGTTCACCGACGACCTCGACATCGACTCGATCTCGATGATGACCATCGTCGTCAACGCCGAGGAGAAGTTCGGCGTGACGATCCCCGACGACGAGGTCAAGAACCTCAAGACGGTCGGCGACGCCGTCAGCTACATCACGTCGAACCAGGCGTAGTCCGCACCGGTGGGGGCTCCACGCCCCCACCGGACATCCGCTCCCTTCCCACCCGAGGATCTTCGAATCGCATGAGCACATCCCGCATCGTCGTGACCGGCGTGGGCGCATCGTCGCCCATCGGCGGCACCGCGCCCGAGAGCTGGTCGGCCCTTCTGGACGGCGTGTCCGGAGCGCACACGCTCGAGTACGACTGGGTCGAGCAGTATCAGCTGCCGGTCACGTTCGCCGCCGAGGCGAAGGTGCGGCCCGACACCGTGCTGGAGCGCCCCGTCGCCAAGCGCCTCGACCCGGCGTCGCAGTTCGCCATGGTCGCGGCGATGGAGGCATGGGCGGATGCGGGTGCCCCCGAGGTCGAGCCCGAGCGGCTCGGCGTCGACTTCGCCACCGGCATCGGCGGTGTGTGGACGCTGCTGGACGCGTGGGACACCCTGCGTGAGAAGGGCCCGCGGCGCGTTCTGCCGATGACCGTGCCCATGCTCATGCCGAACGCCGCCGCGGGCAACCTCTCGCTGCACTTCGGCGCGCGGGCGTTCGCCCGCACCGTCGCCAGCGCGTGCGCGTCGAGCACCGAGTCGATCGTCAACGCCGTCGAGCACCTCCGCGCGGGTCTCGCCGACGTCGTGATCGCCGGCGGCACCGAGTCGGCGATCCACCCGGTCACGATCGCATCGTTCTCGTCGATGCAGGCGCTGTCGCGTCGCAACGACGACCCCGAGACGGCATCGCGCCCCGGCAGCATCGACCGCGACGGCTTCGTCATGGGCGAGGGCGCCGCGGTGTTCATCCTCGAGACCGAGGAGCACGCTCGCGCCCGCGGCGCGAAGATCTACGCGGCCGTGGTCGGCGGCGGTGTGACGGCGGACTCGTACCACATTACCGCGAACGACCCCGAGGGCCGCGGCGCGGCCCGTGCGGTGCAGCTCGCGCTGGCGTCGGCGGGTGCGTCGCCCGACGACGTCACGCACATCAACGCACACGCGACGTCGACCCCCGTCGGCGATCCCAACGAGTACCAGGCCCTGAAGGCCGTCTTCGGCGACCGCATCGACGAGATCCCGGTGTCGGCGACCAAGGCCTCGACGGGTCACCTGCTGGGCGGCACCGGCGCACTCGAAGCCTTCTTCACGGTGATGGCGCTGCAGGAGCGCGTCGCACCGCCGACGATCAACATCACGACGCAGGACCCCGAGGTCCCCTTCCGCCTGTCCGGCGAGGCGACGCCGCTGGGCTCCGGCGACCAGCTGGCGATCAGCAACTCGTTCGGCTTCGGCGGCCACAACGCCGTCGCGGCGTTCGCCTCGGTCTGACGCACACGTCCAGACGCCCCCGGGAGGAAGTTCCGGGGGCGTCTATCGTGTCAGGCGGCGATTCGCGTTTCCGCTTCCCGGGAAGGTCTGCCTCCGAGCTTCGGTAGTTGCGCCGCGCCGGCCTGAGCCTTTCGGGAGGCCGGCGCTCAGCCGACCTTGTGCAGCCACACGACGGGGACGTCGTCGCCGGCGTGCCGGAACGGCTCGAGTTCCTGATCCCACGCCGACCCGAGGGCGATGTCGAGCTCGCGGCGCAGTTCCACCGCGTCGCCCGCGGCGACCTCCATGGCGTAGCGGATGCGGTCCTCGCCGATCACCACGTTCCCGGCGCCATCCGTCTGCGCATAGTGGATGCCGAGCCCCGGGGTGTGCAGCCATCGGCCGCCGTCACTGCGAGGGGTGGGATCCTCGGTGACTTCGAACCGCAGGTGCTCCCACCCGCGGATCGCGCTGGTGAGGGCGGCCCCCGTTCCCACGGGGCCCTCCCAGTAGAACTCCGAACGCCGGGTGCCGCTGAGCACGGGCTGATCCGCCCAGTCGAAACTCACCGCTCGCCCGAGCGTCCGCCCCACCGCCCATTCGAGGTGGGGACACAACGCGCGTGGCGCGGAGTGGATGAAGATCACCCCACGCGCCTGTGATGCCGCCATGATCTCTCCGTTTCGTCCAGGTACGTCTTCCCCTACGACCTGGCACGGATGCCGTGGCGATGTTCTGTTGTGTCGGGGCCATTATCGCCCACGACCTGCGCGAATCACAAGCATGTCATTCGCGACACGCCAGAGCCCCACCCGCGGGCCGGCTCCTGTCGGAGCGGCCGCGGGCGGGGCTCGCTGCGGATGCGGCGGCTCAGGCCTCGCTCATGGCGCGGACCTCGGCCTTGCCCTTGGCGGCGTAGTACGCGGCTCGGGCGGCGTCGCGGCGGGCCTGCTCGGCCTGGCCGGCGTCGATGGTCTCCTGGTCGACGGGGTACTGCGTGTACTCGGTGGTGCCGTGGTACTTCTCGATGTAGGCGTCGAGCTCGGGGCCGGACGTCCACGAGGTGATGAGGCAGTAGCGCGGCTCGTCGCCGGAGTGGTGCACGGCGTGCCACAGACGCTGCGTGTCGACGATCAGCTGCGCGCCGGCCGGCAGCGCGATGCGGTACTCGATGCTCGGGTCGGTGCGGTTCTCACGCAGGACGAAGTAGCTGTCCTTGTCGTCGGTGAGGTTGAAGAAGCCGCGCACGACCCAGCCGGTGCCGTCGGGGTTCAGGCGGTTGTTGTCGTCCTGGTGCAGGTTGTACAGGCAGTCGGCGTACGAGTTCGGCTGCAGCTCGATGATGCGGCAGCGGCCGACGTTGGCGCCGGGCTCCTGGGCGCGGGCCGTCAGCGTCGGCGCCAGGGCGGTCTGGGCGTCGATCCACACGCCGTCCTTGTCGGTGCGTGCGGGCGTGTGGTTCCAGAAGCCGTTGCACTCGATCTCGCCCTTGGCCGAGGCCAGCGGGGCGAAGCGGGTGTCACCGGAGGACTTCCAGTCGACGTACTCGATGTCGAGCCACTCCTTCGGGTCGATCGGCTTGTCGTACGAGTCGAGGACGACGAAGCCGGTCTCTTCGAGGGCGGCGGACTTGATGTAACCCATGGTGAGGAATCATGCCTTTCGGTCAGCGGGCCAGCGCGTTTTTACAGGCCCGGCAACAGGCAAGCCTACTGGCGGCCGCTTGAGAGTCCGGTGTTCGCGGCGGTTCCCCAGGGTGCGCACAGCGCTCGACTAAACTCGACGGCGGCGTGCCCGGCGAGCCGGTTGCGGCGCGAGAAGCATCCGGAAGGCGATCCACCCCATGGTCACAGCCCTGACAGCCACCAACGTCGACGCGACCGCCGTCAACACGATCGGATGGCTGGCGTCGGGCGAGTGGACGATCGTCGTGCCGGTCTACCAGCGCCAGTACCGCTGGGACATCGGCGGATGCGAGCAGCTGCTGGGCGACATCCGTGCGGTCGCCGAACTCGACGACCGCCGCATGCACTTCATCGGCTCGGTGCTCTCGGCGGTCTCCCCGGGCGCCGACGGCGACGAGCTGGTCCTCATCGACGGCCAGCAGCGCATGACGACGCTCATGCTGCTGGTCGCGGCGCTCAGCCACACGGTGCGCGCCAGCGACCCGGAACTGGCGGCGGAGCTGGAGCGGGTGCTCGAGCGCCCGTCGAGCGCCGGCCGCACGAAGCTGCGCCCGCACCGGGCGTGGGCCGACGTGTTCGAGAGGGTCGTGCTCGACCTGCCGGCCCCCGACGCATCGCGCGCATCCCGGTTCGACGACAACTACGCGTTCTTCCGCAGCCAGATCAGCGCCGCCGAGGCCCCGCGCATCTGGCGCGGTCTGCAGAAGCTCGAGCACGTGGCGATCACCCTCGGCGCCGGCGCCAACGCGCAGCAGATCTTCGAGAGCCTGAACTCCACGGGTGAGCCGCTGCGCGATCACGAGCTGATCCACAATTACGTGCTGATGGGGCTCTCGCATGCGCAGCAGCGGGAGATCGAGGACGACTACTGGCTGCCCATCGAGCGGAGCACCGGAGAGTCGATCGCGGCGTTCTGGCGTCAGTACCTCGTGATGCACACCGGCCGCGAGGTGTCGGTGACCGGCGGGCGCGGCGTCTACGACGTCTTCCGTCAGGAGTTCCCGCTTCTCGAGATCGACGACCTGCGCGGCCATGCCTCGGACTGGCGCGCCTTCGCGGCCGTGTACCGGATCCTCCTCGAGCCGGCGACCGCGCTCGACGACGAGGTGGGCCGGCACCTCGCGTACCTGAACACGTTCGGCTCGACGATCTACCCGCTCGTGATGCGGGCCTATCGCGATCACGAGCTCGGCCTCATGAGCCGGGACCGCCTCATCGAGCTGCTCGAGATGCTGCAGTCGATGCTCCTTCGGCGAGCCGCCGTCGCTGTGAACAACGACCGTCTCGTCGCCCGGCTGTGTCGCGCCTACGACGACGGCCACGAGGCGCTCGTGACCGCCATCTCGCGCGTGACGCCCTCGGACGATCGCGTGCGCGTCGCGCTGAAGTACACGGAGCTCGTCCACCCCGAGTACGTCCTCGGGCGGCTGGCCGGCGCCGAGCCGGGCGCGCAGCTGGACGTCGACCACATCGTGCCGGCCGCGCCGTCCGACGCGTGGACCGCGGACGGCGCCCGCGAATGGGGCGAACTGACCGAGGACGAGCAGAACAGCTTCCGCGCCGTCGCGAAGACCCTCGGAAACCTGACGCTGCTCGAAGAGGAGCTCGCCGCTCAGGCGTTCGACCGCTCGTTCCCCGACAAGACGCCCCTGTACGGCCGCAGCGGGCTCCCCCTCACACGCGATCTCGCCGGGCTGCCCGACTGGAGCACCGCCCGGATCGCCGCCCGTTCGGCGGAGCTGACGAAGCGCTTCGTGCAGGTGTGGCCGCGCACCGGCGGGCGGGTGATCGACGACGACGGCCTCACCCCGATCCTCGACGCCGTGCGCCGTCGCGGCTGGCCGCGGGGATGGCAGCGCGAGTGGTCGTACGTGGAGTACCGCGGCGAGCACTGGGAGGTGCCCGACGTCAAGTACCTCTTCAACCGCATCTTCAAGCGCCTGTGGGCGGACTCCCGCGCGTCGGTCGTGTCGTACAGCGCGCGCCGCGGCGGCCCCGTCTACACCGCGCCGTCGTGGAACGGCCAGTGGGACCGCCTCGACGACGACAACCACCTCTACATGGGCTGGGACTACAGCTACATGCTCGCCGCCGTGCAGGGGGTGCTTCAGGAGGCGGGCATCGAGTCCGAGGTGTTCGTGAAGTACTCCTACATCGGCGAGGCGATGTAGGAGGCGTCCGCCCGAGCGCATCCCCCCGCTCCGCCGATCCGGAGCCGGTCATGTCCCCGGCCCGTGCGACGATCCTCCCGACAGATGCGTCACGGGAGGGCGGATGCGAGGCCAGGCGACTGTGCTGCACGCGGATCTCGACGCCTTCTACGCGTCGGTCGAGCAGCGGGACGCGCCCGAGCTGCGCGGCCGGCCGGTCATCGTCGGCGGCGGTGTGGTGCTGGCGGCGAGCTACGAGGCGAAGGCCCGGGGTGTGCGCACGGCGATGGGCGGACGGCAGGCGCGCGACGTGTGCCCGGATGCCGTCGTCGTCCCGCCGCGGATGGAGGCGTATTCCGCGGCGAGCAGGGCCGTCTTCGCGATCTTCCGCGACACGACCCCCGAGGTCGAGGGGATCTCGATCGACGAGGCCTTCCTCGAGGTCGGGGGGCTGAGACGCATCGCCGGGACGCCCGAGCAGGTCGCGGTGCGCCTTCGGGAGCGCGTGCGGACGGAGGTCGGGCTGGCGATCTCCGTCGGCGTCGCGCGCACGAAGTTCCTCGCGAAGGTCGCCAGCGCCGTCAGCAAGCCCGACGGACTCCTGATCGTCGAGCCTGAGCAGGAGGAGTCGTTCCTGCTCCCCCTGCCCGTGGAGCGGCTGTGGGGAGTGGGAGCCGTCACCGCCGAGAAGCTGCACCGGCTCGGCATCCGCACCGTCGGGCAGCTGGCCGACCTCGAGTCATCGGCGGCCGAGGAGCTCCTCGGCAGGGCGGCCGGCGCGCACCTGCACGCGCTGGCCCGGCTCCGGGATCCGCGCCCCGTGGACTCGACCCGGCGCCGCGGATCCATCGGCTCTCAGCGCGCTCTCGGCAATCGTCCGCGCTCGCCAGAGGAGCTGGTCGTCATCCTCACGCAGATCGTCGATCGTCTCGCCCGGCGGTTGCGCGACGGCGGGCGCGGCTGCCGCACCGTCGTGCTGCGCCTGCGCTTCGGCGACTACACGAAGGCCACGCGCTCGCGCACGCTGCGCTCGGCGTCGGATCGCACGGCCGTGCTGCTCGCCGTCGCTCACGGACTGCTCGACGCGGCACAGCCCGAGATCGCGCGCCGCGGCATCACCCTGATCGGCGTCTCGCTGTCGCACCTGGTGCGCGCGGAGACCCTCCCACCCGAGCTGCCGATCGACTGGAGCGACGGAGAGCGGCTCGACACGGTGCTGGACGCCGTGCGCGATCGCTTCGGCGCCGCGTCGGTCGCACGCGCCGCGCAGCTCGGTCGCGACCCCGGGTGGTCGACGCCGCTGCTTCCCGAGCACGAATGACGGGGGTTCAGCCTTCGCCTGCCCGGGGATCGACGGCGCCCCCGAAGTACACCTCCACCTCGCGCACCCGGCCGTCCGCGACCCGGATCGCCTCGGCGTTCCGCCATCTCACTCCGCCGACCCGATATTCGTACCGATGCAGCACGATGTCGCCGACGGCGGTGATCTGGAGTGTCTCGGAGGGGCCGTCGAAGTGATCCGCCGACGGAAAGCACCGCTGAAGCCACGTCGCCTTGTCGATGTGGTCGTCCTGCGGGCTCGTGAAGACGAAGTCGTCGGCCATCAGGGCTTCGGCTTGCGCGCGATCCTGCTCGTGGAACGCGCGCACGAACGACAGCACGATCGCGACATCCGCAGACCCGCCCATGCCGCGATGCTATCGGGGCGTGCGCCCGAGAGGTGGACTCGTCTCGACGTCGATCGAGAGACATCACCGGGTCGCTGCACACGGTAGGGCGGGTGGGACTTGAACCCACGATCGTCGGGTTATGAGCCCGCTGCCTTCACCAGCTTGGCCACCGCCCCTTCCCCCACGAGCCTACCGGCAGGGCGCGCCCGACCCCGCCATGGCACGATGGAAGCATGGACGCCGCCGCGTGGATGATCGCCGTGCTCGCGGCATCCGTGGTCGTCACGCTCGTGGCCCTGGCGCCGCGGATGAAGCGCGACCAGCGCCGGCGCCAACTGGAAGGCTCCGCCGGCGGCTCGCTCGCGGGCGTCGGGGCCGGCTTCGACGCGGTGTGGCAGCCGACGGCCGAGCAGGCCCGCGCCGACTGGGAGAGCCGGCTCGAGCTGCCGGCCCCGGCCCCCACGCCGGACGGCGATGGGCGCGTGGAAGACGGCCGGCTGACGATCGTCCTCCGCGACGACACCTGATCGGGCCCGCGCCGGACCAGACCGTCGCCGGATCAGACCGTCGCCAGCTCAGACCCGGGCCGGATCAGGCCGTCGAGTCCTTCTCGTCGTCCTCGGGGTCGTGCACCGGCGGCTCCGGCCACACCTTCTGGACGGCCTCGGTGATCTTGATCGAGCCGGTCGTCGGGTGGGCGATCTCGCCGTCGCCCGAACTGCCGCGTGTGAGGGGCAGTTCCTGACTGTCGCTGATGATCTGGGGATGGTGGCGCGCGAGCTGGAACACACCCCACACGGCGATGGCGCCCACGACGCCGAAGCTGATGTACGCCCACAGCGGAGCGCCCGCCGCCTCGTCGAGGACCAGGAGCCCGATGAAGATCGCGACCATCGGGTCGATGACGGTCAGCCCCGCGATGACGAGGTCGGGCGGGCCCGACGAGTATGCCGTCTGCACGAAGTACGCGCCGATGACGGTTCCCGCGATGAGCGCGGCGAGACACGTCAGCGTGAGCCACTCGAAGTTCTCGGACTGGATGCGGTTGATGACGACCTTCGCGAGCGTCGCGACGAATCCGTAGATGACGCCGGCCGCCATGATGTAGAACAACGCGCCCATGCGCGCCCGCAGCCACACCCACAGCACGGCGAACACGATCGTCACCGCTGCCAGCAGGAGCAGGACCGTGATCAGCTGACGGTCGGTGATCGGCTTCTCGGTGGCGAACAGCGCCGCGATCGTCACGAAGACGAAGATGCCGCCCACGCACGCCCCGATCGCGATCATCGACCGACGCGTGGGCCGGTGACCGCTGATGCGCGCGTTCAGCAGCGTCGTGATGACCAGCGACACCGCACCCAGCGGCTGCACGACGATCAGGGGTGCGAACGTCAGCGCCGCCAGCTGGCACACGATCGCGAGGCCCAGCATGGAGGTGCCCAGGACCCAGGACGGGCGTGAGAGCAGTCGACCCAGCTGGGCGAGCGTCAGGCCCTGCGACGCCGCGGCGCCCGACATGGCCTCGACCTTGACGACGCCGCGGTGCTGATACTGCGCACCGAACGACATGAAGACGGCCCCCATGAGCGCCAGCGGGATGCCGATGAGGATGCCGGGGTTCTGGAAAGCGCCGACGAGAGTGTCGCCGACCTCTTCGAGTTCGCCCGCAGACCAGACCACGAATAGACCTTATCCGCCCGGGACGCTCGGATAGGCTCGGCGCGTGGCAGTTCTCCCGATTCGCATCATGGGCGACCCCGTGCTCCACGCGCCGGCCGCCCCCGTCGACGAGATCACGGACGAGATCCGAACACTGGTCGCCGACATGTACGAGACCATGGACGCGGCCCCCGGCGTGGGCCTGGCCGCACCGCAGGTCGGTGTCGGTCTGCGCATCTTCGTCTACACCTATCAGGACGACGACGGCGCGCCCTGGCGCGGAGTGGTGATCAATCCGGAGCTGTGGATGCGGCCGCTCGTGCCGGGCGCGCCGGACCCGGACGAGGAGTCGGAGGGCTGCCTGTCGTTCCCCGGCGAGAGGTTCCCGCTGCGCCGCTCGGAGGCCGTCCTGGTCACGGGCACGGACCTCGAGGGCGACCCGGTCCGCATCGAGGTCGACGGCTGGCGGGCCCGGATCATGCAGCACGAGTTCGACCATCTCGACGGCGTGCTCTACGTCGACCGCATCTCGGACGGCGACTGGAAGACCGCGCAGAAGATCGCGCGCAAGCAGGGCTGGGGCCGTCCCGGCGCCTCGTGGATGCCGGGGGTCGACGACCTCGACGCGTAGGCGGCCGGCGGACGAAACGGCGAAAGCCCCGCGCTCTCGCTCGGGGCTTTCTGTGGCTCCCCCACTTGGACTCGAACCAAGAACCTACCGGTTAACAGCCGATTGCTCTGCCAATTGAGCTATGGAGGAAAACTGCCGCCTCCGCGGAGGCAACTCGACTATCTTAGCAAAGCTCTGAGGGTGCTCTGTACCGCGGGTGCGGATCAGGATGCGATGAGCCGGGGGTCCGCGTCGCCGCTCGGCGTCCAGAGCAGGTCGTCGGTGCTGTGGCCGTACGCGACCGGACGACCGCCGCGCAGGACGAGCACGTCCGCGTCGAGTTCGCGCACCGCCGCGGTGTCGTTCGTCACCACCAGCGCCGACATCCCGATGTCCTCCCGGCGGCGAAGGATCGCATCGCGGGCCGCCTGGCGCACCTCGATGTCGAGGTTCGCGAACGGCTCATCGGCCACCAGCAGACGCGGCTGGAGCACCAGCGCGCGGGCGATGGCGACGCGCTGACGCATGCCGGCGCTCAGTTCGTAGGGGTACTTGCCGGCGCTGCCCAGGGGAAGCATCAGCTCGTCGAGGAGCGCCGCGACGCGGATCGCGAGCGCCTTCTGGTTCACCCGCGAGTCCCGGCTCGTGATGGGCTCGGAGATCACCTCGGAGACCGTCAGGCGCGACGGAAGGTTCGCCCCCGCCGACTGCGGCAGGTAGCCGGTCGCATACGTCAGGTAGCGATGGGAGCGACCGGGGCGCCGCACCGAGACGCCGACGACCTCGGCGTCTCCCCCGACCACGGCGACGCCGTCACCGGCGGCTCCCGCCAGCACGGCTGCGAGCGTCGACTTGCCCGAGCCCGTGGGGCCCAGCACCGCGAGCGCACGCGCGTGCGGCAGGACGAACGAGACACCGTCGACGACGCGCAGGTCCGGACCACCGCGCGCGGCGCGCGCGATCGAGAGGTCGACTGCTCGGATCGCCACATCGGCATCATGTCGTCGGGGCATGTGCTCATCCTGCCGTGACCACGGCCGGATCGCCACCCGCCGCGGCGACCGGTCAGCGGTCGGCGATGATCTGCTGCCGCTCCTGATCGAGCTGGCGGAGCCGGACCCGGATGGCGCGACCCTGCTCCGACTCGGGCGACACACGCTGGACGGCGCCCAGGAGCTCGGCCTTCTCGGTGTCGAGCGCCCGCAGCAGCAGGCGCCGCGCGAGGTCGGCGGTCGAGGCCACGGCCTCGTTGTCGGTGAGCGCAGGGAAATCCGCGGCGAGCAGTTCGGCGCCGAGCCCCCGGAAGGGCTCGCGCACGGTGCCGACGGCCTCGCTCGCCCAGCCCGCGCGGTCGAGGTCGCCGGCTTCCGCGACGGCGCGCCGCACGGCCTCGAGGGCGGGGTGCCGGAACGGCTGGGCGACCGCTCGGACGAGCAGCTCCCGGTCGAGCCGGTGACCGAACTGGAGGAACCCCATCAGCGCGTCGCGCTCGAGCGCGACCTCCGCCGAGCGGGGCAGCCCGGCCAGCGTCACGCGTGCGACCGGTTCGGGTTCGGGCTCGTCCCCGGACGGGCGCGGGGCGGGTGCCGGACGCCGGTTCTCGGCGCGCCCCGCTCGCTCGACCTCGCGGCGCACATCCTCGGTGTCCATGCCCAGGCGACGCGCGAGGACGCGGATGTACTCGGGCTGAAGCAGGGGGTCGCGCAGCTCGGCGACGACCGGCGCGGCCTGCCGGAGGGCGCCGACGCGTCCCTCGACGCTCGCCAGATCGAATCCGCCGATGCGCTGATCGATGACGAACTCGACCATCGGCATCTTCTCTTCGACCATGCTCCGCACGGCCGCGTCGCCGCGGGCGAGCCGCAGGTCGCAGGGGTCCAGACCCTCGGGTCCGGTCGCGACGTACGTCTGCGCGTTGAACCGCTTGGCATCGGCGAAGGCTCGCAGGGCGGCCTTCTGGCCGGCGGCGTCCGGATCGAACGTGAACACCACTTCCCCGGCCGCCGAGTCGTCGCCCATGACCCGGCGCAGCACGGTGATGTGGTCGGCTCCGAACGCGGTGCCGCACGTCGCGATCGCCGTGGTGACCCCGGCCAGGTGGCAGGCCATCACGTCGGTGTAGCCCTCGACGACGACGACGCGATGCTCGCGCGAGATGGTGCGCTTCGCCAGATCGAGACCGTACAGGACCTGGGCCTTCCGGTACACGGCCGTCTCGGGCGTGTTGAGGTACTTCGGACCCTTGTCGTCGTCGTACAGACGGCGCGCGCCGAAGCCGATCACCTGCCCGGTCACGTCGCGGATCGGCCAGATCACGCGCCCGCGGAACCGGTCGTAGACGCCGCGCTGTCCCTGCGAGACGACGCCCGCGGCCGTCAGCTCCTCATCGGAGAACCCCTGCCCGCGCAGGGCCGTGTGCAGCGCCGACCACCCTTTGGGCGCGTAGCCGACCCCGAAATGGGCGGCGGCTCCGGCGTCGAAGCCGCGGTCGCCGAGGAAGCGTCGCGCAGTCTCGGCCTCGGGCGACGACAGCTGCCCGCGGAAGAACTCCGCCGCCGCCGAATTGACCGCGTACAGGCGCGTGCGACCGGCACCGCCCTCGGGCGCCGCTCCCCCGTCCTCGTAGGTCAGCTGGTAGCCGATGCGTCCGGCGAGGCGTTCGACCGCCTCGGTGAAGGTCACGTGGTCCATCGCCCGCAGGAACGAGTACACGTCACCGGACTCGCCGCAGCCGAAGCAGTGGTAGAAGCCCGCCTGGGGCCGCACGTTGAAGCTGGGGCTGCGCTCGTCGTGGAAAGGGCACAGGCCCTTCATCGACCCGACGCCGGCGGGTTTGAGGGCGACCCGCTCGCCGATGATGTCGGCGATGTTGGTGCGCGCCTTGACCTCCTCGACGTCGGCCTGCCGGATCCGTCCCGGCATCAGCCGGCCTCGGCGCGCACGCGCGGTCCCGGCCGGGCCCCGGGCGCCCAGATCCCGAGGGATGCCGCATCCACGTCGCCCACGAGACGACCGTGCCACGAGATCGCCAGCTGGTCGGTCAGGCTCGCCACCTGGTCGACGATGACGCGCCGGCGCGCCGCGTCCGACTCCGCGCTGCGGAAGTCCGCGGTGTGGATCGCGTCGAGCTCCGCCGGCTGTTCCCACAGTGCGGTCGCGAGCCGCTTGAGCACGCGACGCTGCTCCTTGTAGAGCTCCTTGCGCCCGTCGATCGATACGACGACCGCGCCGATGATCCCCTTGAGCACCGCCATCTCCGCCTCGATGACCCGCGGGACCACGACGTGCGCTCGGTAGCGCGTGAGGGACGGGCCCTCGTACGCATCGCGCGTGGCGTGGGTCGCCGCCCGCGCGAAGCGTCCGATCAGGTCGCTCGTGAGGTTCTTCAGCCCGGCCAGAGCCGGGCGCGTGCCGTCGAACTCGCGGATCCACACCGGCATCCGCATCAGCCGGTACAGCGAGTCGGCGAGTTCGTCGCGCGCGAAGTCGAAGCCCACCCACGACTGGATCGCGTCCAGCAGGGCATCGTGCTCGGCCGGGTCGGCGAGCCGCGCAGGATCGAGGTAGCCGTTCATCACGGCGTCCTCGAAGTCGTGCACCGAGTAGGCGATGTCGTCGGACAGGTCCATGACCTCGGCCTCGATGCAGCGCACGCGACCCGGCGCGCCGTCGCGCATCCAGCGGAAGACGGCTTCGTCCTCGGGGTACACCCCGTACTTCAGCCGGCCGCCGGGATCGGGCAGCGGATGCTCGCTCGTCCACGGGTACTTGCAGGTCGCGTCGAGGCTGGCCCGCGTGAGGTTGAGGCCGTGGCTCGTGCCGTCCGCATCGATGACCTTGGGTTCGAGCCGCGAGACGATGCGCAGCGTCTGCGCGTTCCCCTCGAAGCCGCCGATGTCCTCGGCCCAGTCGTTGAGCGCGCGCTCGCCGTTGTGCCCGAACGGCGGGTGGCCCAGATCGTGGCTGAGGCACGCGGTGTCGACCACGTCGGCGGCGAGGTTGAGTGCGGTGGCGAGCTCGCGACCGACCTGGGCGACTTCGAGCGAGTGCGTCAGCCGGTTGCGCGCGAAGTCCGCCGGGGATGCCGGGCTGAGGACCTGCGTCTTCGCTGCCAGGCGCCGCAGGGCCGCCGAATGCAGCACGCGCGCGCGGTCGCGGGCGAAGTCGTCCCGCTGCGAACGGTGCAGCTCGTCCGCGAAGCGCGCGGCGTCCCGGTCTTCGTATCCGTCGGGACGCCAGGCAGCTCCCGACGCGCGGCTGTCAGCCGCCACTGTGGTCGAGCTCCGCCTCGCACATGGCTGTGGATGCCTCTTCGCCGAGGTCCCGTGAGTCCAGCCAGCCGTGCGGCAGGGCGGGACGCTTCGGGGTGCCGGCACGTCCTCGCTGACCCTCGGCGGCGGCCCCCGGGTAGGGCGCGTCCAGATCGAGGGTGGCCAGGATCTCGTCGATCTCCGCGAGGCTCGACGCGGTCGCCAGGCGGGCGCGCGTGTCGCCTCCCACCGGGTAGCCCTTGAAGTACCACGCGACGTGCTTGCGGATGTCGCGGCACCCGCGGCCCTCGTCCTCGAAGAACTCAACGAGCAGCTCGGCATGGCGTCGGAACGCGCGGGCCACGAAGCCGAGCGTGGCGTCGACCGGCTCGCCGACCGCCGCTGCGGGCGTCCCGAGCGTGCGGGCGAGGTCGCCGAACAGCCACGGCCGGCCGAGGCATCCCCGTCCGACCACGACCCCGTCGCAGCCGGTCTCGGCCATCATCCGCTCGGCGTCGTCGGCCGACCAGATGTCGCCGTTGCCGAGCACCGGGATGCTCGTGACGGCTTCCTTCAGGGTCGCGATCGCCGACCAGTCGGCCTGGCCGGAGTAGAACTCGGCGGCGGTGCGCGCGTGCAGGGCGACCGCGGCGACACCGGCGTCCTCGGCGATGCGGCCGGCGTCGAGGTACGTGAGGTGATCGCCGTCGATGCCCTTGCGCATCTTGACCGTGAGCGGGATGTCCCCGGCCGCGCGGGCTGCGCGCGTGACGATGTCGCGGAAGAGCTCGAGCTTCCACGGAAGCGCCGCGCCGCCGCCCTTGCGGGTGACCTTGGGCACGGGGCAGCCGAAGTTCAGGTCGATGTGGTCGGCGCGATCCTCCTCGACGAGGACGCGGACCGCCGACTCGACCGTCGCCGGGTCCACGCCGTACAGCTGGATCGAGCGGGGCGTCTCGGACTCGTGGTGCGTGATCAGGCGCATCGTGGTCGCGTTGCGCTCGACCAGCGCGCGGGACGTGATCATCTCGCTGACGTAGAGTCCGGCACCGTACTCGCGGCACAGCCGGCGGAACGCGGTGTTCGTGATGCCCGCCATCGGCGCGAGCACGACCGGCGCATCGAGCTCGATGGGGCCGATGCGCAGGGTGCGGGCGGGGGCGAGGGCGGTGGACATCGCTCCATTGTCCCAGAACCCGGCTGGACGGGAGCCCGATGTGTGGACACGTCCACCGTGTCGGAAACGGCACACCGAAGTGACCCGCCGGGGGCACGGGGGCTCGTCCGCGCCCTCGCGTCGGCACCGGCCGGTTCAGGCGAGGTCAGAAGGGTGCGTCACCGGCATCCGCAGGTCGGAACGCTGGGACGCGTCGTTCGGGTTTCACCACGTACTGTCTGCCCGAGGGGGAGGTCCATTCGATCGCTCCCCCGCTGCCGGGGACTTGTCGGATCCGCCACCCGCCGTGGTGCTTGATGGTGTGATGCCCCTTGCACAGCGGCGCGAGGTTGGCGAGCGACGTCGATCCCCCGTCCACCCACGCGAGGGTGTGGTCGATCTCGCACCGTGACGCCGGCATCCCGCATCCGGGCCCCATGCAGCGATCGGCGCGCCACGTCACGAGATCCCGGATCATCTTCGGCGGGTCGTACCGGTCTCGGCCCACCGAGAGCACCATGCCGGTCTCGGGGTGGGTGAGGACGCGGATCCAGTCCCGCGCCTGCCCGCACAGCTCCCGCGCCCGCTCCAGCGGAATCGGGCCCACACCCTCGACGACCGCCGGGTCACCACCCTCGGCGCCCTCACCGGACAGCACCGACAGCGCCGGCACCGTCACCACGACCGTCGGCCGGATCCCGCGCGCGGTGGGCGGCAGGCAACCGGTGTCGCCGTCGATCAGCAGGTCGGCGAACACATCCGCGCGCACCTGGTCGAGCGTGCGGTCCTCGCCCGGCTGCCTGGTGATGGTCTTCGCGATCGTCGTGATGCGGCCGTAGATCGCGTGCGCCTCGACCGCGGGCAGGTACGCGTGGAACCATGCCATCCCGTCTCCGACGTTCTCCACCGCGGTACGCCGGCTCGTGAGAGCCTCCGCGTGCCGCTCCGCGAGCGTCTGGGCGCGCTCGGTCTCGATCAGCGTGGTCAACGCCCGCCGGAACGCCGCGACCGTGGTCTCCTCGGCGATCGCGAGCGCCGGCGGCACGATCTTCTCCGCCAGGGCGGGCTCGAGCACCTCGACGCCCGCCACCAGCGCCCGCGCGTGATCATCCGTGATCTGCGCGTGCCCGAGCGCGTCGAGCACCGTCGGGTAGCGGTGGACGAGAGCTTCCGCAACGGCCATCATGCCGCCGGCGACGGTCTCGCCGACGCGCAGCGCCGCCGAGAGTTCGAGCCGAACCGAGCGCTCGATCACCGGAGCGATCGCGTCGCCGTAGCGCGCGGCATCCGCGAGGGCGCGAACGCGGAGCCCGTCGATGCGCTGGTACCGCTCGGCGGCGAACACCGACACCATGTTCGCCGTCTCGACGACGAGGCTCACGTCGTCGGGAATGTACGGCTCGGTGTCCGGGAAGCGGCCGTCATCGACGTGCCAGCCGACGTCGCCGCTGGAGAGCGCTTCGTCGAAATTCGCGTCCTCGTCCATGCTCTGACTCTAGAACGCACCTCCGACATCGGACTGCGCCGACGATGCCGACAGACGAAGACACCGTCGATCGCCGGAGCCGGAGCTCTGGACGCCTCGGTCTCCCCCTCGTTCCTCCCCCGCACGATCCGCTCAGGTCGCCGCCCGGCGGGCATCGTCGGAGCGGAAGGACACCATCGCGGCGACCAGGAAGCACAGCGCGCCGAGACCCGTCCCGAGGTTCATCCACCGCACGTTGACGAGCCCGCCCGTGGCGGGCAGGACGAACGCCCCGACCGCGGCGATGCCGAAGGCGAGCGAGCCGGCCATGTTCAGCCATGCGCCGTGCATCGTGCGGGCCGCCGGGTCCGACAGCTCCCAGCGCCGGGCCGCCGCCAGCAGCGCCAGCGTGCTCGAGAGAAGGAACGCGATGGATCCCCACGCGTTCGGGTACCAGCCCGCCGCCGCGTTCGTCGGATCGCGCACCGCCGCGGCGAGCACGACGACGGTGCTGACGTTGAACAGCACCGTGCCGACCAGCTGAACGGCGGCCGACCACCAGTCCAGAGCGTCGGCGCGCGAGCCCGGACGCCAGGGCGGCCTGCGCCCGCTCAGCAGCAGCTGGATCAGCGCGGCGAGCGTGAACAGCACGGATCCGGCGACGAAGGTCGCCGCATCCCACACCGGCCCGACGGCCGAGGCGTACCAGGGCACCGCACCGACGATGAAGCACGCCGACCCCAGGGCGAATCCCCACGACTCGCGCCGCAGCCGCCTGCGGCGGGACACGGTCGCCATCGTCAGCGTGCGGCGGGCGCGTCGGGAGTGTCCACCGCTCCTCCGAACCGCCGATCGCGATCCAGGTACAGCGAGATGGCGTGCCAGAGATCGGTGCGCGAGAAGTCCGGCCACAGCGTGTCGAGGAACACGAACTCGGCGTACGCCGACTCCCACAGCAGGAAGTTCGACGTGCGCTGCTCGCCGCTGGAGCGGATGAACAGGTCCACGTCGGGCATGTCGGGCTGGTAGAGGTGCCGGCGGATGAGCTTCTCGCTGATCGCCGACGGCTTGAGCCGGCCGGCGGCGATCTGGTCGCCGATCGACCGCATCGCATCGACGAGTTCGACGCGACCGCCGTAGTTGATGCACATCGTCAGGGTCATGACGTCGTTGTCGCGCGTGAGCTGCTCGGCGAACTGCAGCTCCTTGATGACCGAGCCCCACAGGCGCGGCTTGCGCCCCGACCACCGCACGCGCACGCCCCACTCGTTGAGCTGGTCTCGCCGGCGGTGGAGCACATCGCGGTTGTAGCCCATCAGGAACCGCACCTCGTCGGGCGAGCGCGCCCAGTTCTCGGTCGAGAACGCGTAGACGCTGAGGTGCTCGACCCCGGCCTGGATGGCGCCGGCGACGACGTCGAGCAGGACCTCCTCGCCCGCCTTGTGGCCTTCGACGCGCGTGAGGCCGCGCCGGTTGGCCCAGCGGCCGTTGCCGTCCATGACGATCGCGATGTGCTTCGGGACGCCTCCCGCGGGGAACGCGGGCGGGTGGACGCCGGTCCAGTCGATCGGGCGGTACGGCACGGCGTCGCGGTGGGTGTACGGCTTGGGGGTCATCGCGAGGGCTCCGATGAGACGTGGGAGAGGGAGCGGATGCCGCGCTCGAGGTGCCACTGCGCGTACGCGGCGATGAGGCCGGATGCGGCGGCGGTCGCGTGCGGCGACGCGCCGTCGACGATATCCCACTCCCCCGCCATGAGCGCGGTGAGCAGGCCCGCCGTCGCGTCGTCGACGCGCGCGGATCCGGCGGGCGCGCAGTCGGCGCAGACCATTCCGCCCAGCTGCGCGACGAAGGACGTGTGGGCGCCGGTGGCCCCGCACCGCGCACAGCCGGTGAGTCCGGGCGCCCAGCCCGAGAGCGCCATCGCCCGCAGCAGGTAGGAGTCCAGGATGCTGCGCGCGGCGTGCTCGCCCCGCGCGAGCGAGCGCAGGCCGCCGACCAGCAGCAGGTACTGCTGGGGCGTCGCCTCCGCCTCGTTGAGGCGGTCGGCGGTCTCGACCATGGCGCTGGCCGCCGTGTAGCGCCCGTAGTCGACGACGATCTCGGCGCCGTAGGAGCCGAGCGACTCCGCCTGCTGCACGACGTCGAGGCTCCGCCCCTCGTACAGCAGCACGTCGGCGACCATGAACGGCTCGAGGCGGGAGCCGAAGCGCGACCCGGTACGGCGCACGCCCTTCGCCACCGCACGGATCTTGCCGTGTCGGCGGCTCAGCATGGTCACGATCCTGTCGGCCTCGCCCAGCTTGTGGGTGCGAAGGACCACGGCCTCGTCGCGGTAGGTGGGCACCCCTCGATTATCGTCGCCCCGGCGGCGAATGGCTGGAGGGCGCGGCATCCGCGGACTGTAAGGATCTCGGACGCACTCCGGGTGTTCCCTGGAGACATGGCCAGTCTCACCGCGCGCGCGTCGGACCGCCTCGAGCGGTTCTTCGGCACGGCCCGCGCCCGCACGTCGACGCCGGGTCGCCGCACGCGCACGACGGTGGTCCTGGGACGCGCCCTCGGCGTGCTGCTGATCGTGTGCTTCGCCACCGGCCTGTACAGCCACGTCCTGCAGAACCCGGTGGACTGGCTGCCGCTGCTGCCGCGTCCGGTGCACCTGTACCGCGTGACCCAGGGCGCGCACGTCATCACGGGGCTCGCGCTCGTCCCCGTTCTCCTCGGGAAGCTGTGGAGCGTCTACCCGCGGCTGTTCGCATGGCCGCCGATCACCGGCCCGGTGAGCCTGCTCGAGCGCGGTTCGATCGCGCTGCTGGTCGGGTCGGCCCTCCTCGAAGTCGGGCTGGGCGCGATGAACATCGCTCAGTGGTACCCGTTCCCGCTCTCGTTCCGTGCGGTGCATTTCGTGCTGGCCTGGGTCCTGATCGGGGCGATGACCCTCCACATCGCCATCAAGCTCCCGCTGATCGCAGCCCATTGGCGTCGCGTGCGCGAGGACCCCTCTGCGGACGAGCCGACCGAGCCGCGGACGTGGCCGGACACGCCGGACCCGGACCTCGAGCGGCCGCCGACCGTCGCCGAGGGCGTCTCGCGACGCGGCGCGCTGATCGCCGTCGGCTCCGCGGCCGGGGTCGTGGCGCTCGCGACCGCCGGGCAGACGGTGGCTCCGCTCGCTCCGCTGGCCGTCCTGGCCCCGCGCCGCCCGGGCATCGGCCCGCAGGGACTCCCGGTCAACCGGACGGCCGCGGAGGCCGGCGTGATGGCCTCGGCCCGGTCCCCGCAGTGGCGGCTGAGCGTGATGGGTCCGGACGGATCAGCCGAGCTGTCGCTGCTCGACCTGCGCGCGATGCCCCAGCAGACCGTGGAGCTTCCGATCGCGTGCGTCGAGGGCTGGAGCCAGAACGCGGTGTGGACCGGCGTCCGGGTGCAGGACGTCATCGCGCTCGTCGGAGCCGGTCCCGACAGCGATGTGCGCTTCACGAGCCTGCAGACCCGCGGCGCGTTCGCGACGTCCCGCATGCGCCGCGAGTACGTCGCGGACCCCTGGTCCCTGATCGCCCTGCGGCTGGGCGGCGAGACGCTCGACATCGAGCACGGATACCCCGCTCGCGTCATCGCCCCCGGCAGGCCCGGGGTGCGGCAGACCAAGTGGCTGAGCTCGGTGGAGGTGACGACGTGATCATCGTCGATCCGCCCCTGCGCCGCTCCGACGTCGCGCGCATCGTCATCGGCGCGAGCGGCGTCGCCCTGATCCTCGCCGGGATCGTCATGGCCATCGTCGCCATTCCGCCCGAACGCTACGCGTCGGTGGTGGTCTGGGCGCTCGCGGCGATCGTGATCCACGACGGGCTCGTCGCGCCGCTCGTGGTGGCCGTCGCGCTCATCGGCCGCCGCACCGCGCAGCGCATCGGCACCACCGCCGCCGCCGTCGCCCGCAGCGCCCTCGTCGCCGCAGCCTGCTGCACGCTCATCGCCGTGCCCGGCATCGTCGTCCGCGCCCTCGGGCCGCGCAACGAGACCATCCACACCGTGGACTACGTCGTCGTGCTCTCGGCCTGCTGGGTCGTGGCGATCGGGATCGCCGTCGGCGCGGTGATCGCCGGCGCGATGCGCGCCCGGCACGCGCGCACGATGTGACGGTCGGCCACGACGGTGTGCTCGCAGTGGTCGAACCCGGCCGCGGCGAGGCAGCGTTCGGCAGTGCGCCACCCGACACGCGCCCAGGCGAACGGTGCGCTGACGTGGCCGTGATCGTCGTGGACCGTGAAGACGGCGCGGTCGTCCAGGTCCGCCGGCGCCGCCGTCTCGACGACGACCATCCCGTCGGGCGCCAGCAGCTCCCCGCAGCGCCGGAGGAGCGCGTCGGGGTCTCCGCCGATGCCGACGTTCCCGTCGAGCAGCAGCACGGTCCGCCAGCGTCCCTCGAGGGGCAGCCGCTCGAAGATCGATCGCACGAGCGCCGGCGTTCCGGCCGCACGAGCGCGCCAGACGGCATCGGCCGACACGTCGATGCCGAGCGCCGCCGACGCCGTCTGCGCTGCGGCGCGCACCATGCGTCCCGGCCCGCATCCGACGTCCAGCAGCGGCCCCTCGGCCGTTCCCAGGATCGACAGGTCCGCGGCGTCGGCCGGACCGCACAGCGCGTCGACCCACCACACCTCCTCGATCGTGTCGCCGGCGACGCGTCGCAGGTGGAGCCGGCCGCCGCCTTCGCCCTGCAGCGCGAAGCCCCAGGGCTCGCCGCCGCCCGAGGCGAACGTCGTCTCTCCGGGGCGTCGCGCGGTCACGATCGCAGCTCCAGGGCCGCGGCGCGCCATGCCCGAGCGAAACGCGATTCCGGGGCCTGGTCGGCGACCGACGCGGCCGACGCCGCGTCGTCGACATCGGTGAGCTCCTCGAGGAAGCGCACCCGCAGACCGGCGGAGAGCAGGCGCGTGAGCTGCTCCGCGCCGGTGTCCGCGCGCGACATCGCCGTGCCCCGCACCAGGGCCCCGTCCGGCTCGCGCAGTCCCAGCGCCCAGAAGCCGCCGTCGGCGGCCGGACCGAACCAGGCGTCGACCTGATCGGGCCACGCCGTGAGCGGGGCCTCCAGGATCAGGGCGTCGATCTGGGGCGTGTCCATGCCGACCAGCAGCGTCGGACCGGTCACCGCGTCGAACAGGAACGCCAGTCGCTCGTCCAGATCGCCGCCCGGCTGGGCGATCGTCTCCCATGCCGCGGCGTCGGGGGTCTTCCGGGCCGGCCCGTCCCAGAACAGCACGCGCCTCGCGGCGGGAAGCGCCGTGAGCGTCGACAGCGTGTCCTGCAGGGCCGCCTCCGCGACCGTGGCCGCCTGCTCGGGCGACAGCGGCGGGGTCAGACGGGTCTTGACCCGGCCGGGACGGCACTCCTTCGCGACCACCGCGACGGTGACCCCCGCGCTCATCGCGACGCCTCCGACAGGATGCGGGACATGTCCCCCACCGCCGTCAGCGTGCCACGGACGGTGCCGGTCACCTTCGACGCCCCGACGCGCGGCCGGTAGGCGACGTCCCGCTCGGCGATCCGCCAGCCGGCCGCCGCCGCGCGCAGGACCATCTCGAGCGGATAGCCGCTGCGGCGGTCCTGCAGCTCGAGGGCGATCAGGTCCTCGCGGCGTGCGACCCGCATCGGGCCGAGATCGTGGAGCCGGATGCCGGCCACCCGGCCGATGCGGGCGCCCAGCACGCGGTTGGCCGCACGTGCGTGCCAGGGCCACGCGCCGCGTGTCGTCGGGCGGCGACGCCCGAGGACGAGGTCCGCCTCGCCGTCCCGCACGAGGGCGGCCAGGGCGGGGATCTCGTCGGGGTCCAGCGACGCATCCGCGTCGCAGAACGCCACGAACGGTGCCGTCGCCGCCAGAAGACCCGCGTGGGCGGCGGCGCCGAACCCGCGCCGCGGCTCGGTCACCACCGTCGCCCCGAGGTCGCGGGCGACCCCGGCGGAGCCGTCGGTGGACCCGTTGTCGACCACGATCGCCCGGCAGCCCGCCGGGACGCGCCCGAGCACCCACGGCAGCGCCGCGGCCTCGTCGAGGCACGGGAGGACGATGTCCACGGACTCCATGATCCGACCGTAGAGCCCCCGGCGCTCCGCGTCAGGGGGGCAACCATTACGGAACACGGAACGGTGCTCTCGAGAGCCGCGCGCACCGTGTGCCGCAGGCGCGCACGGTCGTAGGGTGAAGGCGTGATGAGCATCGCCGATCCGGTCGCGCCCGCGGGAGACCTCGCGGGGCGCAGCGTGCTCGTCGTCGAGGACGACGACACGGTCGCCGAGGTCGCGACGACCTACCTGCGGGCGGCCGGCTTCCTGGTGGACCGTGCGGCTGACGGGCGCGAGGCGCTCGAGCGGGTCGCCGAGCTCTCCCCCGACCTGGTCGTCCTCGACCTGATGCTCCCGGACGTCGACGGCATCGAGACGTGCCGCCGCATCCGCGAGCAGCGCGACACCCCGGTCCTGATGCTGACGGCGAGGACCTCGGCGGACGACCGCATCAGCGGGCTCGAGGCGGGGGCGGACGACTACGTCACCAAGCCCTTCTCACCGCGCGAGCTGGTGCTTCGCGTGCAGTCGGTGCTGCGCCGGACGCTCGCCGAGCCCGCATCCGAGGACCCGGTCTCGATCGGCCGCTTCTTCGTCGACCCGGCGGCGCGCATCGCCCGGATGGACGGCCGCGACCTGTCGCTGACGGTGCGCGAGTTCGATCTGCTGGCGTTCCTGGTCCGGCGACCCCAGCAGGCCTTCGACCGCGAGACCCTGCTGCAGTCGGTGTGGGGCTGGACGTACGGCGATCTGTCGACCGTGACGGTGCACGTGCGGCGGCTCCGAGAGAAGATCGAGCCCGACACCGCCAACCCGCGGCACCTGGTGACCGTGTGGGGCGTCGGCTACCGCTTCCAGCCCTCGGGCGAGGCGCCTCACGAGCAGGACCGCCCCGCGCCGTGAACCTGACCGATCTGCTCACCGTCACCGCGCTGACCTCGATCGTCAGCCTCGCGGTCGGCGGCGCGTGCGTCCTCGTGCTGCTGATGCTGCGCCACGTGCGTCTGTTCGTGCAGCTGATCGTCGCGCTGCTGGCGGGGGTCGCGTCGGTGGTCATCAGCATGATCACCGTCGCCAACATGATGTACCTGTCCGGTCACGATCTGGTCGTCGCGATCGCGGTGTCGATCACGGCGGGCCTGAGCTCGGCCCTCGTGGGCGCGGCGGTGTGCTGGTGGATCGTGCGGAACTCCCGCGCACTGTCGCTCGCCGTCGAGCGCATGGCGCAGGGCGAGGTCGTGACGGCGTCGCCGCTCACGGTCGGCACCGAGCTGTCGCGCCTGGAGGCGGCCCTGGCCCAGACGAGCGCCCAGCTGAAGGAGTCGCGCGAGCGCGAAGCGCGCCTCGAGGCGTCGCGGCGCGAGCTGGTCGCCTGGATCTCGCACGACCTGCGCACGCCGCTCGGCGGCATCCGCGCCATGGCCGAGGCCCTCGAGGACGGCATGACCGACGAGCCGGAGCGCTACCTGCGGCAGATGCGCAGCCAGGTGGACCTGCTGGCCGGCATGGTCGACGATCTGTTCGAGCTGTCCCGCCTCGAGTCCGGATCGCGGCCGCTGACCCTGATGGACGTCTCGCTGCTCGACGTCGTCAGCGACGCGGTCGCCGACGTGCGCCCCGCGATCCGCGACCGGCAGGTCGTCGTCGACAGCACCCTCGACCACGACCTGGTGGTGTCGGTCGACCCGGCCGAGCTCTCGCGCGCGATCGGCAACCTCGTGATGAACGCCGCGCAGCACACGCCGCGGGGAACGCCCGTGACCGTGCGCACCGAGGTGGTGGACGGGCATCCGACCGTCTCGGTCATCGACGAGGGGTCCGGCATCCCCGAAGCGGACCTCTCGCGCGTGTTCGACGCGGGCTGGCGCGGGTCGTCGGCCCGCACGCCGCGCGCCGGGGACGCGGCGCCTCCCGGCGCGGGACTGGGACTCGCCATCGTGCGCGGGATCGTCCACGCCCATCGCGGCGACGTCGCGGTGCAGAACCTCGCCGTGGGTTGCCGCTTCGACATCCGTCTTCCGGCCGAAGGCGCCCGCGCGCTCTGACCGGGCCGTCAGCCGGTGTGCTCGGCGGCGAAGCCGGCCAGTCCCGCCCCGAGGTCGACCTCGGCACGCCACCCCAGCTCGCGATGGGCGCGGTCGGCGGATGCCGTGATGTGGCGCACGTCGCCCGCCCGGTACTCCCCCGTCACCACCGGATCCGGTCCGTGCATCGCGTCCGCCAGGGCGCTCGCCAGCCCGTGGACCGTCGTCACCCGTCCGGTGGCGATGTTGAACGGGCGTGCGGTCGCCCCGACGGCAGCCGTCCACTCCGCCGCGGCGAGGTTCGCCGCCGCGACGTCGTCGACATGGATGAAATCGCGCCGCTGCCGCCCGTCCTCGAAGACCCGCGGCGCCTCGCCCCGAGCCAGCGCCGAACGGAAGATCGCGGCGACGCCCGCATACGGCGTGTCGCGCGGCATCCCCGCGCCGTAGACGTTGTGGTACCGCAGCAGCGCCGCGCTGCCGCCCGTCTCGCGCACCCAGCTGGCGGCGAGGTGCTCCTGGGCGAGCTTGGTGAGGGCGTAGACGTTTCGCGGATCGGTCGCGCCGGTCTCGTCGATCGAACCCGGCACGAGCACGGCCCCGGTCGCAGGATCGCGCGGATCGAACACGCCCGCCTCCAGGTCCCGGATCAGACGCGGCGCCGGCCGCACGGCGGTGCTCGCGCCCGGCAGGTGGTACGCCCCCTCGCCGTACACGACCATCGACGAGGCCAGCACCAGCCGGCCGACCCGCCGCGCGCGCATGGCCGCCAGGACGACCGCCGTGCCGACGACGTTGACCTCGGAGTAGTCGGGAGCATCGTCGAAGTCCACGCCGAGCCCCACCTTCGCCGCCTGGTGGCACACGACGTCGACCCCCGCGAGGGCGTCCTCCATCGCCTCCCGATCGCGCACGTCGGCGCGGACGAATTCGACCGCGTCTGCGAGGACGGGGGCCTGCGGGTGGACGTCCACACGCAGCGCGTCGAGCACGCGGACGTCCCATCCCCGCGCGAGCGCGGCGTGGACGACCCGCGACCCGATGAACCCCGCGCCCCCGGTGACGAGGATCCGCGTCACCGTGCGAGCCTCGGATCGGCTGCGCGGGCCGGGCGGGCGAGCACGTCGGCGCGGGCGGCGTCGTCCAGGAGCGTGCGCCCCGGGTAGTCGGGAGGAATCGCCGCCACGGCGCGCTCGATGCCGGCGACCACACGCGGCAGCGCCTCGGCGAATCGCGCGTACACGATGTCGGCGCTCACCAGCTCGGCATCCTCCGCGTGCGCGCCGGCATCCATGTCGGTGACAACGCACACCGTGGCGGAGCCGATCCCCAGTTCGCCCGCGAGCGCCACCTCGGGCAGGAGCGTCATGTTGACCAGGTCCGCGCCGGCGGCGCGCAGCGCGCGCGACTCGGCGCGCGTCGAGAAGCGGGGACCGGGGATGACCGCGACGGTCGCCCCGTCCGCGGCATCCGGCAGACCGTCGCACACCGCGGCGCGCACCACCGGGCAGAAGGGGTCGGCGAACGGCAGATGCCGCACCGGACCGGAGTCGATCCCCGGCTCTGCGTCGAAGTACGAATCCGCGCGCCCGTGCGTGCGATCCAGCAGCTGATCGGGCACCGCGAGCGAACCGGGCGCGAACGCCGAGTCGAGCGACCCGACCGCCGCCGAGGACACCACCGCCCGCACGCCCAGCCGTGCCAGCGCCCACAGGTTCGCGCGGGCGGGCACCGACGACGGCGGCAGCGCGTGCCCCGCCCCGTGCCGCGGCACGAACGCCACGCGCCGCCCGCCGAGCATCCCGAGCGCGATCGGCGCGGACGTCGGACCGTACGGGGTGGGGACCGTCTCGCGGCGATCGAGCGAGTCGAACGCGTCTTCCAGACCGGTGCCGCCGATCACGGCGATGGATGCCTCGTGCGCCTCGGGCATGGACGGGTCCTCCGATCGTGGGATGCGTTGCCTCACGATAGAACGCGGCGACGCTCTCGCGTCAGCGCGATCGCCATGTGTCCCCGGTTCGTCATCCCCGGCACCCGCACGAGAGCGCGCAGCGACCGCGAGCAGGCCCCCGAGGGGTGCTCGCGGTCGCCACGACGTCGGTCAGACGGCGGCCAGCTCGGGCGTGCGCTCGCGCGTGCGGATCGCGCGGTTGACGCCCGACACGATCGCCTTGAGCGACGCGGTCGAGATGTCGCCGTCGATGCCCACGCCCCACAGGCGCTCGCCGTCGACCTGCAGTTCGACGTACGCGGCCGCCTGGGCGTCGCCGCCGGCGCTGAGCGCGTGCTCGACGTAGTCGTACACCGTCACGTCGAACCCGTGCGCGCGGAGGACTTCGAGGAAGGCCGCCACCGGGCCGTTGCCGTGCCCGGACGCCGAGACGCGGTCGTCCCCGTCGCGCAGCGCGACGTCCAGCTGCACGTCGCCGGACATGTCGCTCTGCGTGCGCGTCGACAGCAGCTCGAACCGGCCCCAGCGGTCGTCGTCGACCTGCGACGGCAGGTACTCGTCGGTGAAGATCGACCAGATCTGGTCGCTCGTGACCTCGCCGCCGTCGGCATCCGTCTTGGCCTGCACGACGCCCGAGAACTCGATCTGGAGCTTCCGCGGCAGGTCCAGCGCGTGGTCGGTCTTCAGCAGGTAGGCGACGCCGCCCTTGCCGGACTGCGAGTTGACCCGGATGACCGCCTCGTACGAGCGCCCCAGGTCCTTGGGGTCGATCGGCAGGTACGGCACGGCCCACTCGAGCTCGTCGACCGAGACGCCCTCGACGGCGGCCCGGGCCTCCATCGACTCGAAGCCCTTCTTGATGGCGTCCTGGTGCGAGCCGCTGAACGCCGTGAAGACGAGGTCGCCCGCCCACGGGCTGCGCTCGGGGACCGGCAGCTGGTTGCAGTACTCGACGGTGCGCTTGATCTGGTCGATGTCGCTGAAGTCGACCTGCGGGTCGATCCCCTGCGTCAGCAGGTTCACGCCCAGGGCGACCAGGTCGACGTTGCCGGTGCGCTCGCCGTTGCCGAACAGGCATCCCTCGATGCGGTCGGCGCCGGCCATGTAGCCGAGCTCGGCGGCAGCGACCGCGGTGCCGCGGTCGTTGTGCGGATGCAGCGACAGGATGACGTTCTCGCGGTGGTTCAGGTGCCGGTTCATCCACTCGATCGAATCGGCGTACACGTTCGGCGTCGCCATCTCGACCGTCGCCGGCAGGTTGATGATCACCTTGCGGTCGGGCGTGGGCTCCAGGATGTCCAGCACCTGGTTGCACACGTCGACGGCGAACTCCAGCTCGGTGCCGGTGTAGCTCTCGGGCGAGTACTCGTAGAAGACCTTCGTCTCGGGCACGCGCGTCTCGAACCGGCGGCACAGGCGGGCGCCCTCGAGCGCGATGTCGATGATGCCCTGCTTGTCGGTGCGGAACACGACGTCGCGCTGCAGGATGCTCGTGGAGTTGTACAGGTGGACGATCGCACGCTTGGCGCCGCGGATCGACTCGTACGTGCGCTCGATCAGGTGCTCGCGCGACTGCGTCAGCACCTGGATCGTGACGTCGTCGGGGATGACGTCGTCCTCGATGAGCTGACGGACGAAATCGAAGTCCGTCTGGCTCGCCGAGGGGAACCCGACCTCGATCTCCTTGTAGCCCATGCTCACCAGCAGATCGAACATGACCCGCTTGCGCTCGGGGCTCATCGGATCGATGAGCGCCTGGTTGCCGTCGCGCAGGTCGACGGCGCACCAGCGCGGCGCCTGGGTGATGCGGCGCGCGGGCCACGTGCGGTCGGGCAGCTCGACCGAGATCTGCTCGTGATACGGACGGTACTTGTGGACCGGCATGCCCGAGGGCTGCTGGAAGTTCTGCATGATGTCGCTTCTACTCTCGTCTTCGAAGATGGGGGCCGACGACAAGCTCCGCGACGAGGATGGCCCTAGATCGAGGCCCCGTCGCGGCGGCTAAGAAGAAGCAGCGAGTCGACACGCATAGCGCAAGGGTACACCCGCGCGGCCACCCAGGGCGAACGCGGACCCTCCGCCGCCGGGCTGAGACGATGCGGTCCGACCCGACACTGCTCCAGTATGAGACCTGTGAGTCGTCGCCATCGCATCCTCTCCGCGGCCGGGACGGGCGTCGCCGCCCTCGCCCTGCTGACCGGCTGCGCCACCCCGGGTACGGGGACGGCGGGAGACGCGCCCGCCGGCGCCGCGACTCCCCCCGCCCCGCCCGCGGGCGAGGTGATCGCGCAGGGCACCGTGATGGACGTCGGCGGCGACGTCGAACTGTGCCTGGCCGGTGTGGCCGAGTCGTACCCGCCGCAGTGCAGCGGGCTCCCGATGACGGGATGGTCGTGGGAGGGTGTCGACGGAGCCGAGACCGCGGGCGAGGTCACCTGGGGCGCGTACGCGGTGCAGGGCCTCTATGACGGCGAGTCGTTCACCGTCAGGGAGCACCCCATCGTCCTGGCGCTGTACGACCCGATGGCACCCGCGGACCCGACCGGAGGTGAGCCCGGCACGAGCGACGAAGCGACGCTGGCGACGATTCAGGACGAGAGCATCGCCGTCTTCGGCGAGGACTTCCTCTCTTCCTGGACCCGCGACGGGTGGCTGTGGGTGCAGGTCGTGTGGGACGACGGTTCGTGGCAGCGGGTGGTGGACGAGCTGTACGGCGACGGTGTCGTCGTGATCGTCTCGGCGCTGCAGGCCGTCGAGGGCTGAGGCGCGCTCAGAACCCGAGACGGCCGAGCTGCTTGGGGTCGCGCTGCCATTCCTTGGCGACACGGACATGCAGCGACAGATAGACGCGCGTGCCCAGCAGCGGCTCGATTCCGGCGCGCGCCCGCGCCCCGACGTCCTTGAGCCGCGCGCCCTTGCGCCCGATGATGATCGCCTTCTGGCTGTCGCGCTCGACCACGATGTCGGCGTACACGTCGGTGAGGTCGGAGTCCTCGCGGGGCTCGACATCCTGCACGACCACCGCAATCGAGTGCGGGAGCTCGTCGCGGACGCCCTCGAGCGCGGCTTCGCGGATGATCTCCGCGATCCGGTCGTCCTCGGACTCGTCGGTCACGATGCCCTCGGGATAGAGGGCGGGGCCTGCGGGCATCAGCGAGAGAAGCTCGTCGGTGAGGACGTCGAGCTGATCGCGCGTCAGCGACGAGATCGGGATCACGGCGGACCAGTCCTCGCGCAGCGAGTCGACCTCCATGAGCCGGTCGGTGATCTGCTCGCGCGTCGCCGAATCGGTCTTCGTGACGATCGCGACCTTCTTCGCCCGCGCGTACCCGTCGAGCGACTCGGCGATGCGGCGGTCGCCCGGGCCGACCTTCTCCGTCGCGGGAACGCAGAAGCCGATCACGTCCACGTCGCCGAGAACCTGCTCGACGAGGTCGTTCAGGCGCTGCCCCAGCAGCGTGCGGGGCTTGTGCAGGCCCGGCGTGTCGACCACCACGAGCTGACCGGCCGGGCGGTTGAGGATGCCGCGGATCGCCCGCCGCGTCGTCTGCGGCTTGTCGCTGGTGATCGCGATCTTCTCGCCGACCAGGGCGTTCATGAGCGTCGACTTGCCGACGTTCGGCCGGCCCACGAACGTCACGAACCCGGACCGGAGGTCGGCGGACGCCGCCCGGCTGTCCTCATCGCTCACGGCATGCCGCCCTTCTGCTTGGCCTTGCTCTTGCTCTTGCCGTTCTTCACGACGCGGATCTCGGCCGTGCGCGGGCGCGTCACGGCGGCATCCGGCCCGGCACCGGCCTCCGCATCGCCGTCCTCGACCGTGGGCGCGCGCTCGACGATCACCGTGGCCAGGCGCCCGCGGCCGCGCGATGCGCCCCCGGTCATGATCAGCCCCGACAGCTCGCCGGTCGCGCCCGGCTGCGGGACGCGGCCGAGCGCCTTGCCGAGGAGACCGCCGACCGAGTCGACGTCCTCGTCCTCGAGCTCGAGATCGAACAGGTCGCCGACCTCGTCCAGGCTCATGCGCGCGCTGACGCGGAAGCGGCCGTCGCCGAGCTCGACCACCTCGTCGCCGCGGGGATCGTACTCGTCGACGATCTCGCCGACGATCTCCTCGATGAGGTCCTCGAGGGTGACCAGGCCCGACACCGCGCCGTACTCGTCGATCACCATGCACACGTGCACCGCGTCGCGCTTCATCTGCTGCAGCAGCGTCTCGGCCTTCATCGACTCGGGCACGAACACCGCCGAGCGCGCGATCCGCAGGATCGGCTTGTCGCGCCACCCCGCTTCGTCCTGGAACCCGAACTGCACGAGGTCCTTCAGGTAGAGCAGTCCCACGACGTCGTCGGCGTCGGCGTCCACGATCGGCATGCGCGAGACGCCCTTCTCGAGGAAGATCGCCATCGCGTCGCGCGTGGTCGCCGTCGCATCGACGGTGACCATGTCGGTGCGGGGCACCATCACCTCGCGCACGAATGCGTCGGTGAAGTCGAACACCGAGTGGATGAGCTCGCGGTCGTCCTCTTCGATCAGCTCGTTCTCGGCGGCGTCGTCGATGATGCTGAGCAGCTGCTCCTCCGAGGCGAACGCGCCGCCCCGCGAGACGCCGGGTGTGAGCGTGGTGCCCACGGCGGCCAGGCCGTGGGCGAGGGGACCGAGCAGGATGCGCGCACCGCGCACGACCGGAGCGCCGGCGCGCAGCAGTCCGCGCGCGTGCTGGCGCCCGACATTGCGCGGGCTGACCCCGACCACGACGTACGAGACGGCGGTCATGATCAGCGCCGCGGCGAACATCGCCCACCAGATGCTGTCGAAGATCAGGGTGAACGCGACGGTGACGAGCACGGCCGCCGTGGTCTCGGCGAGCACGCGGATGAAGGAGACGGCGTTGGTGTGCGCATCGGGATCGTGCGCGATCCGATTCAGGCTGCGCGCGTTGCGGCCCGACGATCCCATGTCGATCAGGTCGGCGCGCGAGGTCACCGAGAGCGCGGCGTCCAGGGCGACCATGAGCGCACCGAAGGCGAGGAGGACGGCTGCGACGGTGAGCAGGAGAGCTGCGGTCATGAACGGCCGCGCCGCCTCTCGGCCATCATGAACGACACGATGAGGTCGCGCTGCAGGGCGAACATCTCGCGCTCCTCCTCGGGCTCGGCGTGGTCGAAGCCGAGCAGGTGCAGCAGCCCGTGCGTGGTGAGCATGATCAGCTCGTCCATCGTGGAGTGCTTCGCGGCGACCGCCTGGGTCTCGGCGACCTGCGGGCACAGCACGATGTCGCCCAGGAGCCCGGGCGGTGTGGGCTGGTCCTCGGTTCCGGGACGCAGCTCGTCCATCGGGAAGCTGAGAACGTCCGTCGGGCCCGGCTCGTCCATCCACTGCACGTGGAGCGCCTCCATGGCGCCTTCGTCGACCGCGAGGATCGCGACGTCCGCGTCGGGGCTGACGTGCAGCTCCGCCAGGTTGTGCTCCGTCAGCCGCAGCAGGGCCGCCTCGTCGACCGGCACCCCGGACTCGTTGCTGATCTCGATGGTCATGAGCGTCCTCGCTTCGGAAGGTGGTCGCGGGGTCCGCCCGGCCGGGAGTGCCCGCGGCGCTCGGCGCGGTTCGCGAACTCGGTCGCCTCGTCGCGCTCGCGGCGCGCGGCGAGTCGCCGCTCATCGTATTCGCTGTAGGCGTCGACGATGCGTCCCACCAGCGTGTGGCGCACGACGTCGTCGCTGGTCAGGTATGCGAAGTGGATGTCGTCGATGTCGCTGAGCACGCGGGTGACCAGGCGGAGGCCCGACGCACCCTGCGGCAGGTCGACCTGCGTGATGTCGCCGGTGACCACCATGCGCGTGCCGAAGCCGAGCCGGGTCAGGAACATCTTCATCTGCTCCGGCGTGGTGTTCTGCGCCTCGTCGAGCACGACGAACGAGTCGTTGAGCGTGCGTCCGCGCATGTACGCCAGCGGCGCGACCTCGATCGTGCCCGTGGCGATGAGCTTGGGCACGAGCTCGGGGTCCATCATCTCGTTGAGGGCGTCGTAGAGCGGACGCAGATACGGGTCGATCTTGTCGGTGAGGGTTCCGGGGAGGAATCCGAGCCGCTCCCCCGCCTCGACCGCGGGACGGGTCAGGATGATGCGGCTGACCTCTTTGCGCTGCAGCGCCTGAACGGCCTTCGCCATCGCGAGGTAGGTCTTGCCGGTGCCGGCGGGGCCGATGCCGAAGACGACCGTGCTCTCGTCGATGGCGTCGACGTAGCCCTTCTGGCCCAGGGTCTTGGGACGGATGACCTTGCCGCGCGACGAGAGGATCGCCTCGCCGAGCACCTCGGACGGCCGCGGACCCCCTTCGGTGCGCAGGATGCGGCTGGAGCTGGCGACGTCCGTCGGCTCGAGGCCGTGGCCCGAGCGGGTCATCGCGAGCAGCTCGTCGACGAGGTCCCGTGCGGCGCGCACGGCGTCCTGCTCGCCGGTCAGCGTGATCTCGTTGCCGCGCACGTGGACGTCGACATCGGGGTGCTCGCGCTCGATGACGCGGAGCAGCCGGTCCTGCGGCCCGAGCAGCTGGACCATGGCGACGCCGTCCGCGTAGATGCGCTCGACGGCGGGTGAATCGTCAGTCACCGAGTGAATTCTCCTCGAGGGATCCGGCCAGCACGTGGGCGTGGACGTGGAACACCGTCTGCCCCGCGTTCGGACCGGTGTTGAAGATGAGACGGAAGTCGCCGTCGGCGTGGTCGGCGGCGAGCGAGTTCGCCAGGCCGATCATCTCCGTCAGCAGCGCCGGGTCGCCGGCGGCGAGCTCGACGACGTCGCGGTACTCCTGCGTCTTCGGGATCACCAGCAGATGCACCGGAGCCTTCGGCGCGATGTCGCGGATCGCGAACACGTTGTCGGTCTGCGCGATGATCTCGGAAGGGATCTCGCCCCTCAGGATGCGCGTGAAGATCGAAGGCTCGCTCATGTCCACCAGTCTACCGAGGGGGTGTCACCAGCGTCCGAGGCGGGCGCTCATCACCGCGACGGCCGCGGGGCCCGCGGTCGAGGTGCGCAGCACCGTGTCCCCGAGGCGCACGGCGCGCGCGCCGGCGGCGGTCAGCGACGCGAGCTCCTCGGCGGCGATGCCGCCCTCGGGGCCCACCACGAGCAGGCATTCGGCATCGTCGGTCTGCTCGATCCCGGTGAGCGCGTCCGCGGCGGTGGGCTCGAGCACGAGGACGCGCGTCGAGGCGGCGCGGCGCACCAGGTCGGCCGTGCCGACGACCGGTTCGACCTCGGGCAGCCACGCGCGATGAGCCTGCTTCGCAGCCTCCCGCGCGATCATCCGCCAGCGGGCGAGTCCCTTGTCGCGCTTGGGCCCGTCCCACCGCGACACGCTCCGTGCCGCCTGCCACGGCACGATGCCGTCGACGCCGAGTTCGGTCGCCGCCTGGATCGCGAGCTCGTCGCGATCGCCCTTGGCCAGCGCCTGCACGAGCACCAGCCGGGTCTGCGGCGCCGGCTCGTCGCGCCGGGCCGTGACCTCGACGATCACCTCGCGCGGCGCCGCCGAGGCGCACACCCCCGTCAGCCACGTCCCGCGGCCGTCGCCGACGGTCACCTGCTCGCCCGGCCGGACGCGCCGGACCGTGGCGGCGTGGTGCGCCTCCGCGCCCGTGAGGACCAGCGTGTCGCCGGGGCGAGCGGTCGCCGCCTCGTCGGCGAGGAAGTGCAGGGCCATGTCAGCTGTGGCGGAACCGGTCGCGGAGCTTCGCGAACAGCCCCTGCTGGAACTCGCCGAGACGCGGAGCGGGCGCCTTCGTGCGCCGGGCGAAGTCCTCGATGAGGGCGCGCTCCTTCGCGTCCAGGCGCGTGGGCGTCACCACGTGCACGCCCACACGCAGGTCGCCGCGCTGCGTCGACCGCAGCGGTGTGATGCCGCGGCCCTTGATCGTCAGCACGTCGCCGGACTGGACGCCGGGGCGCACCTCGAGGTCGACGGGGCCGTCGAGCGATTCGATGGTGGTCGTGGTGCCCAGGATCGCGTCGGGCATCGAGACCTCCAGCGTCGCCAGCAGATCGTCGCCGTCGCGGCTGAACACGTCGTGGGGAGAGACCGTGATCTCGACGTAGAGGTCGCCGTTGGGCCCGCCCGCCGGTCCCACCTCGCCCGAACCGGGCAGCTGCAGGCGCAGGCCGCTCTCGACGCCGGCGGGGATGTCCAGCGACACCGTCCGGCGGGCGCGCACACGGCCCTGGCCCTGACACGTCGCGCACGGGTACGGGATCGTCGTGCCGTACCCCTGGCACACGCCGCAGGGCTGCGACGTCACGACGTTGCCGAGGAGGCTGCGCACCTGACGCTGCACGTGCCCCGTGCCGTGGCAGATGTCGCACGTGACCGGCGACGTGCCGGGCTGGCAGCACGATCCCTCGCAGGTCTCGCACACCACCGCGGTGTCGACCTCGATGTCGCGGTGCACGCCGAAGACGACGTCGCCGAGGTCGAGCGTGACGCGCACGAGTGCGTCCTGCCCGCGGTCGCGGCGGGACCGGGGACGACCCCCGCGGCCGCCGGCACCACCGGCCGCGGCCCCGAAGAACGTCTCGAAGATGTCGCTGAAGCCGCCGAAGCCCGCGGCGCCCCCGCCGAACGGCGAGTCGCCGCCCATGTCGTAGCGGGCGCGCTGATCGGGGTCGCTGAGGACGTCGTAGGCGTGGGTCACGAGCTTGAACCGCTCGGCCGCGTCCTCACCGGGATTCACGTCCGGATGCAGCTGGCGCGCGAGTCGCCGGTACGCCTTCTTGATCTCGTCCGGGCTCGCATCGCGCGAGACCCCGAGCACTTCGTAGTGGTCAGCCACTGTCGCCTTCCCGGCCGCCCGCAGGCGGCATCCGTCGGTCGGTCCGCCCGCTCAGCGGGCGGCCTCATCCTCTTCGAGCAACCGGCTCAGGTAGCGCGCCACCGCGCGCACCGAGGCGAGGTTGGTCGGATAGTCCATCCGTGTGGGGCCGAGCACGCCGATGCGGGCCCGCGCCACCGTCGAGTCGTAGTCGCTGGCGAGCACCGACGCCTCGGTCAGGCCGAACGCCTCGTTCTCGCGTCCGATGCTGGCCGCCAGCCCCTGCTCGTCGGCGACCATCTCGCCCATCAGCCGCAGCAGGGTGACCTGCTCCTCGATCGCCTCCAGGAGCGGCGAGATGCTGCCCCGGAAGTCCGCTTCGCGGCGGGCGAGGTTGGCGCTGCCGGCCATCACCAGCCGGTCCTGCCGGAACTCGTCCAGCTCCTCGGCGACGACGCGCAGCACCGCCGCCGTCGCCTCCTCGAGCGGGGCCGGCACGCGGGAATCCGCCGACAGGTGGTCGGAGATGCGCGCCAGCCCGTCGCGGACCGCGCGCCCGACCAGCAGGGTGCCGAGCTCGGCGCGGATGCGGCCGAGCTCGGTCTCGTCGAACTCGTCTCCCACGAGCGCCAGGCGCTGCGAGACGCGGCCGGTGTCGGTGACGACGATCACGAGCATGCGGCCGCCGCCCAGCTGAACCAGCTCGACATGCGTCACCGTCGCCCGCGCGAACGACGGGTACTGCACCAGCGCGACCTGCCCGGTCAGCTGCGAGAGCACGCGCACCGTCCGCACCAGGGTGTCGTCCAGATCGCCGGGCGCCTCGAGGAACGATGCGATCGCCTGCCGCTGGGCGGTGCTCAGGGGCCGGATCTCGGCGAGGTGGTCCACGAACACGCGGTAGCCCTTGTCGGTGGGCACGCGGCCCGACGAGGTGTGGGGAGCCTCGATGAGCTCCTCCTCCTCGAGCAGAGCCATGTCGTTGCGGATCGTGGCCGCGGACACGCCGAACGCGTGGCGGTCGACGATCGACTTGCTGCCGACCGGCTCGCGGGTGTCCACGTAGTCCTGGACGATCGCCCGCAGCACCTGGAGTCCCCGTTCGCTGACCATCATCCCCCTTGCTGGCACTCGTCTGTCGTGAGTGCCAATCCTACCCGCCCGCCGCCGCGCTCGTCCCGCGCGGGCGATGGCGAGTCCGCTCGTGGGGTCACTCCGTGAGCGTGCGCGCGATCACGTCCGCGAGCAGCCTGCCGCGCAGCGTCGGCACGATCCTCCCGCCCACCGCGGCCGCACCGTCGATCAGCCCGTCGGCGATGAGACCGGCGACGCCGCGGCGGGAGGCCTCGGGCAGGTCGTCGATCGCGAAGCCCTCGCGGATGCGCGTGCCCAGCAGGACCCGCTCGAGCAGGCGGGCGTCCGCGTCGGGACGCTCTCGGCCGGCCGCGGGCGACTGGCCGCTCGCGAGCCGCGCGGCGTACGCGGCGGGATGCTTGACGTTCCAGAACCGGACCCCGGCGACGTGGCTGTGGGCGCCCGGGCCGAAGCCCCACCAGTCCCCGCCCCGCCAGTACGCGAGGTTGTGGCGAGAGCGCGCCTGCGGGGTGCGAGCCCAGTTCGAGACCTCGTACCACCCGTAGCCGGCGTCGCCGAGCAGCGCATCGGCCAGTTCGTACATGTCGGCCTGCAGGTCGTCGTCGGGCGCCGTCACCTCTCCGCGCCGGATGCGCCGCGCCAGACTCGTGCCCTCCTCGATGATGAGCGCGTACGCGGAGACATGGTCGGGCGCGTGCTCCAGCGCACCCGCGAGAGAGCTCCGCCAGTCCTCCAGCGACTCCCCCGGCGCCCCGTAGATGAGGTCGAGGCTCACGGCCAGCCCGGCACGGCGCGCCGCGCCGACCGCGGTGCCGATGGACTCCGGGCGGTGGGTGCGATCGAGGGCCCGCAGCACGTGCGGCACGGCCGACTGCATGCCGATCGACATCCGCGTCACGCCGGCGTCGGCGAGGATCCGGGCCACCTCGTCGGTCACCGTGTCGGGATTGGCCTCCACCGTGATCTCGGCATCCGGCTCGATCCCGAAGGCGTCCCGGACGCCGTCGAGCATGCGCGCCAGATCGCCGGGCGGGAGCAGGGTCGGCGTGCCTCCGCCGAAGAACACCGTCGCCGCCGGGCGGATCGGGCCCGCATCGCCGAGGACGGTGCGCGCCAGAGCGATCTCGCGCAGCACCTCGGAGGCGTAGTCCTCCTGCCGGGCGCCGCGCAGCTCGCTGGAGGTGTACGTGTTGAAATCGCAGTAGCCGCACCGCACGCGGCAGAACGGGACGTGCAGGTACACGCCGAAGGACGCCGCCGGGTCGATGCGGGTCCCGGCGGGCAGCGAGCCGTCCGCGGGCGCCGGCTCGCCGAGCGGGAGTGCCGAGCCCACGGATCAGGAGGGGGTCGCGTACAGCGGCGAGATCGCCCGGAGGTATCCGGTGAACAGCTCGCGACGGCGGCGGCGGACCAGGCCCGGCAGCAGCCGGTAGAACAGCCCCGTCGGCGCGTCGAAGGCCCGCACCGTGAACCAAACCTCGTCGTTGTCGTACCACTCGAGCATGAAGGACTCCTCGCCGCTGACGACCGAGCCCGAGACGGTGCCGAGGGCGAACCCGACGCGGCGGGGCTCCTCGATCGCGAAGATCACCCGGAGGTCGGCATCCGCCCGATGACCGCGCACGCGCCCCTCGAGCGAGACCGTGGCGCCCGCGCCGACGTAAGGCGTACCGTTCTCGTCGTAGCGCAGGTCGGCATCGCTGCGGCTGGGCGCGATGGGCGTGCCGTCCGCGTCGAAGCTCACGCCCGAGTACATCGGGCCGGAGGCCGGGCGCACGTCCCGGATCGTCAGGCCCGCGCCGCGCTGGGCGCCCCACGACAGCAGCGATTCGGAGGCGGTGTGGAAGCGGGCCTCGCCGCTTCCGATGCGCCAGGACTCCTGCGCGGGGATGCTGCGCTCGGGGGGATACTGCATCAGGTCGGGCGCCTGGGTCGCCCCGACGGCGGCGTAGTCGACCGTCTCGTCCTTGAAGGTCCCGCGACGCATGATCTCCACCCTATCGGCGGCCCCTGCACGCCCGGTGTGAGCGCGTGGTGCCGCTGTGGTCCTACTTCTTGTCCTTGCCTTCGACGTCGCCCGACAGCGCGGCGATGAACGCCTCCTGGGGCACCTCGACGCGGCCGACCATCTTCATGCGCTTCTTGCCCTCCTTCTGCTTCTCGAGCAGCTTGCGCTTTCGCGTGATGTCACCGCCGTAGCACTTGGCGAGCACGTCCTTGCGGATCGCGCGGATGTTCTCGCGGGCGATGATGCGCGCGCCGATCGCCGCCTGGATCGGGACCTCGAACTGCTGACGGGGAATCAGCTTGCGGAGCCGCTCGGCCATCATCGTGCCGTACGAGTACGCCTTGTCGCGGTGGACGATCGAGCTGAAGGCGTCCACCTTCTCGCCCTGGAGCAGGATGTCGACCTTCACCAGGTCGGCCGTCTGCGAGCCGGCCGGCTCGTAGTCCAGGCTCGCGTAGCCCTGCGTCTTCGACTTCAGCTGGTCGAAGAAGTCGAACACGATCTCGCCGAGCGGCATGTTGTAGCGCAGCTCGACGCGCTCCTCGGACAGGTAGTCCATGCCCAGCAGGGATCCGCGGCGCGACTGGCAGAGCTCCATGACCGTGCCGACGTAGTCCTTGGGCAGGAGGACCCCGACCTTGACGACGGGCTCCGAGACCTCGGCGACGCGACCGTCGGGGTACTCGCTCGGGTTGGTCACGGTCACCGAATCACCGGTGTCTGTGGTGACCTCGTAGGTGACCGACGGCGCCGTGGTGATCAGGTCGAGATCGAACTCCCGCGAGAGCCGTTCGGTGACGATCTCGAGGTGCAGCAGCCCCAGGAACCCGCAGCGGAAGCCGAAGCCGAGGGCTACCGAGGTCTCGGGCTCGTACTGCAGCGACGCATCCGAGAGCTTGAGCTTGTCCAGTGCCTCGCGCAGATCCGCGTAGTCGCTGCCGTCGATCGGGTAGATGCCCGAGAACACCATGGGCTTCGGATCGGTGTAGCCGGCCAGCGGCGCCCCGGCGGGCTTGCGGGCGTTGGTCACCGTGTCGCCGACCTTGGACTGGCGAACGTCCTTCACGCCGGTGATCAGGTAGCCGACCTCGCCGACGCCGAGGCCCTTGGTGGGGATCGGCTCGGGGCTCGAGACGCCGATCTCGAGCAGATCGTGCGTCGCCCTGGTCGACATCATCTGGATGCGCTCGCGCGGCTCGAGCTTGCCGTCGACCATGCGGACGTAGGTCACCACGCCGCGGTACGAGTCGTAGACGGAGTCGAAGATCATCGCGCGGGCGGGAGCGTCGGCGTCGCCGGTGGGCGCCGGGATGTCGCGCACCAGACGGTCGAGCAGCTCCTCGACGCCGAGGCCGGTCTTGCCGCTGACGCGCAGCACGTCGTCCGGCGAGCCGCCGATGAGGTTGGCCAGCTCGGCGGCGTACTTCTCGGGGTCCGCGGCCGGCAGGTCGATCTTGTTGAGGACGGGGATGATCTGCAGGTCGTTCTCGAGCGCGAGGTACAGGTTCGCGAGCGTCTGCGCCTCGATCCCCTGCGCGGCGTCGACGAGCAGGATCGCGCCCTCGCACGCCGCCAGCGACCGGCTCACCTCGTAGGTGAAGTCGACGTGGCCGGGAGTGTCGATCATGTTCAGCGCGAACGTGCCCTCGTCGGTCGCCCACGGCATGCGCACCGCCTGCGACTTGATCGTGATGCCGCGCTCGCGCTCGATGTCCATGCGGTCGAGGTACTGCGCGCGCATGTCGCGGTCGGAGACCACGCCGGTGATCTGCAGCATGCGGTCGGCCAGGGTCGATTTGCCGTGGTCGATGTGGGCGATGATGCAGAAGTTGCGGATGCGCTCGGGGGGCGTGGCTGCGGGCTCGAGCGAGGTGAGGGCGCGCGGTGACATGTCCGCAGAAGTCTACCGGTGCCGGCTGAGCAGCCCCCTCCAGTGCCGGAGGCGCGACCCCGCATCGCGGCCGTCCAGCGACCTCACCCAGACACGCGGGTCGCGCAGCCGGCGCCGGATGGCGGACACGGTGCCCGCCTGCAGCCGCGCCATCCGCTCGTGATCCCGCACGGTGTTGCCCGCATGCCAGCGGTAGGCGAACAGCACGTCGTCGACGTAGACCATGCGGTGCCGGAGCGCGAGCCGGAAGTTCAGGTCCCAGTCCTCGAGCGTGCCCGGCGTCCACCCGCCCGCGGCCAGGACCGCGTCGCGGCGCATCAGCTTGCCGTTCGGGATGTAGTTGACGCGGTGCAGCGTGCCCGCACGGCCGAACAGGCGCGGCTCGAACACCCCCGGCCGATGCATGGCGCGCAGGTGCTCCACCCAGGTCAGGTACAGGGCCGCGTCGGGATCGTCCACCGTCGCGCGTCCCGCCGCCCAGTACACGCGCCGGCCGGCCTCGTCGATGAGGATGCTGTCGCCCACCGCGAGCGCTGCGCGCGGGTTCTGCTCCAGCACGGACACGAGCCGGGAGATCGCGTGTGGCGCTGCGCGGTCGTCGGAGGCGTTGAGGAACAGGTATCGCCCGGTCGCGTGCCCGAGCAGGCCGTTCAGCGTGGCGGCGGTGCCGCGATTGGTCTCGTGGCGCTCGAACCGCACGCGCTCGAAGCGGCCGGCGTGCACGGCGATCGCCTCCTCGACGCGCTGGACGGTGTCGTCCGTGGAGGCGTCGTCGGCGATCAGCAGCTCGAGGCGCTCGTGCGTCTGCGCCGCCAGCGCCGCGATGCACTCCCCCACGTACGCGCCGTGGTCGTACGCCGGCACGAGCACGGAGACGAGTTCACGCGACGGCACGCACGGCCTCCGCGACGTGCTCCACCTCGGCATCGCTCAGCGCGGGATGCATCGGGATGCTCAGGATCTCGTCCGCCAGCGTCTCGGCCACCGGCAGGGCGGGCGCGCCGGAGTCGGCGTACGCGGGATGGCGATGCACCGGCGTCGGGTAGTGGACGGCGGTGCCGACCCCGCGCTCCGCCAGCGCCGCGACCACCGACGGCCGGTCCGCGACGCGGATCACGAACAGGTGGTGCACGTGGTCGTCGCCGGCCGGCGCCGGAAGGAGCACGCGCGACTGCGCGAGCTCCCGACGGTAGTGGTCTGCGATCGCCCGGCGACGCCGGTTCTCACCCTCCAGGGCCGGCAGCTTCTCACGCAGCACCGCGGCCTGGAGCTCGTCGAGTCGCGAATTGACGCCGGCCACCTCGTGCACGCTCTTGCGCCTCGAACCGTAGTTGCGCAGCATCCGGACCCGGTCGGCGAGTTCGTCGTCGTCCGTCGTCACGGCGCCGGCATCGCCGATCGCACCGAGGTTCTTGGTGGGATAGAACGAGAAGCCCGCGGCGTGGCCGAACGCGCCTGCCGCGCGTGCATCGCGGCGTGCGCCGTGCGCCTGCGCCGCATCCTCGACGAGGATCAGCCCGTGCCGATCCGCCAGCTCCTGCAGGGCATCCATGTCGCACAGCAGCCCGAACAGGTGGACCGCGATGATGGCGCGCGTCCGCGGACCGATGCTCCGCTGCGCCGCGGCGACGTCGATCGTGTACGTCACCGGATCGGGCTCGACCCATACGGGCGTCGCTCCGGTGGCGGTGACGGCCAGCGCCGTCGCGATGAACGTGTTGGCCGGCACCAGCACCTCGTCCCCGGGCCCGATCCCCGACGCCTTCAGGATCAGCGTGAGCGCATCCAGCCCGTTGCCCACGCCGATCGCGTGCCGCACGCCGCAGGCGGCCGCGAACTCGCGCTCGAACGCCTCGGACTCCGGCCCGAGGATCAGCCGCCCGGAATCCAGCACGCGCGCGATCGCGCGGTCCGTCGCGGAGCGATGCCGCTCGCCCACCGCGCACATGTCCATGAACGGGATCACGGCCGCGCTCCCAGACCCACGACGGCCGAGCGGTCGGTGATGACCGCGCCCGGATCGTAGGGGGTGTCGGCGAGCACGAGCAGGACGCAGTCGGCGGTGAAGTCCGACAGGTCGACCCACGTCATCGGCGGCACCACGAGCGACGCATCCGGCCGGTCGAGGACGGCGTCCAGACGCCCCCCGTCCCACTCCAGGCCGACGCGGCACGAGCCTGCGACGCACACCAGCAGCTCGGTGGTCTCGGGATGCGCGTGCGCGGCGCGCGGCAGCCCGCGGTCGTTTCCGAAGATCCAGAACACCCGGCGCACCTCGAAGGGCACGTCCAGTCCGCCGGTCACCGCGACGAGGTGACCGCGGTCGTCGCTGTGGCGGGTCAGCTCGAGAGGGCCGGGTCGCGAGTGCGTCACGACGCCCCCGCTCCGACGCCGACGCCCGGCGCGGCGCCGCGGTGCACGGCGGGGCGGCCGAAGTACCGGCCGTCCGGTTCGAGGTCGGCCAGCACGAGCGATCCGATGCCGACGAACGCGCCCTCTCCGATCGCGATGTCGTTCGTCACGGTCGTGGACATGGCCAGATACGCCCCGGTGCCGAGGGACAGCCCGCCGCCCACGGTGCAGTCCACCCCGAAGAACGCGTGGTCGCCGACGCGGTGATCGTGACCGAGGTAGACCTTCTCGCGGAGGATGTTGTCGTCGCCCATCCGTCCGCCGAAGCCGACCGTGCAGAACGGGAAGACGATGTTGTTCGCACCCCACTCCTGCCGGCCCTGGACCACCGCCGACGGATGGACGTAGTTGGCGTGACGATAGCCGCGCTCGCGCATGACCTCCAGGTGGTCGCGCCGCGCGGTCCACCCTCCGAGACCGCCGAGGACCGACAGGCACACGACGTCGTCGGGCGGATACCGGCCGACGACGTCGTCGTGCGCGACCACCGGGACGCCGAGGAGCGATTCCGCCTCGCACCACCGCGGGGCGGCCGTGAACGCGCGCACGCGGTACCGCTCGTCGCCGTCGAGCAGATGGAACACCATCCGCCCCAGCGACCCGGTTCCGTTGATGACGACATCGATCATGGGCGTTCCCTCTTCGGACGTCCGCGGGCTGTTCGCGCCCACCATATCGGCCCCGCCGGGTGCACCCGCCTACTGTGGAGGAATGGCGGTGCAGGTCGTGTTCGTACACGGCATCCGCACGTCGGCGACGATGTGGCGGTCGCAGATCGAGCATGTCCGCGCGCGCGGGCACGCCGCGGTGGCCGTGGACCTGCCCGGCCACGGCGCCAGACGGAGCGAGTCATTCACGCTCGAGGGCGCGTTCGCGACGATCGACGATGCGGTGCGCGAGGCGGCGCACCGCGGGCCGGTGCTGCTGGCGGGGCATTCGATGGGCGGACTGCTGTCGGTGGAATACGTGGGCTCCGAGGACCCGCCGCCGGTCGCCGGATTCATCGCCGCATCGTGCACCGCGATCCCGCGCGGCACCGGCCTCGCCGCCTATCGGCTGCTGGCACGCGGCTACGACGCGCTCCCCGGGCGCGGGCAGTGGATGACCGAGCGCGTCCTGGACCGCACCCTCCCGCCCGAGACCCGCGCCGACTTCGGCGCGGGAGGCTACGCGTACGACGCGCAGGACGACGCCCTGCGGAGTCTGTCGGTCCTGGACCTGCTCGCGGCGCTGACCCGGATCGAGGTGCCGACGTGGTTCGTCAACGGGCAGTACGATCAGCTCCGCCTCAACGAGCGACTGTTCGCACGCGAGGTTCCGCACGCCGAACTCATCGTCGTCCCCCGCACGACGCACCTCGTCACCGCGATGCGCCCGCGGGTGTTCAACGCGCTCCTCGACCTCGCGATCGCGACCATCTCCGAGACCTGATAGAATCCTTGTTTGGCTTGCGTGTGGGTTTTCCCTCACGACCGCCGTGCGGCATCCCTCTCCTGCCACCCGGCACCTTCCATCGATCATCTCCGAACGAAAGAACGTCGACACGTGGCGAACATCAAGTCGCAGATCAAGCGCATCAAGACCAACGAGAAGGCGCACGAGCGCAACAAGGCCGTCAAGAGCGAGCTGAAGACCGCCGTGCGCCGCACGCGCGAGGCCGTCGCCAGCGGCGACAAGGCCGCCGCCGAGAAGGCTCTCACCTCGGCCACCAAGAAGCTCGACAAGGCCGTGAGCAAGGGCGTCATCCACAAGAACCAGGCAGCGAACCGCAAGTCGGCCATCGCCAAGCAGGTCTCCGCTCTCTGAGCCGCCGTCTTCTGCCGAAGGCCCGTCCCACTCGGCGGATTCTAGGAGTCCTCGCAACACCTGATGGCCTATGTGGTTGTCAGTAGATCACGCAGACGCTCGGCTGGGGTATCCCAGCCGAGCGTTTTGCGTGGCCGGCCGTTGAGTTCCTGGGCGACGTGTTCGAGGTCTTCGGGTCCGTAGACGGTCAGGTCGGTGCCCTTGGGGAAGTACTGCCGCAGCAGGCCGTTGGTGTTCTCGTTCGATCCGCGCTGCCAGGGCGAGTGCGGGTCGCAGAAGTAGACCGGGACATCGGTCGCGACGGTGAACTGCTTGTGCGCGGCCATCTCGCTGCCCTGATCCCAGGTCAGCGACCCCCGCAGATGAGGGGGCAGGGTGCCGATCAGCGGGACGAGCACGTCTCGGACTTGTTCGGCGGTGTGACCGGCGGGCAGGTGGCCGAGCAGGACGTATCTCGTGGTGCGTTCGACGAGGGTCACGATCGCGGATTGCGATCCGGTGCCGACGATCAGGTCTCCTTCCCAGTGTCCGGGAACGGCGCGGTCTTCGACCTCGGCGGGACGGTCGGAGATCATCACCATCGGGTCCGTGAACCGCGGCGTGCGCTGCTCCGGGTGACGGTGTGGTTTGCGGCGGGTGCGGCCGGTGCGCAGCGCGTCGGCGATCTCGCGGCGCAGACCGCCTCGGGCTTGGACGTAGATCGCCTGGTAGATCGTCTCGGTGCTCACGCGCATGCTCTCGTCGTCGGGGAACTCCTTGACCAGAGCGTGGCAGATTTGCTCCGGCGACCAGTGCACTCCGAGCTTGCCGGAGACGTACTCGCGCAGCGGACCGGGTGCGGCGAGCTTGGAGCGCTTGGGGCGACCGCGACGCTTGACCCAGGTCCGGTGCGCGGCGTGCGGTCGGTAGACGCCGCCCACCGAGTAGGCGTCGAGCTCCCGTTTGATCGTCGACGCCGGCCGGCCCAGCTGCCTGCCGATCGCTCGCAACGACAGGTGCTGCCGGTGTAGATCCGCGATCGTCTCCCGCTCCACGATCGTCAGGAACCGCGGGTGCAACTCCGCCTCCACCGCAGCCAGCGAGGGCATCGAACCGGATGTGTTGAAACTGGTCACACCCGTCTTGTAGTCGATGCGCCGCCCATCAGGGTAGAGGCGCGTGTGGTTGATGCTCCGGATCCCTTTGTCCCAGTCCTCCGCGGTCCGCTCATGCACCCCGACCCGGGCGGCGGCATCGCGCCGTCGCACCCCGTTGGCGCGGAGCTGCTCGTACACCGCCCGCCCTGGATGCCCCAACCTGCCGGGCTTGCCACGCCCGCGAATCCCCGCCGTCCGCGCCCAGCCATACGCGGTGTTCCGGTTCACCCCGACCGCTCGCGCGGCCTCCGTGATATTGCCCAGCTCACGATCCAACGCCTCGAAGAAGCGCTCCTTCAACTCCCCGAAATCCACGATCCCCGCAACTCCCTGAAATCCAGGGTGTTGCGGGGATCGCTAGAACTCGCCCTCCGGGGCGGGCCTTCGTCGTTCCCGGGCGCTGCCGCGCGTCAGCGCCCGCCGTAGGGCGCGCGGGTCGCCACGACCGTCACCAGCCGCTCGAGCGAGAAGACCGCGTCGCGTGACGCGCCCTTGACCTCGGCATCCGCTCGAGCCGCCGCTTGAATCGCCGCCCCGAGTGTGGCGTCGGACCAGCCCGACAGATCGCGGCGCGCGCGATCGACCTGCCAGTCCTTCAGCCCCAGGCGCCCTGCGAGAGCACGCGAGGGTTCGCGGCTGCCGGCCACGCGCGCCATCGTGCGCAGCTTCGAGGCGATCGCCGCGACCATCGGGACCGGATCGGCCCCCGACGCGAGGGCGTGGCGCAGCGCGACCAGAGCGTCGCCGTAGCGGCCCGCTATGGCGGTGTCGGCGACCGTGAACGCCGATGTCTCGACGCGCCCGCCGTAGTAGCGCTGCACGATCGGCTCGCCGATGTCACCGGGCACGTCCGCGATGAGCTGCTGGCAGGCCGCGGCCAGCTCGGTCAGGTCGTCGGAGAACGCCGAGACGAGCGCGCGCAGCGCAGCCGGCGCGATCCGCCGGCCGGCGGACGTGAACTCCTCGGCCGCGAAGTCGTAGCGGTCGCTGTCGCGCTTGACGGCGGGGCACGGCACTTCGACGCCGCCGCCGGTGCCGGCACGGACGGCCTCGAGGAGCTTCTTGCCGCGCACGCTCGCACCGGTGTGACGGAGGACCACCGTGGCACCCTCCTGCGGAGCCTCGAGGTAGGCCAGCGCCTCGGCCAGGAAGGCGTCGGAGCACTTCTCGACGCCCGAGACCCGCACCAGTCTCGGCTCCCCGAACAGACTGGGCGACGTCAGCGACAGCAGCGAACCCGGCGCGTAGTCGTCGGCGCGCAGGTCCGACACCTCGAGGCTGGCGTCCTCGGCGCGGAGGTAGTCGCGGACGCCCACGATCGCGCGCTCGGCGCAGACCTCCTCGGGCCCCGACACGAGCACGATCGGGGCGGGCTGCGGCGACCGCCACGACAGCTGCGGGATGGCGGCTCGCGACGCGGCCTGACCGCGACCCCGCGCGGAGGGTCGACGCGCGGAGGAGGGCATGCCACAAGCCTAGCGAGGGGCATCGACCTCGCCGCGCTCCCACCACACCCGGAGGCGTCCGGCCTCCTCCCAGACGGCGATGGCGCCGTGCCGGTCGGTGCGGTGCACGCGTATCCCGAGCGCCCGCAGCAGCTCGATCGCGGCGGCCCGGGGGTGGCCGTACGGATTGCCCGTCCCGGCGGACACCAGCGCGACGAGCGGGGCGGCGCGCTCGTACAGCCCCGGGTCCTGGTCGGCGCTGCCGTGATGGGCCACCTTGACCACGGAGTACGCACCGGCGAGCTCTCCCCCGCGCGCCAGAGCCGCCTGCGCCGCCGCCGACAGGTCCCCGAGCAGGAGGATCCTCGGGATGCCGCCGCCCGAGATGTCGAGGACCACGCTCGCGTCGTTGCCGGCGGCGAAGGCCTTCGAGCCCGCGACGGGCCACAGCACGCGCCAGCGCGCCTCGCCCAGTGAGCCCGACATCCCCGCCGCCGCTTCCGCGGTCTCGGCACCCCCTGCCGTCAGCGCGCCCAGGAGCTCGTCGGCGGGGCCCGCGCGCGGGCCGTGCAGCACGAGGCCGACGCGTCCGGCCAGCCCCGGGGCGGCGCCGGCGTGGTCGACGTCGAAGTGCGTCAGGACCAGCACGTCGATCCAGCCGATGCCGGCCCGACGCAGACACGCGTCGAGCGGGCCGGCGTCCTCGCCGGTGTCGACGAGCGCCACCGATCCGGCCGATCTCACGAGGATCGCGTCGCCCTGGCCCACGTCGCACACGAAGACGGTCCATGCCGCGGGAACGCCGAGCGAGGCGCCCCACGACGCCAGGACCCCGGCACCCGCACCGGCGCCCGACAGGCACGCGACCAGCGCGACCGCCACCGCCCGCACCGCGCGAGCGGGCGATGAGACGCCGAGCGGCACGAGCGCCGTCACGAGCACCGCGCCCGCGAGCGCGAGGGCGGCGGCCCCCGCCGCGCCCTCGATCCAGGGCAGGCCGCTGCCCGGAAGCGCCGCGAACGTCTCCGCCGTGCTGGCGACCCAGGACGCCGGCACCCACGCGAGCGCCACCAGCCCGTCGGCGAGCACGGCGACCGGCGCCGCCAGACACGCCAGCAGACCGAGAACGGTCGCGGCCGGCGCGGCCGGGGCCGCGATCAGGTTCGCCGCCACGCCGTACACCGGAACGGTCGGATCGATGAGGACGATCAGCGGGCCGCACGCCAGCTGGGCGGCCAGCGGCACGGCGAGCGTCCACGCCAGCGCTCGCGGCAGCGCACGCTCGAGCGCGCGACCCAGCGGCCGCGCGAGGACGAGCAGAGCGGCTGTCGCCGCCGCCGAGAGGGCGAACCCGAGCGAACCGGCGAGCCACGGATCGAGCACGAGCAGGACGGCGACGGCCAGCGACAGGATCGACACGCCCGCCGCCCGCCGCCCGAGCAGCAGCGACAGCATGGCGATGGCCGCCATCGCGGCCGCCCGGACGACACTGGGCTCGGGCGTGACGAGCAGCACGAACCCGCCGAGCGCCGCCGCCCCGCCCGCGACGCGCCCCGCGCGCGGTGCTCCCGCCCCCGCCAGCAGCACATACGCGATCCCGACCACGAGAGCGCAGTTGGCACCCGACACCGCGGTCAGGTGCGACAGCGACGACTGCTTCATCGCCGCGTCCAGCTGCGCACTCACCGCCGCCGTATCGCCGACGGCCAGCCCCGGGATGAGCTCGGCTCCTGGGCCGGGAAGACCCGCGGCGCGAACGCCGAGGTCGCGGCGCAGGTCCGACGCGACGGCGAGAAGCCCGTGCGGCTCGCGAACCACGGTGATCGCCTGCGTCGCCGCCACCGCGAGCACCGCGCGGTCCGCGCCCGTCAGCGGGCGCGCCGTCCCCGCGATGCTCACCACGGCACCCACGTCGAGGCCGTCCGGAGGCCGTTCGGCGTCCGCGCCGCGGACCACCACGATCGCGTCCGCGCCGAGCTCGAACGACGCGCCGCCCGCGGCGACGCCGGTCACCACCGCGTCGAAGGCGAGGGCACCGCCTGAGCGCGGCTCGACCTTGCCGGTGACGGTCGCCGTGATCTGCAGCGTGCGCCCGTCCAGGACGGGCAGCGCCGCGGCCTCGCGGCGTGCGTCCGCCGTGGCGGCGACGTGCGACGCGGATGCGGCCGCCAGCGCGCACGACAGCGTCGCGACCACGAGCGCCGCGCGGGCACGCGGTCGCCGCGCGAGAACCGCCGCGCCGAGGGCCGCCGCGGCCGCGCACCACAGACCCGTCGCCATCGGGAGGGCCCACGCGCTCCCGGCGATGCAGATCCCGGCGGCGATCCACGCCGCGGCCGCCGCGGGGACCAGCCGGTACGCGCGCACGCCCACCTCACACCGTCACGAGATCGCGCAGCGCGGCCACCATCTTCTCGCCGAAGCCGGCCACGGCGAGCAGGTCGTCGACGGCGGCGAAGGCGCCGTTCGCGTCACGCCAGTCGATGATCCGCTGCGCGAGCGTCGGGCCCACGCGCGGGAGCGTCTCCAGCGCCGCGAGGTCGGCGGTGTTGAGGTTCACGCGGCCGTCGGAGCCCACCCCGGCGGACCCGCCGTCGGGCGCCGTCTCGCCCTCGCGGGGCACGTGCAGCTGTTCGCCGTCCGACACCGACCGTGCGAGATTGACCCCGCCCGGGTCGGCTTCGGGCGAGAAGCCGCCCGCGGCGGCGACCGCGTCCACGACGCGCGAGCCCGGGGCGAGCACGTACAGGCCCGGGGCGCGGACCGCACCCGCCACATGGACGTAGACGCCGGCGGGCGCGGCGCCGGTCGCGGTCGGGCTCGCCGGTCCGTCGATCTCCACGACCGGCGCCGTGGCCGACCGCACGACGCCGATGCCGACCGTGACCGCCAGCGCGACGACCACGAGCACCACCGCGGCCCCGGCACCCAGGCGCCGTCGCCCGTGCTCGGGCTCGGGCTCGGGCTCGGGCTCGACAGTTTCTCCGGTTCCCACGCACGCACGCTACGGCGAGCCCGCGTGGCGCACGCTCGCCCGGGGGCGATCCGTGGAGGCGGCCCCGGAGCCACCCCCTGGGGAGGAGACTCAGCGGGTGCTGAAGCTCACGACCTTGGGCGGGCGGACGATCGCGCGGACGATCGGACGATCGCCGAGCGACCGCAGCACGCGCTCGTCGGCGCGGGCCAGCGCCTCGAGGTCGGCGGCGTCGATGCGCGCGGGGACGTTCAGCGTCGCGCGCACCTTTCCGTCGATCTGAACGACCGCGGTCACGCTCTCCTCGACCAGGAGCGTCGGGTCGGGATTGCGCCACGGCACGAGGCCGACGAAGGGCTCGTACCCGAGCGTCTCCCACATCTCCTCGGCGGTGTGGGGAGCGAACAGGTCGAGGACCATCGCGGTCGCCTCCGCGGCCTCGCGGACCGCGGGATCGGCCGCCCCCGCCCCGGAGTCGATGGCCTTGCGCGTCGCGTTGACCAGCTCCATCAGGCGCGCCACGACGACGTTGAACTTCGTCTGCTCGACCAGGCCCGGCGCGTCCGCGAGCAGGCGGTGCGTGACCCGGCGCAGCGACTCGTCGCCCTCGGCCCACACCACGTCGGGAGCGCTGGTGACGTCCTTCGCGACGCGCCAGGCGCGGGCGAGGAACTTCTGGGCGCCCGTGGTCGAGACGTCCTCCCAGTTGATGTCGTCCTCGACCGGACCGGCGAAGGCGATCGCGACGCGCACGGCGTCAGCTCCCGGATCGATCATGCTGGAGGCGAACTCGACGAGGTTGCCCTTGCTCTTGGACATCTTCGAGCCGTCCAGCAGCACCATGCCCTGGTTGATGAGGCTCGAGAAGGGCTCGGTGAAGTCGACCAGGCCCATGTCGTAGAGCACCTTGGTGATGAAGCGTGCGTACAGCAGGTGCAGGATCGCGTGCTCCACGCCGCCGATGTACTCGTCCACGGGCGCCCAGCGGTCGGCTTCGCGGGTCGGGAACGGCTGCGTGTCGTCCTGCGCCGACAGGAAGCGCAGGAAGTACCACGAGCTGTCGACGAACGTGTCCATGGTGTCGGGATCCCGCAGCGCCGCCTCGCCGGTCTCGGGATCGACCGTCTGCATCCACTCGGCGGCTCCGCCCAGCGGCGACGTGCCCTTCGGAGCGAGGTCGAGGCCGGCGGCGTCGGGGAGGCGCAGCGGCAGCTGCTCGTCCGGCACCGGCACGATGCGACCGTCCTGCGTGTGGATCATCGGGATCGGCGTTCCCCAGAAGCGCTGGCGCGAGATCAGCCAGTCGCGCAGGCGGTAGGACTTCGCGGCGCGGCCCGTGCCCGCCGCCTCGAGCTGCTCGATGATGCGCGCGATGGCGTTCCGCTTGGACAGGCCGTCGAGCGAGCCCGAGTTGATCATGCGGCCCTCGCCGGCGAGGGCCGTGCCCGTCTTGGCGGGGTCGATCGAATCGAGCGACTCGTCCTCGGGGAGGATCGGGTCGCCGTGCTCGTCCAGCTCGATGACCGGGATCGCACCGGTGATCGGCGCGGTCGTGTCGACGACGACCCTGATGGGCAGGTCGAACGCGCGGGCGAAGTCGAGGTCGCGCTGGTCGTGCGCGGGAACCGCCATGACGGCGCCGTGGCCGTAGTCGGCGAGGACGTAGTCGGCCGCCCAGATCGGCAGACGCTCGCCGTTGACGGGGTTCACGGCATAGCGGTCGAGGAACACACCCGTCTTCGGGCGGTCGGTGCTCTGGCGCTCGATGTCGCTCTCTCGCTGCACCGCCTCGAGGTAGTCCTGGAAGCGCATCCGCACCTCGGCCGACGAGCCCGCCGCCAGCTCCGCCGCCAGGTCGCTGTCGGGAGCGACGACCATGAAGGTCGCGCCGTGGAGCGTGTCGGGGCGGGTCGAGAAGACCGTGACCTTCTCGTCACGTCCCTCGATCTCGAAGTCGATGTCGGCGCCCACCGAGCGGCCGATCCAGTTCCGCTGCATGCGGATGACCTTCTGCGGCCAGAAGCCCTCGAGCTGGTTCAGGTCGTCGAGCAGCCGGTCCGCGTACTCCGTGATCTTGAAGTACCACTGCGTGAGCTTCTTCTTGACGACCTCGGCGCCGCACCGCTCGCAGTGCCCGTCGACGACCTGCTCGTTGGCGAGCACCGTCTGGTCGTTCGGGCACCAGTTGACCGGGCTCTCCTTGCGGTACGCCAGCCCGCGCTCGTACAGGCGCTGGAACAGCCACTGGTTCCACCGGTAGTACTCGGGGTCGCTCGTGTGCAGGATGCGAGACCAGTCATAGGACGAGCCGTACTCGCGGAAGCTCTTCTTGTGCTGCTCGATGTTCGCGTACGTCCACTCGCGCGGGTCGGCGCCGCGCTGGATCGCCGCGTTCTCGGCGGGGAGGCCGAACGAGTCCCAGCCGATGGGGTTGAGCACGTTGTAGCCGCGGTGCCGCCAGAACCGCGCGACGATGTCGACGTACGCGTAGCTCTCGGCGTGGCCCATGTGGAGGTCGCCCGACGGGTACGGGAACATGCCGAGCACGTACTTGCGAGGCCGCGTGTCGGCCTCTCCGCCGGCACGGAACGGGTCGGCCTCGGCCCAGCGCGCCTGCCATTTCTGCTGGACGGCGTACGGGTCGTATCCGCTGTCGGTGGGCGCGGTGGTCTCAGGCATGGTCTGGCTCACGGGGCGGGGTACCAATCGTGGGGTGCACGGAATGCGCGAAAGCGCGTCTTCCAGGTTACCCGACACCCACCTGGCGCCAGTCGTCCGGAAGACGCGCTCCGAGCGCCGCCAGAGGGCCGCGCGCCTTCAGCGCGACTTCGGCCACTTCGGCGCGCGCGACCGACCGCCACGTGATGCCGCCGCCCGCCCCGACCGAGGCGCCGCCGGCGTCGAAGACGATCGACCGGATGACCATCCCGAGGTCCAGTGCGCCGTCATCGCCCACCCAGCCGAAGCATCCGGAGTACACCCCGCGGGCGGCGCCCTCGAACCCGTTCAGCAGGTTCATCGCCGCGAGCTTCGGGGCCCCCGTCATGCTTCCGGCGGGGAAGGCGGCGTCCATCAGCTCGCCGAACGTGATCGCCGGCTCCAGGGCCCCCGTGACGACGCTGACGAGCTGATGGACGGCGGGATGCGTCTGAACCTCGAACAGCCTCTCCACCGCGACGCTGCCGGGACGGCACACGCGCGAGAGGTCGTTGCGCATGAGGTCGACGATCATGACGTTCTCGGCCAGCTCCTTCGGGTCCGACAGGAGATCGGCGACCAGCCGGGCGTCCTCCGCGTCGGTCGCGCCGCGGCGTCGCGTGCCCTTGATGGGCGACGTCGAGACGATGCCGTCGCGCACCCGCAGGAAGCTCTCGGGGCTCGCGCTGGCGAGCGCGGCGTCTCCGCTGCGGATGAGCGCCCCGTACGGCGCCGGATGCGCCGCGCGCAGGCGCGCGAACACCGTGGCCGGATCGTGCGCCCCCGGGACCGCGAAGCGGGTCGTGAGACACAGCTGGTACGCATCCCCCTCGCGGATCGCGGCGCGGCACGACTCGATCAGCTCGGCGTATTCCCCCGGGGCATGCCGCGCGGATGCCGTGCGCTCGGCGACGGGCTCCGCCGGCTCCTGCTCCGTGCCGTCCGTGCACGCCGCGGCGGCAGCGGCGAGGTCGTCGACGCGCTCGGCCCGGGCCACCGCCCACACCGCACGCCGGGCGTGGTCGAAGGCGAGCCACTCCTCCGCCCGGATCCATCGCGCGGCCGGGATCCGCCCACCTTCGGCGACAGCGGCGCCGGCCGCGGCGGCCCCGTCCTCGTAGGGGATCCATCCCACCCATCCGCCGCTGAACGGACCGGCATCCCGGTCTCCCGAGGCGGCGCCGCCGAGCGCGACGGATCGGACGGCGTCGGCATCCGGCTCCTCGCTGCCCGCACCCACGTACGTCCATCCGTGCGCCGCATCCGGCCCGCTGTCGAGCCAGAACACGTGGGGACGGCGGGCGAACAGCCGGGCGTGCACGAGGGCGGGATCGACCCATGCGGGCAGCCGCATCGCCACCGTCGCGTCCGCCACCGTCGCATCCGCCATCTTCCCAGGCTACGATCTGCCGGGGCGATCTAGGCTCGTGACGTGAACGAGATCCTCACGTGGCTGCTCGACGCCGTGCAGAGCGTCGACCCCGTGCTGAGGACCGTCCTGGCGGGGATCGCCATGATGCTCGAGACGAGCGTGCTCATCGGGCTCATCGTCCCCGGCGACACGATCGTCATCGTCGCGGGAACCGCGGTCGCCTCGCCCCTCGAAGGCTTCGTGCTCGGCGCGGTCGTGGTCGTCGGCTCGCTGATCGGCGAGTCGATCGGCTTCTGGCTCGGCCGGATGCTCGGCCCCGCCATCCGCCGCTCCGCGCTCGGCCGGCGGATCGGCGAGCCGACGTGGCTGCGCGCCGAGCGCTACCTCGAGCGTCGCGGCGGCATCGCGATCTTCCTGTCGCGCTTCCTGCCCGTGCTGCACTCGCTGGTCCCCCTCACGGTGGGCATGAGCCACTATCGCTACCGCCGATTCCTGGCATGGACCCTGCCGGCGTGCGTGCTGTGGGCGGCGGTCTACGTGTCGGTGGCGGCGGCCGCGGCCGAGACGTACCGCGAACTCGCCGACCGGCTCCACTTCGCCGGCTACATCTTCGTGGGCGTCATCATCGCCTTCCTCGTGCTCGTGTGGGCGGCCAAGAAGGTCATCGAGCGGATCGAGCGCAAGCACTTCGATGCGCAGGACCGTCCGGGCCAGGGCCGCGCGGAGGACATGAAAGACTGAGACGGATGCCCGAATCCGACATCTCCGAACCCCCGAAAGTGCTGTGGCTGGCCCGCCTGGAACGGCACTTCCATGCGTGGCGCGAGCGCGGCGCGCGAGCGCGCGGACTCGTCCCCACCATCACGCCCTTCGCCGGGTACGCCGGTGCCGACTGGGTCCGGGTGCTCGGACGCGTCCTCATCGTCCCGCCCCGCCGTCGCAACGGCTCCGGCGAGTACGCCGGCGTGCGCGGCTGGCGCAGCTTCGCCGCGATCCCGATCGGATACGCGCAGGTGTCGGTGACGATCGCCGGTGTCACGCATGATGTCGTCGCCGACCGCGGCGGCGTGATCGACGCGGTCCTCCCCGCGCGGCTCGCGCCGGGCTGGCAGACATTCACGATGTCCGTCGAAGGCGGCGCCGAGGTCGTGTCGCGCACGTTCGTCGTCCCCCCGGGCAAGCGCCTCGGAGTCATCTCGGACGTCGACGACACCGTGATGGTGACGGCGCTGCCGCGCCCGCTCCTCGCCGCCTGGAACTCCTTCGTGGTCAACGAGCACGCGCGGCAGCCGGTTCCCGGAATGGCGGTGCTGCTCGAGCGGATCGTGCGCGAGAACCCCGGCTGTCCCGTGGTCTACCTGTCGACGGGCGCCTGGAACGTCGCCCCGACGCTCGTCCGGTTCCTGCGGCGTCACCTGTTCCCTCCCGGCGCGATGCTGCTGACCGACTGGGGCCCCACGCACGAGCGGTGGTTCCGGAGCGGCCGGATCCACAAGGCGACGAACCTGCGCCGCCTGGCCCGGGAGTTCCCCGACGTCACGTGGCTTCTGGTCGGCGACGACGGGCAGCACGACGACGATCTGTACACCACGTTCGCCAGCGAGCACCCCGCCAACGTCGCCGGCGTCGCCATCCGCCGCCTGTCGCCCGCGGAGGCCGTGCTCGCCGGCGGCCGCACGGCCGTGAACGACCACACCGCGGCGACGGTGCCGTGGGTGACCGACTCGGACGGGGCGGGCCTCCTGGACCGGCTCGAGGACGTCGGGATCCTCGCCACCTGACGCTGTCGGACCCACGCCCTATGCTGGCGGCGTGTGCGGACGTTTCGTCGTGGCCCAGGTCGGCTCGGAGCTCGTCGGCGTCCTGCGGGTCGACGTCGAAGCCGACGACCTGCCGTCGCCGTCCTTCAACGTCGCTCCCACCGACCGCGCGGCGATCGTCCTGGACTCGGCCAAGACCGAGCCCCCGACCCGCCGCCTCGAGTCGGCGCGGTGGGGACTCGTCCCGCCGTGGGCGAAGGATCCCCGCATCGGCGCGCGGGCGTTCAACGCGCGCTCGGAGGAGCTCGAGGACAAGCCGATGTTCCGATCGGCGCTGCACAGGCGCCGCGCCGTGGTCCCGGCTTCCGGGTACTACGAGTGGACCGTGGTCGACGGGCAGAAGGTCCCGCACTACATCCACCCCGCGGACGGCTCCCCGCTGCTGTTCGGGGGTCTCTACGAATGGTGGCGCGACCCCCAGCGCGCCGACGAGGATCCGCAGCGCTGGGTGCTCAGCTTCACGATCCTCACGCGCGACGCGATCGGCGACCTCGGCTCGATCCACGACCGCATGCCGCTGTTCATGGACGCCGACCACGCGGATGCGTGGCTGGATCCGACGACCGACAACGTCCGCGACGTCCTCGACGCCGCCATCGACGCCGCCCCCGAGGTGGCCGGCACTCTCGCGCACCACGAGGTCTCGCGAGCGGTCGGCAACGTGCGCAACAACGACCCGTCGCTCATCGAGCCCGTCGACTCCTGACCGCCTCCCAGCCGCGCCGCGTATCCTCGACCGGTGCCCGCTGTGATCGCCTCCCCCGTCGCCCTCGACGCGGATGAGTGGCGCGCGGCCGAAGCAGCCCATCGCGAGCGCGCAGACGCCCTCACCCACGGGCATCGCCTGCGTGCGGCGCGCGGCGAGAGGCATCCGGTCGAGGACTTCCTGTTCACGTACTACTCGTACAGGCCGGCGATCCTGCGGCGCTGGCACCCGGGAGCGGCCGTCGCGCTGCGCGACGCGTCCTCGACGGAGCGCGCGGGCTGGCGGTGGTACGCGCCCGGCGATCAGCCGCGGTCCCTCGTCGTCGACGCCGCCGCGTTCCGGCGCGAGCGGTCGGCGATGGTGGACGCGATCGCCCGGCTGCTGCGCGCGACGGCGTCGCGCACGCCGGGCTTCGGATGCTTCGGACTGCACGAGTGGGCGATGGTCTACCGCGACCGCGAGCATCGCCACGACGTCCCGCTCCGGCTCGGTCAGGGCGGCACCGACGCCGTCGTCGAGGCGCACGACCTGCGCTGCACCCACTTCGACGCCTTCCGGTTCTTCACGCCCGACGCCGCGCCGCGCAATCGCACCCGTCTCACGCGCGCGGACCAGCCGGCCGCCGAGCAGCCGGGGTGCCTGCACGCGGGCATGGACCTGTACAAGTGGGCCGTCAAGCTCGGGCCCGTGGTTCCCGGCTCCGTGCTTCTGGATGCGTTCGAGCTGGCGCGCGACATCCGCGAGATCGACATGCGGGCCTCTCCCTACGACCTGCGGGACTGGGGCTACGACCCGATCGCCGTCGAGACACCGGACGGCAAGTCCGAGTACGTGCGCCGCCAGCGCGCGTTCGCCGAGCGCGCGCGGCCGCTGCGCGCCGCACTGCTCGCGGCCGCCGGCACGGGGTGATCAGCCCGCCGGAGCGCAGTCCGCGCACGGCAGCAGCGATGCGCCCGCCGCGGCGAGGCCGAGCCGCAGCGTCATGACCCGCGTCGCCGCCTCGTCGAGACGGGAGGCCGGCAGCGTGCCGTCCTCGACCGCCGCCACGATGCCGTCGACGATGCGCGGCGCCGTCTCGGCATTCGAGTACAGCACGGTGAGGACCATGTCGTTGCCGGCCGCCAGGGCGTCCACGGCGTTCGCGACCGGATCGCCGTACTTCGCCATGCCCGATGCCTCGAGCATGCCCAGGTCATCCGTGATGGCGACGCCGTCGAACCCGAGATCCTCGCGGGCGATGCGGTGCCACGCGGCCGACAGGGACGCCGGCTCGGCGTCGACCGCCGTGTATGCGAGGTGCCCGAACATCAGCAGCGGCGCACCCGCCTCGATTCCCGCGCGGAACGGCTCGGCGTCGCCCGATGCCCACGCCGACCGCGCCATTGGCGTCGACGGAATGCCGGCGTGGGAGTCGCCGGGGGCGGCGCCGTGCCCCGGGAAGTGCTTGAGGGTCGACAGTGCCGAGCCCGTCTCCGCGCTCACGGCGGCCGAGACGCGGTCCGCGCCCGCCTGAGGACTCGTGCCCAGCGCGCGGCGGTAGATGAACGACCCCGGATCGGCGGTGACGTCGGCGACGATTCCGAAGTTCACGCCGATGCCGGCGCGGAGCACCAGCGCGGCGCGCCCGGCGAAGGCGGAGCGGGTCTGCTCTGCGGGCTCGGACTTGAGCGTGGTCGCCGCCTCGAACGAGTCCCACGCCAGGCGTGAGACGTCGCCGCCCTCCTGGTCGATCGCGATGAGGGGCGGCAGCGCGTCATCCAGCGTCAGGGCCCGCGTGACCGCGCGCAGCCCCGCCTCGCTCCCGGGCACGTTCGCACCCATGAGGATGAAGCCGCCGATCCCGGTCTTCTTCATGTAGTCCCGCAGCACCGCCGTGTCGGTGGTCGGAATGTGGCCCATGACGACGGCGGCGGCCTTCTCGCGGGTGCTCATCGCCGCGACGACGGCGGCCGCATCCGTTTCGACGCTCCCCTGCGGCGCGGCGATGACGCTGACCGGGTCCACCACGGGCGCGGGCGTCGCCTCGGCCTGCGCGGGGCCCGCCGCTGCGCCGCCCGCCAGGCCGACGACGGCCGTCAGCGCCGACACGGCGGCGAGCATTCGGCGGCGGGGCATCACATTCCCACCCTAGGCGGCCGTGCCCCGCAGGGGACGGGCCGGTCGGGCTCGACCGGAACGACGGGCGGAAACGACGAAGCGCCCCGACGGATCGGGGCGCTTCACGATGGGTGGACCTGAGGGGACTCGAACCCCTGACCCCCTGCATGCCATGCAGGTGCGCTACCAGCTGCGCCACAGGCCCGTATTCTGTTCTCACCCCTCGCGGGGCAACCCCATCAGCTTACTACATGACGGGCACCGCGCCGAATCGGCGCCGTGCCCGCGCGTGTCAGTCCGCGGACGTGTGCGCAGGCAGTTCGAACGGCACCGTCGGGCAGTCCTTCCAGAGCCGCTCCAGGCCGTAGTACATGCGCTCCTGCTCGTGGAACACGTGCACCACGAGGTCGCCGAAGTCCAGCAGGATCCAGCGCGACTCCTCGCGGCCCTCTCGGCGAAGGCGCTTGTGCCCGGCCGCGAGCAGGCGGTCCTCGACCTCGTCCGCGATCGCGGCCACGTTGCGCTCGCTGCGTCCGGTGACGACCAGGAACACGTCGACGAGCGGCAGCGGCTCCGACACGTCCAGGGCGACGAGGTCTTCGCCGCCCTTCGCGTCGGCCGCCGCGACGGCGATGTCGAGCATCTCGAGACCCTGGGGGCTCGCCGTCACGAGAACACTCCCGTGACGAACGCCAGGATGAGAACGCCGACGAGCGCGAGGGCCAGCACGCCGGCCGTGATGGCGAGCACCATCATGAGGCGGCTGCCCTGCTCGGGCGTCGGCGGGCTGATGACCTCGCCGGCCGCCTTGGACGTGCTCACGGCCGAACTCGCCGCGATCGGGGTCGGGGACGAGTGCGCGGGGATCTCGCCGTCGACGAGAACCGCGTCGACCTCCTTGCCATCCGCGGTGCCGGTCGCGTGACCGGTGGAGCCCAGGCCGTCGGGCAGGTTGAACGTGCCGGTGACGATGACATCGCCGGCCGCGGTCACCGGGGCGGACAGCGGCGCCGCACTCGGGGTCTGAGACAGGATCAGCGCGTTGGGCGTGCTCGACGAGCCCGACGACGACGGCGACAGCAGCTGATCGAACGACGGCGGCACGTCGGCGGCCGCTCCGCTCGCAGCCAGGGCCGAGCCCAGACGCGGGTTGACGGTCCGCTCGCCCGCCGGCTCCGGCTGAGGCTGCTGGGGCTGCACGATCGGCTCCGACGGCTCGCCGATGCCCAGGGCCGTGAACGGCTCGGTCTGCGGCGGGGCTTCGGGCGCGGGCTCCTCGGCGACGGCGAACGGCTGCTCGGGGGCGACGGCCGGCGCAGCGGGCTCGGCCGCGGGCGCCTGCGACGCGGGAGGGGCCGCGTTCGCCGCGGTGTGCGCGGCCGCGACCTCGGGCGTGATCACCGGGACCGAGGCGGTGCGGATTCGCTCCTGCTGGCGCGCCTGCCGGCGCGTGAGGGGCGCGACGCCGAGATCGACCGACGAGTCGGGGGCGGGAGGCTCGGCGATCGGCGCCGGGGACGCCGCGCGCGGCAGGGGCGGCACCGGGGGCACTGCCGGCGGGGTCGCCGCGGGGGCGGCCTCGGCGGCGGGGGCTTCTGGTTCGGCGGGCTCCTCGGTGGCGACCGCCGACACGATGGGGGTCGCCCCCGTGTTGCGCAGCTCACGCAGCTGTTTGCGCGTGAGCGGAGGGCTCGCCGGCTGCTCGGGTGTGTTCATTCCTTGCTCCGGTAGAGGTGATGCTTCGCAATGTATTGCACGACCCCGTCGGGAACCAGGTACCACACCGGGTGGCCCCGTTCCACACGGTCACGACAGTCCGTCGATGAGATCGCGAGTGCGGGGATCTCGAGTTGGCTCACGTCCTCGGTCGGGAGGCCTTCGGTGGTGAGCACGTGGCCCGGGCGTGAGACGGCCACGAAGTGGGCGAGATCCCATAGTTCATCATGGTCTCTCCAACTGAGAATTTGCGCTATGGCGTCTGCACCGGTGATGAAGAAGAGCTCTGCGGTGGGTCTGCGACGCTTGAGATCGCGCAGCGTGTCGATCGTGTAGGTGTCGCCGGGACGGTCGATGTCCACTCTGCTGACGGTGAAGCGGGGGTTCGAGGCGGTCGCGATGACCGTCATGAGATAGCGGTCCTCGCTCGGCGAGACGTCCGCCTTCTGCCACGGCTTGCCGGTCGGGACGAACACGACTTCGTCGAGATCGAACGACTGCGCGACTTCACTGGCCGCGACGAGGTGTCCGTGATGGATCGGATCGAACGTCCCACCCATCACCCCGACCCTCGGGGCTCGCGTCGCGGCCATGCAGCGGCCTAGTGGCCGTGTCCTGCCTTCTCGATGTCGTTCGCGTGCGCCTTCGCGTACGCGTCCGCCTTGTGGGCGTGACGGTTGGCGACGTTGCGGTACGAGAGGGTCACCAGTGCGAGGGCCGCGAAAGCGACGACCGCCACGATGCCGTATCCCACGGTCTCCAGTGCGACGTTGCCGTGGTGCTCGGTCTCGGCCGCAGCGAGGGTGATGATCGTGGCGAGGGTCATTCCAACTCCGTTTCCGTCCGCCTCCGGCCGGAGGCGCTGGTTCAGTCTATTGCGTCAGGCGCGGACCTGCCCGGCACCCCGGGCGAGCCACTTCGTGCTGGTGAGCTCGGCCAGGCCCATGGGCCCGCGCGCGTGGAGCTTCTGCGTCGAGATGCCGACCTCGGCGCCGAAGCCGAACTCGCCGCCGTCGGTGAACCGCGTCGAAGCGTTGGCCATCACGACCGCCGAGTCGACCTCGGCGAGGAAGCGCTCGGCCTCGACCGCGTCTTCGGTGATGATCGACTCGGTGTGGTGCGTCGAATACCGCCGGATGTGCTCCAGCGCCTCGTCGAGGTCGTCCACGACGCGGATCGCGATGTCGAGGCTCAGGTACTCCGTCGCCCAGTCGTCCTCGGTCGCCGGCACGACACCGTCGGCGAGAGCGGCGACGGTCTCGTCGCCGTGCACCGTGACGCCTGCTCCGTGGAGCGCCTCGACGACCGGCCGGACCAGGCGCTCGGCCGCCGAGCGCACCACGAGAACCGTCTCGACCGCGTTGCACACGCTCGGCCGCTGGGCCTTGGCGTTCGTCACGATGGCGCACGCCCGGTCGACGGGCGCGGAGTCGGCGAGCACGATGTGCACGACGCCCGCTCCGGTCTCGATGACGGGGACGAGGGACTCGGTCACCACGGTCTCGATCAGCTGGGCGCTGCCGCGCGGCACGAGGACGTCGACCAGTCCGCGCGCCTGCATCAGCTCACGCGCTCCGGCACGGCCGAACTCGTCGACGGTCTGGATCGCTTCGGGATCGATCCCGCGCGTGCGCAGAGCGCCGCGCATCGCTTCGATCAGCGCCGCGTTCGTGCGCTCCGCGGCCGATCCCCCGCGCAGCACCACGGCGTTGCCCGAGCGCAGCGCGAGTGCCGCGATGTCGACCGTGACATTCGGCCGCGCCTCGTAGATCGAGCCGATGACGCCGAACGGCACCGCCACCTTCGTCAGCCGGAGTCCGTTCTCGAGCGTGCGTTCGTCGAGGACGCGCCCGACCGGATCGGGCAGCGCCGCGACATCGCGCACCGCGCTCGCGAGCCCCGCGACGCGCGGCGCGTCGAGCCGCAGTCGGTCCAGCAGCGCGTCCGAGAGGCCCGTCGTGCGGCCGCGCGCGAGATCCTCGGCGTTCGCGGCGACGACGTCGTCCGACGCGGCGTCGATCGCGTCCGCGATCGCCAGCAGCGCCCGTCGCTTGTCCTCGTCGCCGAGCAGCCCGATGCTGCGGGAGGCGTCCTTCGCGAGCTGCATGCGCTCGCGCGCGGTCGTCGCCGTCGTGATCATCCGCCCAGTGTACCGGCGGCGGTGCGGACGGGCCCGGTGGCCGGAGGCGCCGACGGCTCGGGGTTCGGCGCGAACCATGTGCCGATCTCGGACCCGGCCAGGGCGTGGTGGACGAGGTCCGCGCTCGTGACGAGCACTCCGGTTCCGGCGGCGGCCGCGAGGCGCGCGGCCGACACCTTGGTCGCCGCACCGCCCGTCCCGACCGAGTTGACCACCACGGAGCCGAACTCGAACCCGTGCAGGTCGTCGCCGTAGGCCACGTGCGGGATCGGAACGGCCCCGGGCTCGTCCGGCGGGCGCGTGTAGAGGCACTCGATGTCGCTGAGCAGCACCAGGGCGTCGGCGCCGATCAGCGTCGCCACGAGGGCTGCGAGGCGGTCGTTGTCGCCGAAGCGGATCTCGTGGGTCGCGACCGTGTCGTTCTCGTTCACGATCGGGAGGATCCGCAGGCCCAGGAGCCGCTCCATGGCGCGTCGCGCGTTCGAGCGGTGGGTGGGGTTCTCGAGATCGCCGGCGGTCAGCAGCACCTGCCCGGCCACGATGTGAAAGGAGCGCAGGGCCTGCTGATAGCGGTAGACCAGCACGTTCTGCCCCACGGCGGCCGCCGCCTGCTGCGTCGCGAGGTCGCTCGGACGCTCGTCCAGCGAGAGGAACGGCATGCCGGTCGCGATCGCGCCGGACGACACGAGCACCACTTCCGTGCCGCGCCCGTGCGCGGTCGCGAGCGCCTCGACGAGCGATTCGATCCGCGACGCGTTGTCGCCGCTGATGGACGACGAGCCGACCTTGACGACGACCCGTCGCGCCGCCGGGATGTCCGACCGCGTGTGCGCGCTCACTCCTCGTCTCCATCGCCGGCCGCGCTGCGCTCGGCGATGCGCTCGGCTTCGAGCTCGGCACGAGCCTCCGCCTTGGCGCCCATGCGGTCGTGGTAGCGCTCGCGGCGCTCGGCCGTCGTGCGGCGCGTGTTCTGATCCAGCCGCGCATCGGTTCCGCGCGGCGCCGTCATGAGCTCGGCCGCGGACGTGAGCGCAGGCTGCCAGTCGAAGACGATCCCGTCGCCCTCGCCGATCACGACCGTGGCGCCCGGGGTCGCGCCGGCGCGGAAGAGCTCGTCCTCGACGCCGAGCCGCTCCAGGCGATCGGCGAGGAATCCGACGGCCTCGTCGTTCTGGAAGTCGGTCTGGTGCACCCAGCGAACCGGCTTGTCGCCGAGGATCCGGTAGATGTTCCCGTAGGTGCCGCCTTCGACGCGCACCTGGAACTCCCGATCCGCACCCTGGGGCCGGATGACGATGCGCTCAGGCTCGGCGGCCTCGACGGTGGCGGTGCGGTGCGTCTGCACGATCCCGGCGAGGGCGAAGGTCAGCTCGCGCAGTCCCTCGTGGCTCACGGTGGAGATCTCGAGCACGCGGAATCCGCGCGCCTCCAGGTCGGGGCGGACGAGTTCGGCCAGGTCCCGGGCCTCGGGCACGTCGATCTTGTTCAGGACGACCAGGGTCGGCCGCTCGGTGAGGGGGATCTGCCCCTCCGGCACCGGGTAGGCCTCCAGCTCGCCGAGGATGACGTCGAGGTCCGACAGCGGGTCGCGACCGGGCTCGAGCGTGGCGCAGTCGAGGACGTGCACGAGGGCGGTGCAGCGTTCGACGTGCCGCAGGAACTCCAGGCCCAGGCCCTTGCCCTCGCTCGCGCCCTCGATGAGGCCGGGAACGTCCGCGATCGTGAAGCGGACCTCGCCCGCCTGCACGACACCGAGGTTGGGGTGCAGCGTCGTGAACGGATAGTCGGCGATCTTCGGGCGCGCCGCCGAGACCGCGGCGATGAGGCTGGACTTGCCGGCGGAGGGGTATCCGACGAGCGCCACGTCGGCGACGGTCTTCAGCTCCAGCAGGACGTCGCCCTCCCAGCCGGGCGTCCCCAGCAGCGCGAAGCCGGGGGCCTTGCGCTTGGGCGACGCCAGCGCGGCGTTGCCGAGCCCGCCCTGGCCGCCCGGGGCGGCGACGAAGCGCATGCCGGGGCGGATCATGTCGACGAGCACGTCGCCGCTGCCGTCCTTCACGACGGTGCCGACCGGCACCGGAAGCTCGATCGGCTCGCCCGCCGCACCGGACCGGTTGTCGCCCATGCCGAAGCCGCCGTTGCCGGCGTTGCGGTGCGGCGAATGGTGATACGACAGGAGGGTCGTCACCTGGGGATCGGCCACGAGGACGATGTCGCCGCCGTTGCCGCCGTTCCCGCCGTCGGGGCCGGCCAGGGGCTTGAACTTCTCGCGACGGACCGACACGCAGCCGTTGCCCCCCTTGCCGGCGCGCAGGTGGAGCGTCACGCGATCGACGAACGTGACCATTCGATCCCCCTCAGATCTGGGTGATCCCCAGGGTAAAGGGCCCTGGGGTAAAGGGAAGGGGCGGGCCGAAGCCCGCCCCCTCCTGAAGAGTTATGTGAGTTGCGTGGATTACTCCGCCGCCGCCACGATGTTGACGACCTTGCGGCCGCCCTTCGTGCCGAACTCGACCGAGCCCGCCGCGAGGGCGAACAGCGTGTCGTCGCCACCGCGGCCGACGTTCGCGCCCGGGTGGAAGTGGGTGCCGCGCTGGCGGACGATGATCTCGCCGGCGTTGACGACCTCGCCACCGAAGCGCTTGACGCCGAGGCGCTGTGCGTTGGAGTCACGACCGTTGCGGGTGGAGCTTGCGCCCTTCTTGTGTGCCATCTCTGCGTCTCTCCTGGCTTACTTGATGCCGGTGACCTTGACGCGCGTGAGGTCCTGGCGGTGGCCCTGGCGCTTCTTGTAGCCGGTCTTGTTCTTGAACTTCTGGATCACGATCTTCGGGCCGCGCTCCTCACCGAGGACCTCGGCCGTGACGGTGACCTTCGCGAGCTTGTCCGCGTCGGTCGTCACGGCGTCGCCGTCGACGAGCAGCACCGCGGGGAGCTCGATGTTGTCGCCGATCTTCGCCTGCTGGCGGTCGAGGACGACGATCGAGCCGACCTCGACCTTCTCCTGACGGCCGCCGGCGCGCACAACTGCGTAAACCACTTCACACCTTGTTTCTTCTGGGGAGGAGCGCACGGCTCCGTTTGTCTTTGCGAGACTCTGCTCTTGCGAGGCTGGGAAGTCTTGTGGTGCGGATGCAACCCGCGGGCTGCGGGGCTTGCCGGAACACGGTCAGGCCTGTGACACGTGACGCACCAAAGGTCGAGTTTACCGGATGCCGCGACGAGAGGCAAAAGCGTCCGGGCGGCGTGTCGCATCGGTCGTTCTAGGATCACTCACGTGGTGATCCTCATCGACGAAGCGCGCTGGCCGGCGCACGGCCGGCTGTGGTCGCACCTGGTCAGCGACAGCGACCTCGCCGAGCTGCACGCGTTCGCGGAGGCGAACGGCATCCCCCGCCGAGGATTCGACCTCGACCACTACGACGTGCCCGACACCGCCTACGAACGGCTGATCGCAGCCGGCGCGCAGCCGGTGTCGGGGCACGAGCTCGTCAGACGCCTTCTGGCCTCGGGCCTGCGCGTGACCGCGCGCGAGCGGCGCGCGGGCCTCCGGGGCCGCTGAGGACCTCAGTCCTCGTCGGTCGTGGGAGGCACGGGGGTGCCCGTGAGCGCGGCGGTCGTGACACGGCGGCGCGAGCGCCCCTGCCCCGGCGCCTTCGGCTCGGGGAGCGAGCTGAGAACCGAGTCCAGCAGCAGGTCCGTCTCGGTCTTCGGCGCCTTCTGCGCGCTCTCCTGACGCTTCTTGCGCTTCTTGGGCCGGTCCGACTTGCGCGGCTCCGCGGGCGTCTCCTCGACCGGGGCGACGGCCGCCTGCTCGTCGGCCGGGACCTCGTCGTGGTGGTGGATCGTCGACGCGGCGATCTGGGCGAGGGCGGACTTCACGCCCTCGGTGATCACATGCGTCCCGCCGCCGTTGCCGTTGGCGGGCGCGGGAGCCTGGTTCGACGATCCGCGGCTGCGGCGCGAGGACTGCCCGCCGGAGGGACGGTGCTTCACGACGGGATCGTGGTGGACGATGATGCCGCGCCCCGCACACACCTCGCAGGGCTCGCTGAAGGTCTCGAGCAGCCCGAGCCCGAGCTTCTTGCGCGTCATCTGCACCAGGCCGAGCGAGGTGACCTCGGCGACCTGGTGCTTGGTGCGGTCGCGGCTCAGGCATTCGACGAGGCGCCGGAGCACCAGGTCCCGGTTGGACTCGAGCACCATGTCGATGAAGTCCACGACGATGATGCCGCCGATGTCGCGCAGGCGGAGCTGACGGACGATCTCCTCGGCCGCCTCGAGGTTGTTCTTCGTGACGGTCTCTTCGAGGTTGCCGCCCGAGCCGACGAACTTGCCGGTGTTGACGTCGATGACCGTCATCGCCTCGGTGCGGTCGATGACGAGTGATCCGCCCGAGGGCAGCCACACCTTGCGGTCGAGCGCCTTCTCGATCTGCTCCGTGATGCGGAACTCGTCGAACGGGTCGTGGTCGCCCTCGTAGGCCTCGACGCGGTCGAGCAGGTCGGGCGCGACCGACTCGAGGTACTTCGTGATCGTGTGGTGGGCGTCCTCGCCCTGGATCAGCATCTTCGCGAAGTCCTCGTTGAAGACGTCGCGGACGATCTTCACCAGCAGGTCGGGCTCGGAGTGCAGCAGCGCAGGGGCCTGCATCGACTGCACCTGCTTGCCGATGTGATCCCACTGCGTCGTCAGACGCTGCACGTCACGGGTCAGCTGCTCCTCGGTGGCGCCCTCGGCGGCCGTGCGCACGATGGTGCCGCTGGACTCCGGGAGCACCTCCTTGAGGATCTTCTTGAGCCGTGCACGCTCGGTGTCGGGGAGCTTGCGCGAGATCCCGTTCATCGAACCGTTCGGCACGTACACCAGGTAGCGGCCGGGAAGCGAGATCTGGCTGGTCAGACGCGCGCCCTTGTGGCCCACCGGGTCCTTCGTGACCTGGACGAGCACCTTGTCGCCGCTCTTGAGCGCCAGTTCGATCCGACGCGGCTGGTTGCCGGTCTCGGCGGCGTCCCAGTCGACCTCACCGGAGTACAGCACGGCGTTGCGTCCGCGGCCGATGTCGACGAACGCGGCCTCCATGCTCGGCAGGACGTTCTGCACGCGACCGAGGTAGACGTTCCCGATGAGGGAGGCCTCCTGGCTGCGCGCGACGTAGTGCTCGACGAGGACGTTGTCCTCGAGGACGGCGATCTGGATGCGCCCGTTCTTGGAGCGGACCACCATGACGCGGTCGACCGCCTCGCGGCGCGCGAGGAACTCGGCCTCGGTCACGACCGTTCGGCGCCGGCCCGCCTCGCGGCCGTCGCGGCGACGCTGCTTCTTCGCCTCGAGTCGCGTGGAGCCCTTGATGCGCTGCGGCTCGGTGATGACCTCGACCGCGCGCTGGCGCGACGGGCCCTCGCCCTTGTCGCTCTGCTCCCCCGCGTTCGATCCGCCGCGGCGACGTCCGCGCCGGCGCGAGCTCGAGCCCGATCCGGATCCGGATCCCGAGGACGACTCCTGCTCCTCGGACGGTCGTGCGGCACCCGGACGCGCGGGCAGGACCGTGATCTCGGGCGCGTAGAAGTGCAGACTCGTCGACACCTGCGACACGAACACCTCGGGAAGGAGTCCGAGGCTCGCAGCCGTGGCAGGCGAGGTCTCGGTCTCGGTCTCGGCGGGCGACCCGCTCTCGGGGGAATCCTTCTCGTCCGCCACGGCGGGCTTCTCACCGTGCTCCGCGGACGGCGCGGCCGGCCCCGTGACCTCGGCGGCCTGCGCGGTCTGCTCCGCGGCCTCGGCCGCCTGGGCCGTCTGCTCCGCGGCCTCGTCGCCCGACGGCGCGGCCGGCTCGGCGGAAGCGGCGGCCGGCTCGGCGGTCTCCGCCGCGTCCGCGGCCTGCGCCTCGGCGACCTCGTCCGGCACGACGGCCTGCTCGGCCGCGTGCGGCTGCTCGGCCCCGGTGTCGGGAGCGGACTCCGTGACGACCGCGTCCGCGGGAGGAGCGACCTCTGCCGCCGGCGCAGCGTCCTGCTGCGGGGCGTCGTCCGCTACAGCGGGAGCCTCCAGCGGGGTCGCGTTCTCGGGGTGGTCGTTGTCATTGTGCTCATCGGCCATCACTGGCTTACTCCCTGCGGGCGCACCGCGCGTCGCCCGGCGAAATCTCGTGCGGCGCCGCACCTGCGGTGCCGCGAACTCACTCGGTTTGCAGATGGTCCCGGCTCATGCGGCGGGGGGCCGACCTGCGCGGGCGCTCGTCGCCCGAAAGTCTTGGGTGGTCGGTGGCGGCGCGGCCGTCACCGGTCAGCGACCATTATCGCACTTTCGGCGGGCGATTGCCCGTGGCGCCACGATCGGTGTCGTTCACCGGCCGCCGCAGGGGCCTCGGACGCCGTCGGCGATGGAAGAATCGGACGCATGCCCTCGTCCCGATCCCACACCCGACCCATCGCGCTCGCCGTCTGGCTGATCATCGCGGGGGTGATCGGATGGTTCGCCGCCTTCGAACTCACCGTCGAGAAGTTCGTGCTGCTCGCCGACCCCACGGCGACCGCCTCGTGCGACTTCAGCGTCCTCGTGCAGTGCGGCAAGAACCTCGAGTCATGGCAGGGCAGCGTGTTCGGGTTCCCGAATCCCGTCCTCGGCCTCGCCGGCTGGATGGCGCCCCTCGTCGTCGGCTTCGCGATCCTGGCGCGCGCCCGATTCGCCCCGTGGTTCTGGTGGTTCTTCTGGGGCGGGTTCCTCTTCGCCTTCGGCTTCGTGTGCTGGCTCATCTACCAGAGCATCTTCAACCTCGGCACGCTGTGCCCGTGGTGCATGGTGACGTGGGCGGTCACGATCCCGTCCTTCTACGCCGTGACGCTCCATGTGCTGCGCAGCGGTCAGGTGCCCGTCCCCGCATCGGTGCGCTCGGTCGCCGACCGGCTCATGGCGTGGGTCCCGCTGATGGCCATCCTCAGCTATGCGACGATCCTGCTGATCGCCCAGGTGCAGCTCGACGCCATCGTCAACATCTGGAACAGCATCGCGGGCTGAGCCCTGGCAGCAAAGAACCGGCCCGGGGCGCTCGTGCGCTCCGGGCCGGTTCTCTTCGTGTCGTCAGGCGAACCAGATCTCGAGTTCGCGGGTGGCCGACTCGACGCTGTCGGAGCCGTGCACGAGGTTCTGCTGAACCTTCAGGCCCCAGTCGCGGCCGAGGTCGCCGCGGATGGTTCCGGGGGCCGCCGTCGTCGGGTCGGTGGTGCCGGCGAGCGAGCGGAAGCCCTCGATGACGCGATTGCCGGCGAGCCGGATGGCCACCGACGGGCCCGACATCATGAACTCGAGCAGCGGCTCGTAGAAGGGCTTGCCCTCGTGCTCGGCGTAGTGACGCTCCAGGCGATCGCGGTCGGGCTCGACGAGACGCAGATCGACGAGCGAGTAGCCCTTCGCCTCGATGCGCGCGAGGATCGCGCCGGTCAGTCCGCGCGCGACGCCGTCCGGCTTCACCAGGACGAGGGTCTCTTCGATGGCCATGTCATTCTCCATTCGGGTTGTCCGCGGCGAGCTGCGCGTTCCGTCGGTCCAGCGAAGCCCCCTTGATCGTCGCATACGCATACATGCCGCCGAACACGATCGCGACCAGGAACAGGGCCGGGACGAAGAAGCCGCCGAGCGCCACCAGCGCCTGCAGGACCCACCCGAGGACGATCCCCCACGTGTGCCGGACGAGGCCGCTCACGATGATCATGGCGGCGCCGACCACGGCGCCGGCGACGATGCCCCACCACGGTTCGATCCCGTCGGGGAGCGCGCGCAGGCCGTACACGGTGAGGCCTCCGAGGAAGGCGATGACCGACTCGAAGGCGAGCACGATCGAGGCGAGCGACTCGCGCGCGCCGCGCTGCCGTCGCCGTCGGGGCGCAGCGGCGTCGCTCATCGCTCCCACCCCGACTTCCAGTCCTCGGCGGCGGCCAGGACGACCGCCTCGCCCGCCAGCACGACCGATCCGGCGATGACGACGGCGCGACGGTCGGAGGCCGCGGCCCATTCGCGCGCCGCGTCCGCGGCGCCCTGCAGGTCGTCGTGGACGGTCACGCGTCCGCCGCGCGCCTCGACGAGGTCGGCGACGGCGTCGGCGGATGCCGCGCGATCCGAGTCCGGCGTCGTGGCGAACACGTGGGTCGCCAGCGGCACGAGCTCGTCCACGATCCCGGGCGCGTCCTTGTCTCCGAGGATGCCGAGCACGACGCCCCACTCGCCGAAGTCGAACGACGATCGCAGCGCTCCCACGAGAGCCCGTGCGCCGTGCGGGTTGTGCGCGGCGTCGACGATCACGGTCGGCGCCGCGCCGATCAGCTGCATACGGCCCGGCGAGGTGACCTGCCCGAAGCCCTCGGCGAGGATGTCGCCGGTGATCGGCTGCGACGCGCCGCCGAGGAGCGATTCGACGGCCGCGATCGCGAGGGCGGCGTTGAAGCCCTGATGCTCGCCGTACAGCGGCAGGTACTCGTCGGTGTACGTCCCCGCGAGACCCGCGATCGTGACGAGCTGACCGCCCACGGCGAGGCGCTGCTCGGCCAGGCGGAACGCCTCGCCCTCGAAGGCGACGGTCGCGCCTCGGCGCTCGGCCGCCTCGCGGAGCACCACCTCGGCGGCGGGATCCTGCCGGGCCGAGACGACGGCCGCGCCGTCCTTGATGATCCCGGACTTCACGCCGGCGATCTCGGCGATCGTGTCGCCGAGGCGGTCGCGGTGGTCCAGCGCGATGGGCGCGAAGACCGCCACATCGCCGTCGGCGGTGTTCGTCGAGTCCCACGAGCCGCCCATGCCGACCTCGAGCACGAGCACGTCGATCGGCGCGTCCGCGAACGCGACGAAGGCGAGTGCGGTGAGCAGTTCGAAGAACGTCAGGGACGCGTCGCCCGCCGCGGCGAGCTCGGCGTCGACGATCTCGACGAACGGCGCGATCTCATCCCAGGCGTCGGCGACGGCGACGTCGGCGATCGGCTCGCCGTCGATCATGATCCGCTCGGTGAACCGCTCGAGGTGGGGGCTGGTGAACAGGCCCGTCCGCAGGCCGTGCGCGCGCACGAGGCTCTCGATGATCCGGCTCGTGGAGGTCTTGCCGTTGGTGCCGGTGACGTGGATGACGCGGTACGTGCGCTGCGGATCGTCGAGGAACTCCAGCAGGCGCGCTGTGCGCTCGACGCGCGGCTGCACCCACTGCTCGCCCTGGCGCTGCAGGAGCTCGGCGTAGACGGCGTCCGCGCGCGCGGTGTCACGGTCGCTCATGCGCCCACCTCGATCCGGGCGACGGCGACGGTGACGTCGCCGGCGTTGGCGTACGTGCCCTTGGCGACGACCGCGGTGTGCTCGGCGCCGTCGACGTCGGCGCCGAGGAGCACGCCGAGCGGTCCCTGGACGCAGAACTCGCGGGCGAGCGTCTCGCCCGCCACGTCGGCGGCCTCGAACGCCGACGCCACGGCGGCCGCGTCGGCGGCGTCCGAGAACGTCAGTGAGAGGCGGATGCGGTCGCTCACGTCGAAGCCGGCGCCCTTGCGGGTGTCCTGCACGGCGCGGATGACATCGCGCGCGAGCCCCTCGGCTTCCAGCTCCGGCGTCGTGGCGGTGTCCAGCAGCACGAATCCGCCCGCGGGGAGCAGCGCCAGCGCCTCGCCCTCGGGGCGACCGGACGTCTCCAGCGCGAGCTCGTACTCCGCGGGCTCGAGCGCGATGCCTCCGGCGGTGACGACGCCGGCGTCCTCGCTCCAGTCGCCCTCCTTGGCGGCGCGGATCACCTGCTGCACCTGCTTGCCCAGGCGGGGCCCCGCCGCGCGCGCGTTGACCGACAGGCGGTGCGTGATGCCGTACTCGGCCGCCGTGGTCTCGCCCAGCTCCACCAGCTCGACCGCCTTGACGTTGAGTTCGTCTCGGACGATGTCGTCGAACTGCGCGAGCGAGGCGGCCTCCGGCAGCACGACCGTGAGGCGCGCCAGCGGCAGCCGCACGCGCTTGCCCTCCTTCTTGCGCAGCGCGTTGGCGACCGACGACACCTCGCGGACGGCGTCCATCGCCACGCGGATGTCGGCGGCGGCCGGGAAGACGTCGGCGTCGGGCCAGTCGGCCAGGTGCACGCTGCGGCCGCCCGTCAGGCCCTGCCACACCCGCTCGGAGACCAGCGGGATGAGCGGCGCCGCCACGCGGCACAGCGTCTCGAGGACCGTGTAGAGCGTGTCGAAGGCCTCGGTGGAGGCCGCATCCGCCTCGTTCACGCCCACCCAGAACCGGTCGCGAGAACGCCGGATGTACCAGTTCGTGAGCGCCTCGGCGAAGTCGCGCAGCTTCTCGGCCGCGGACGTCGAGTCCAGGCCTTCGAGGTCGACGGCGACGTCGCGGACGAGGTCGCCGGTGAGAGCGAGGATGTAGCGGTCGAGCACGTCCGTGGAGTCGGTGCGCCACGTCGCCTCGTAGTCGGCACCCGCGGGACCGCCGGCCGCGTTGGCGTACGTGGCGAAGAAGTACCACGCGTTCCACAGCGGCAGCATGAACTCGCGAACGCCCGCGCGGATCCCCTCTTCGGTCACGATGAGGTTCCCGCCGCGCAGCACCGAGCTCGACATGAGGAACCAGCGCATCGCGTCGGAGCCGTCGCGGTCGAACACCTCGGTGACGTCCGGGTAGTTCTGCAGCGACTTCGACATCTTCTGCCCGTCGCTGCCGAGCACGATGCCGTGGCACGACACGCCGGTGAACGCCGGGCGGTCGAACAGCGCCGTCGAGAGCACGTGCATGACGTAGAACCAGCCGCGCGTCTGACCGATGTACTCGACGATGAAGTCCGCCGGAGCGTGCTCGTCGAACCATTCCTGGTTCTCGAACGGGTAGTGCACCTGGGCGTAGGGCATCGAGCCCGAGTCGAACCACACGTCGAAGACGTCCTCGATGCGGCGCATGGTGCTGTTCCCGCTCGGGTCGTCGGGGTTCGGTCGCGTGAGCTCGTCGATGTACGGGCGGTGCAGGTCGACCTCGCCCTGCTCGTTGCGCGGCAGCGTGCCGAAGTCCCGCTCGAGGTCCTCGAGCGAGCCGTACGCGTCGACGCGGGGGAACTCGGGGTCGTCGCTCTTCCACACCGGGATCGGCGACCCCCAGTAGCGGTTGCGGCTGATCGACCAGTCGCGGGCGCCCTCGAGCCACTTGCCGAACTGCCCGTGCTTGACGTTGTCGGGCACCCACGTGATCTGCTCGTTGTTCGCGAGCATCCGGTCCTTGATGTCGGTCACCCGGATGAACCAGCTCGAGACGGCCTTGTAGATGAGCGGGTTCCGGCAGCGCCAGCAGTGCGGGTACGAGTGCTCGTAGCTGGCCAGGCGCAGCAGGCGCCCGTTCTGGCGCAGCAGCCGCACGAGGGGCGTGTTGGCGTCCATCCACAGCTGCCCGGCGACATCGGCGACCTGCGGCAGGAACCGGCCGCCTTCGTCGAGCGAGAGGATCGTCGGGATGCCGGCGGCATCGCTCAGGCGCTTGTCGTCCTCACCGTAGGCGGGAGCCTGGTGGACGATGCCCGTGCCGTCGCCGGTCGAGACGTAGTCGTCGACGAGGATCCGCCACGCGTCGTGCGTGCCCCACGTCTCGGCATCCGCGTAGTAGTCGAAGAGGCGGTCGTAGGAGACGTCGGCGAGCTCGGCGCCCAGCACCGTGTGCTCGACGGCCTCGCGCGCCTCGTCGGCCGAGGCGTAGCCGAGATCCTTGGCGTAGCCGGCGAGCAGGTCCTCGGCGAGCAGGTAGCGGTGCGATGCCGCCTCGACCGGGTCGTCCGACGTGCCGTCGGGGGCGTGGTGGACGTCGGCGGCGCCCGCGGGACCGCCGGGGACCACGACGTAGCGGATGTCGGGGCCGACCGCGAGGGCGAGGTTCGTCGGCAGCGTCCACGGGGTCGTCGTCCACGCGAGGGCGCGCACGCCCGTCAGGCCGAGCGCCTCGGCCTTGGCGCCGACGAGCGGGAAGGTGACCGTGACCGACGGGTCCTGGCGCATCTTGTAGACGTCGTCGTCCATCCGCAGCTCGTGCGTGGACAGCGGCGTCTCGTCGCGCCAGCAGTACGGCAGGACGCGGTGGCCCTCGTAGGCGAGGTCCTTGTCCCACAGGGTCTTGAACGCCCACAGGACCGACTCCATGTAGCCGAGGTCGAGGGTCTTGTAGCCGTTGTCGAAATCGACCCACCGCGCCTGACGCGTGACGTACTCGACCCACTCGCGCGTGTAGGCGAGCACCGACTCGCGGGCCTTGGCGTTGAACGCCGACAGGCCCATCTGCTCGATCTCGCCCTTCTCGGTGATGCCGAGCTGCTTCATCGCCTCGAGTTCGGCGGGCAGGCCGTGCGTATCCCAGCCGAACACGCGGTCGACCTTCCTGCCGCGCATCGTCTGGAAGCGCGGAAAGACGTCCTTGGCGTAGCCGGTCAGCAGGTGGCCGTAGTGGGGCAGTCCGTTGGCGAACGGGGGGCCGTCGTAGAAGACCCACTCGTCGGCGCCGTCGCGGTTGTCGATCGACGCCTGGAAGGTGTCGTCGTCCTTCCAGAACGACAGCGTCTCGCGCTCGATCTGGGGGAAGCGCGGGCTCGGAACGACGGCGGCCGCGCCGAAGGAGGCTCCGGCGGTGGGGCGGGGATAGGTCATGTCGTCTCGCAGATGCTCGATTGTGCTCGTCTGCCGGGACGACCCTCGCGGATCGCGGTACCACCCTGCTTGCGGACCCCGTTCCGGGTGCCGCCTCTCTCACTGCGGCTGTGACGGGCCTGCCCCGCTCGGTTCTAGTGACCGTGCGGCGGGCCGCGCGGTGTTCTTCCGAGTGCTCCCCGGTGATGGCCGGATCGATGCGTGTGCGTCGATTCTACCGGTCGCGGCGACTCGGGACCCGCCTCGATTCGCCGGACTTTCTGGACTCGTGCCAGGATTGTCCCTCGTGTCTGCCGCCATCCCCACCACACGATCGACATCCCCCGCCCCTCGCGTCGCCTGGGCGTCCATGGTCGGGACGTCGCTGGAGTCCTTCGACTTCTACGTCTTCGCCTACTTCTCGGCCTACTTCGTCGGCCCGCTCTTCTTCGAGCCGCTGGGCGAGGTCGGCGGCACGCTGCTGGCGTTCTCGACCATCGCGCTCGCGTTCGTCGTCCGCCCCATCGGCGCCGTGCTGTTCGGCCACATGGGCGACCGACTCGGCCGCCGCACGACGCTGCTGTGGACGATCGCGATCATGGGCATCGCGACCGGGCTCATCGGACTCCTGCCCACCTACGCGCAGGCCGGCTGGCTCGGAGCCGTTCTGCTGGTGGCGCTGCGCATCGTCCAGGGCCTGTCGCTCGGGGGCGAGTGGGGCGGGTCGATCCTGATCGCGACCGAGCACTCGGGGCCGGTCAAGCGCGCGTTCTACGCCGCGATCCCGCAGCTCGGCTCCCCCGTCGGCTCGATCCTGTCGGCGACGCTGTTCATCGTCATGACCCTCTGGCTCCCGGCCGCGGAGCTCGCGGCGTGGGGCTGGCGCATCCCGTTCCTGCTGGCGCTGCCCCTGCTCGCGGTCTCGCTGTACCTGCGCTGGTCGATCACCGAGACGCCCGTGTTCGAGTCGGTCGTCGCCGAGCGCCGCCGCGACCGCATCCCGTTCCTCGCACTGTTCCACGAGCGTCCCGTCACGGTGGCCGTGGCGATCGGCGCGGCCCTGCTCGGGATCGGGTCGTACTCCCTGATGAACACGTACACGGTCAACTACGGCGTCTCGCAGCTCGGCTTCAGCTTCCAGGACCTGCTGGTGGCCACCACGATCGGGGGGCTCCTCCAGCTGATCACGGTGCCGCTGTTCGGGGCGTGGGCCACGCGCATCGGCTCGGCGCGCGTCGTGCTGTGGGGCGCGCTCGGAACCCTCCTGATCGCGTTCCCGATGTACTTCCTGCTGCAGTTCGCCACGTTCCCGATCCTGGTCGGCACGATGATCGTCGGCGGCATCCTCCCGACGATGTCGTGGGCGGCCCTCGGCGGCCTCATGAACGACCTGTTCCCCGACCACGTGCGCTACTCGGCCCTGTCGATCTCGTACGCGGTCGCCGCGACGGTCAGCGGCTTCGTGCCCCTCGTCACGGCGCTCCTGGGCACGGCGACCGGCTTCGCGTGGTGGCACCCGGGCATCGTGCTGGCGATCCTGTCGGGCATCACGCTGGTCGCCTCGTGGGCCGCGGCGCGCCTGGCGGCGGCGACGGTGTCCCCGGAGCCCGAGAACGAGCGCGAACCCGCCGCCGCGTAGGCTCGGCGCATGGCCCGCGCGAACCCGTCCCCGGCGCCGCCCCGCGTGTCGCCGCCCGATCTGCCGTCGGTGCTCGACGCGGGCGAGGCCCCGACCGCGGGGGCGGATGCGCAGGACGTCCGCTGGACCGGGCCGGCGGACGTGATCGAGGCACCCCGCGCCACGATCGAGGCGTGCGTGTTCGACGAGGTGAGCGCCGACGAGCTCGTGCTGACGGACGCGACGCTCATCGACGTCGACCTGCGAGCCGTCCGGATGCCGGCCGTGCGTGCTCGCGGCGCCCGGTGGCGGCGCGTGCGCGTCGAGGGCGGCCGGATCGGCACCCTCGACCTCTCCGACGCCGAGCTGGACGAGGTCGAGCTGCGCGGCGTCCGCATCGACTACCTCTCGCTCGCGGGCGCCCGCGTCGAGGACCTCGTCATCGCGGACTGCACGATCGGCGCGCTCGACCTGCCCGCGGCACGGCTCACGCGCGTCGCCTTCGCGTCGACGCGCGCCGACGAGGTCGACACCCGCGACCTGCGCAGCACGGATCTCGATCTGCGCGGCCTCGAGGCGCTCGCGTACCTCGATGTGACGGGGCTGCGCGCCGCGACGATGTCTGGCGACCAGGTCGAGCGGATCGCGGCGGCCCTGGCCGCGGGGCTCGGCATCCGCATCCAGGACTGAACAGCCGGCGGTCACCGGCCGTTCACCGGGCTCCGAGGTCGAGGCCGGTACAATCGACGCACATCCCACACTCAGGCACGCACACACGGTGCCGCACATATCGACGGAGGAGACCCCCATGTCAGACGCGCACATTCCCGACAAGCCCGCTCTCGAGGGTCTCGAGCCCAAGTGGGATGAGCGCTGGAGCGAGCAGGGAACCTACCTGTTCGACCGCGCCCGCGCCGCCGAGGTCGGCCGCGAAGGCGTCTACTCCGTCGACACTCCCCCGCCGACCGCGTCCGGCAGCCTCCACATCGGTCACGTCTTCAGCTACACCCACACCGACGTGAAGGTGCGCTTCGAGCGCATGCGCGGCAAGACGGTGTTCTACCCCATGGGCTGGGACGACAACGGCCTGCCCACCGAGCGTCGCGTGCAGAACTACTACGGTGTGCGCTGCGACCCGTCGCTGCCCTACGAGGCCGGCTTCACGCCGCCGTTCCAGGGCACGACCAAGAACCTCAAGCCCGCCGACCAGGTGCCGATCAGCCGCCGCAACTTCATCGAGCTGTGCGAGAGCCTCACCGAAGAGGACGAGAAGCACTTCGAGGCGCTGTTCCGTCAGCTCGGTCTCAGCGTCGACTGGACGCAGACGTACCGCACCATCTCGGATGAGACGATCCGCACCTCGCAGCTGGCGTTCCTGCGCAACATCGAGCGCGGCGAGGCCTTCCAGGACCTCGCGCCCACGCTGTGGGACATCGACTTCCGCACCGCCGTGGCCCAGGCCGAGCTCGAGGACCGCGACCAGCCCGCCTCCTATCACCGCATCGCCTTCCACAAGAGCGACGGCTCGGGCGACATCCACATCGAGACCACGCGCCCCGAACTGCTCGCCGCGTGCGTGGCCCTCGTCGCCCACCCCGACGACGAGCGCTACCAGCCCCTGTTCGGCTCGACCGTGCGCACGCCGCTGTTCGACGTCGAGGTTCCGGTCCTCGCGCACCCGCTCGCGCAGCAGGACAAGGGCTCGGGCATCGCGATGATCTGCACCTTCGGCGACGTGACCGACGTCGTGTGGTGGCGCGAGCTGCAGCTGCCCAACCGCACGATCCTGGGCAAGGACGGCCGTGTGATGGCCGAGGCGCCCGACGTGATCGTGACGGATGCCGCCAAGGCCGCGTATGCGGAGATCGCCGGCAAGACCGTGTTCAGCGCCAAGAAGGCCGTCGTCGAGCTGCTGCGCGCCTCGGGCGAGATGGAGGGCGACCCCAAGCCGTTCACGCACCCCGTGAAGTTCTACGAGAAGGGCGACCGCCCGCTCGAGATCGTGTCGACCCGCCAGTGGTACATCCGCAACGGCGCCCGCGACGAGGAGCTGCGCGACACCCTGATCTCGCTCGGTGCGGGCATGGACTGGCACCCCGACTTCATGCGCGTCCGCTACGAGAACTGGGTGGGCGGGCTCACCGGCGACTGGCTCGTCTCGCGGCAGCGCTTCTTCGGCGTCCCGATCCCGGTCTGGTACGCCCTGGACGAAAACGGCGAGCGCGACTACGACCGCGTGATCACACCCGACCTCGCGGCGCTGCCGATCGACCCCACGACGGATGTGCCCCCGGGCTACACCGAGGAGCAGCGGGGCGTCCCCGGCGGCTTCGACGCCGAGAAGGACATCTTCGACACGTGGGCGACCTCGTCGCTGACCCCGCAGCTCGCGGGCGGCTGGGAGCGCGACCCCGAGCTGTGGAACACGGTCGCGCCGTTCGACCTGCGCCCGCAGGGCCAGGACATCATCCGCACGTGGCTGTTCTCGACGATGCTGCGCAGCGCGCTCGAGGACGGACGTGCGCCGTGGACGGATGCCGCCATCTCGGGCTTCATCGTCGACCCCGACCGCAAGAAGATGTCGAAGTCCAAGGGCAATGTCGTCACGCCCGCCGACATCCTCGCGCAGCACGGCACGGATGCCGTCCGCTACTGGTCGGCCTCGAGCCGGCTGGGCGCCGACGCCGCGTTCGATCCGCAGAACCCGACGCAGGTCAAGATCGGCCGGCGCCTGGCGATCAAGGTGCTCAACGCCGCGAAGTTCGTGCTGTCGTTCCCGGTGCCCGAGGGCGCCGAGGTGACCCACGCCCTCGATGCGTCGATGCTCGCCACGCTCGACCGTGTGGTCGCCGACGCGACGAAGGCGTTCGAGGCGTACGACCACGCCCGCGCGCTCGAGGTGACCGAGTCGTTCTTCTGGACGTTCTGCGACGACTACCTCGAGCTCGTCAAGGAGCGCGCGTACGACCGCACGGACGTCGGGCAGGCCTCGGCCGCCCTCGCGCTGCGCATCGCGCTGTCGACGCAGCTGCGGCTGCTGGCCCCGGTCCTCGCCTTCGCGGCCGAGGAGGCGTGGTCGTGGTTCAACGAGGGATCGATCCACGCCGCCGCGTGGCCGGAGCCCCTCGGAATCGAGGGCGACCCGGCGGTGCTCGCGACGGTCGGCGAGGCGCTCATCGGCATCCGCCGTGCCAAGACCGAGGCCAAGGCGTCGCAGAAGACGCCGGTCGCCCACGCGGCCATCGAGGCTCCCGCCGCGGCGATCGAGGCGCTGCGCCTCGCCGAAGGAGACCTGAAGGCCGTCGGACGCATCGCCGACATCGCCTTCGCCCCGGGCGACGCCCTCCGCGTCGCCGAGATCGAACTGGCCACGCAGGAGGTCTGACATGCAGCTCGGTACACGCTGGACGTCCGGAGACGAGCCGCCCCGCTCGGTGCCCGCCGCCCTCGCCGACGGCATCCGCGACGTCGATGCCGCCATCCCGGGCGACCTTCTGGGTCAGCCGCGACCGCGGTGGACGCTGACGTGGCTCGAGGGCCGCCCGATCGCCGAGCTCGACAACGGGGTGATCGTCTCGCTCAGCGACGAGGGCTCCGCCGTCGTGTCGCACGACGGCGAGCCCGGGCTCTCCTAGCCTCAGTCCACGTCGCCCTGCTCGGTGTGCCGGCTCGCTTCGAGCAGGAGCGGCGCGGCCACCAGCGCGGCGGCGAGGGTGATGCCTCCGGCGATCACGAACGGCAGGCGCAGATCGATGCGGGCCACGAGCCCGCCGATCATCGTCGCGAAGGGGAACAGACCCCACGTGACGGTGCGCATGATCCCGAGCACGCGTCCGAACAGCTCGTTCGGCACGATCGCCTGGCGGAGCGCGCCCCACGGGACGTTCCAGCACGACACGGCGGCGGCGAGCACCGCGTAGGCGACGATGCCCGTGACGATCCCGGGCGCGGCCCACACGCCGACCAGCCCCGCCGCGGCGACGATGTTCGCGCCCAGCATGACCGCGCCGCGGCCGAACCGCTCGACGAGCTTCGACGCGATGATCGAGCCGACGAGGGCCCCGAGCCCGATGCCCGCCGTGACGACGCCGATCGCGGCCGGCACGACCTCGAGCTCGTCGAGGAAGTACAGGATCGTCGGCGCCTGCGCGAACGCGAATGCCGAGCCGACGACCACCGTGAACACGACCATCGACCGCAGGAACCGGTGCCGCCACAGGTACGCCGCCGCTTCGCGCGCCGACGCTCGCGCGGGCGCCGCCGGGGCCGGCTCGTCGATGTTGCCCGCGGGCTCGGTCACGGCGCCCGCGGCGGTCGGTGCAGAGGCCGCATCCATCGTCCGATCGCGCAGCGGCCGGGCGGCCGCCAGCGGAAGCAGCACGGCGAGCCCGATGGGGATCAGGTAGCCGGCCGCCCCCACCCACAGCGGCAGCGCGAGGGAGACGGCGAAGAGCACGCCGCCGATCGGGGTGGCGATGAAGTTGTCGACCGTGACCTGGGCCGCCTGGAGGCGCCCGTTCGCGCGGTCCAGCGACCGGCGTTCCACGAGCGCGGGGACGATCGCGTTCGTGGCGTTGTCGAACAGGGTCTCGCCGATGCCGAAGACCACGACGGCGGCGAACAGCCACCAGATCGTGAGGGCGTCGAGCACCGTCAGAGCCGCCAGCAGCAGCGCGACACCGGCGCGCAGCGTGTTGGCGATCGCCATGAGCAGGCGCCGGTCGAAGCGGTCGACCAGCATGCCGGCGGGCAGGCCGAACACCAGCCACGGCAGGAATGCGAGAGCCCCGATCGCCGCGATCGCGAGCGGATCCCGCGTGAGCGTCGCCGCGATGAGCGGCACGGCGGTGCGGCCGATCCCGTCCGCGAGGTTGCTGAACGCCGCGGCGGTCCAGAGTCTGCCGAAGTCCGGGCCCAGCGGAGGCCGCTTGGCGGTCTCGGTCGCCGGCTGCTGGGCGGTGCCGGTCATCGCGGCATCACGCCCAGCGCGCCGAGGGATTCTGCGCTGCGCCGCAGGGCGACGGCCCGCTCCTGCGCGCGCGTGCGCGCGACGGAGCGCTCGCGCCGCGCGATGCGCGCGACGACGAAGGCGTCGACGGCGGCGGCGGCGCGCAGGAGAGCGCGGTCGAGGGAGGTCTCGCGGAAGGCGTGGCCGGTGCCGGTGATGGTGCTCATGACTCGTCTCCGATCTCTGGAAGCGGGAAGACGTCGCCGCGGATCGTGACGGGGCGCACGTCGTCGCCCTGCTGGTCCCGATACCGGTCGACGGTCTCGTCGATGATCGCCATGAGGCGATGGGCCAGCTCGGCGGTCTGCTCGGGCGTGAGCCGGGCCGTCGCCGTGGAGATCATGGAGCTCTCCGTCCACGCGTCGCTGAGATCCCGGACGCCGGCGCCCACGAACCGCATGAGCTGCTCGTTGCGGTTGCGGAAGAACTCGCTCATGATCATCTGGCTCGCGGCGCGACCGGAGGGGGTCCTCATGGCGTCGGGGTGCGCGAACGACACGCCGCCGACGGGGCGCTCCCACCAGCGCTCGCGCGCCGTGCCGCGTCCTTCGACCTCGCGGATCAGGTCGTGCTTCGCGAGCGCTCGGAGGTGATAGCTGGTCGCGCCGCTGGACTCCCCGAGGCGCTCGGCGAGCGAGCTCGCGGTCTGGGCGCCGTACTGGCTCAGGATGTCGTAGATCTTCAGACGCAGCGGATGCGCGAGAGCCCGGAGCGCTCCGGCGTCGAGGACTCGGTCACCCTTGTGCCGTTCCTCGACGCGAGCCATGATCTCTCGCGCCTCGTCGGTGAAGTCGTCTGCGTTCATGTCCTGCACGCTACTCTTGCAAAGCATTCTTTGCAAGCGTTTCTTTGCAACAGATTTTTTGCAAACGAATGCGGGCAAGGTGCGGGCACGCGGATAGGCTGGAGCGCATGTCGAGCGACAATCCCCTCCTCGGTCCGCGGACCCTGCCCTACGGTCTTCCCGACTACACGCTGATCCGCCCCGAGGACTACCTCCCCGCGTTCGAGCGGGCCTTCGCTGAGCACCGCGACGAGATCGCCGACATCACGGCATCGACGGACGAGGCGACCTTCGAGAACACGCTGCTGCCGCTCGAGCGCAGCGGAGAACTCCTGGGGCACGTGACGCGGACGTTCTACACCGTGTCGTCGGCCGACGCCACGCCGGCGATCCAGGATGTCGAGGAGCGACTCGCCCCGCTGATGTCGGCGCACCACGATTCGATTCAGCTCGACCAGGCGCTGTACGAGCGCGTGTCGGCCGTGCACGAGGCACTCCCCCGGCTCGACCTGACCCCCGAGCAGCGGTACCTCGTCGAGCGGCACCACCTCGAGATGACCCACGCCGGTGCGGCGCTCGACGCGGACGCGAAGTCGCGTCTGACCCAGATCAACCAGCGGCTGTCGACCCTCACGACCACCTTCGAGAAGAACCTCCTCGCCGACACCAACGAGCTGGCGGTCGTCTTCGACGATGCCTCCGATCTCGACGGGCTCACCGAGGGCGAGCTGTCGGCGGCAGCCCGGGCCGCCGCCGATCGGGGCCACGAAGATGCCTGGGTCGTCACGCTGACCCTGTTCACCGGGCACCCGTACCTGTCTTCCCTGACCAGCCCCGCGAGCCGCCGGCGCATCCTCGACGCGTCCCGCGCTCGGGGCTCGCGCGGCAACGAGCACGACAACGGCGCGGTGATCCGCGAGATCGTCCGGCTTCGCGCGGAGCGCGCCGCTCTCCTCGGCTATCCGTCGCACGCCGCGTACATCACCTCCGACCAGACGGCCGGCTCGCCGGCGGCGGTCGAGGACATGCTGCGCCGGCTGGCCGGTCCGGCCGCGCGCAATGCGCACCGCGAGCAGGAGGAGCTGCAGCTGGTCGCCGGCGACGTCGGCCCCCTCGAGGCGCACGACTGGGCGTTCTACACCGAGAAGGTGCGTGCGAAGCGATACGACCTCGACCGCGGCGCGCTGCGCTCCTGGTTCGAGGCGGAGCGTGTGCTTCAGGATGGCGTGTTCCGCGCCGCGACCGAGCTGTACGGCATCACGTTCACGGAGCGCCCGGACATCCCCGCCTACCACCCGGACGCACGGGTCTTCGAGATCCGCGACGCCGACGGCGGCGAGCTCGGCCTGTTCATCCTCGACCTCTACACGCGCGACACCAAGCGGGGCGGCGCATGGATGAACTCGATCGTCCTGCAGTCCGAGCTGCGCGGGACGCACCCGGTCGTGGTCAACAACCTGAATGTGCCCAAGCCCGCGCCGGGGAGCCCGACCCTCCTCAGCCTCGACGAGGTCACGACGCTCTTCCACGAGTTCGGGCACGCGCTGCACGGGCTGTTCGCGACCGTCACCTACCCGCACTTCGCGGGCACGAACGTCTTCCGCGACTTCGTCGAATTCCCCAGCCAGGTCAACGAGATGTGGATGCTGTGGCCCGAGGTCCTCAGCGCCTACGCGCGTCACGTCGAGACCGGTGAGCCGCTCCCCGCCGACGTCGTCGACCGGCTGCACGAGTCCGAGGCGTTCAATCAGGGCTTCGCCACCAGCGAATACCTCGCGGCGGCGTGGCTCGACCAGGCGTGGCACTCCCTCTCGGCGGAGCAGGCGGCATCCGACCTCGACGTCGCCGCGTTCGAGGCCGCGGCGCTCGCCGACATCGGGCTCGACAACCCGGCCGTTCCGACCCGGTACTCGTCGACCTACTTCGCCCACGTGTTCTCCGGCGGATACAGCGCCGGGTACTACTCGTACATCTGGAGCGAGGTCCTCGACGCCGACACGGTCGAGTGGTTCCGCGAGAACGGCGGTCTCACGCGGTCCGGAGGCGACCGGTTCCGCGAGCGACTGCTCGGCGTCGGCGGCTCGAAGGACCCGCTCGAGGCCTACCGCGACTTCCGCGGACGCGACGCCGAGATCGCACCGCTGCTTGCCCGGCGCGGACTCGCCGACTGACGCGGCGCCCCCTGGCGGGACGGGCCGTATCGCGCCATGCTCGTCACGGAGGTGCAGCGATGCTCGATCCCGAATCCCCGTACGACGACGTGACATTCGTCGACCTTCCGCCCGTGACGCTCGCCGTGGTGCGGTACTCCCAGGTGACGCTCGAGCGGCTTCGCCCGCTCTTCCATCAGGCGATGGGCCCGCTGGGCGCGGCCATGGAGACCGGGCGGTTCACGCCCGCGGGGCCCTTCCTCGCCGTCTACACGGGTGACGTCGACACCGCCTTCGACGTCGCGATCGGCTTCCCCGCCGATCTCGTCGACGTCGAAGAGGGTCCGGTCACCGTGATGTCCTTCCCGCAGACGCCCGCGGCCGTCCTGACGCACATCGGCCCGTACGACGAGTTGGGCGCGTCATGGGGCCGCGTGATGGCCGGGATCGCCGAGGCGGGCAGGACTCCGACCGACACCATGATCGAGGTCTACGTCTCGGACCCGCAGGACACGCCTCTCGACGAGGTGCGCACAGACCTCATCGCCCTGCTCGGCTGAGGTTCGTCGGCGGGAGGCCGAGACGAGCGGCCGTCAGGCGCTCTTGCGCTTCTGGCGGTACACGAGGGTGGGCGAGGCGCCCTCTTCGACGGCGGCACGCGTGATCACGACCTTGTCGACGTCATCGGTCGAGGGGATCTCGAACATGATCGGTCCGAGCACGTCCTCGAGGATCGCGCGGAGCCCGCGCGCACCGGTCTTGCGCGCCACCGCGAGGTCGGCGATCGCCTCGAGCGCCTCGATGTCGAACTCGAGTTCGACATCGTCGAGCTCGAACATGCGCCGGTACTGCTTGACGAGGGCGTTCTTCGGCTCGGTCAGGATCTCCATGAGCGCTTCGCGGTCCAGCGGCGACACCGAGGCCACGACGGGGAGGCGGCCGATGAACTCGGGGATGAGACCGAACTTGTGCAGATCCTCGGGCCGCACCTCGCTGAAGAGGTTCAGGTCGTCGCCCTTGGTGTGCAGCGGAGCCCCGAAGCCGATGCCGTGCTTGCCGACGCGGGCCGAGATGATGTCCTCCAGCCCCGCGAAGGCGCCGGCGACGATGAACAGCACGTTCGTCGTGTCGATCTGGATGAACTCCTGGTGCGGATGCTTGCGGCCGCCCTGCGGCGGAACCGACGCCACGGTGCCCTCGAGGATCTTCAGGAGCGCCTGCTGGACGCCCTCGCCCGACACGTCGCGGGTGATCGAGGGGTTCTCGGCCTTGCGGGCGATCTTGTCGACCTCGTCGATGTAGATGATCCCGGTCTCGGCGCGCTTGGTGTCGAAGTCTGCGGCCTGCAGGAGCTTCAGCAGGATGTTCTCGACGTCCTCGCCGACGTACCCGGCCTCGGTCAGCGCGGTGGCGTCGGCGACGGCGAACGGGACGTTCAGGCGCTTGGCGAGGGTCTGGGCGAGGTAGGTCTTGCCGCAGCCGGTCGGGCCGAGCAGCAGGATGTTGCTCTTCGCGACTTCGACGTCGTCGGCGCGCTGGTCGGCCGGCTGAAGCGTCCCGTGCGCGCGGATGCGCTTGTAGTGGTTGTACACCGCGACGGAGAGCGCGCGCTTGGCGTCCTCCTGGCCGACGACGTACTCCTCGAGGAACGCGAAGATCTCGCGGGGCTTGGGCAGATCGAAGTCGGCGACTTCGCCCGAGGCCGACTCGGCCATGCGCTCTTCGATGATCTCGTTGCACAACTCGACGCACTCGTCGCAGATGTAGACCCCCGGGCCCGCGATCAACTGCTGGACCTGCTTCTGGCTCTTGCCGCAGAAAGAGCACTTGAACAGGTCGGCGCTCTCACCGATGCGTGCCATCGGCTCCCCTCCTTCTCGCAGCCCCCGGGGAGCTGCTCCCCAGCTTTCCTCTGAGCCTAACCCGTGCGCACGACATGCGCTGGATGACGACACCCAATGCGGTGAAGTGATCCGTCACATTTCGTCCCCGGCACGACGATGCCCCGCGCAGCCGCCGTTCTGGGGCTGCGCGGGGCATCGTCGTGGTTCAGGACGTGATCGCCGCGGGCGTGCGCTTGCGGGTCGTCAGCACCTGGTCGACCAGGCCGTACTCCACAGCCTCGGCCGCCGACAGGATCTTGTCGCGGTCGATGTCCTTGTTCACCTGCTCCTGCGACTTGTGCGAGTGCTTGGCGAGCGTCTCTTCGAGCCACGTGCGCATGCGGAGGATCTCCTGCGCCTGGATCTCGATGTCGGACGCCTGCCCGTGCCCCGCCTCGCCCATCGCCGGCTGGTGGATCAGGATGCGCGCGTTCGGCAGCGCCAGGCGCTTGCCGGGCGTGCCCGCCGCCAGCAGGACGGCCGCCGCCGACGCGGCCTGGCCGAGGACGACCGTCTGGATCTGCGGCGAGATGTACTGCATCGTGTCGTAGATCGCCGTCATGGCGGTGAACGAGCCGCCGGGCGAGTTGATGTACATGATGATGTCGCGGTCGGGGTCCTGGCTCTCGAGGACGAGCAGCTGGGCCATCACGTCGTCGGCCGACGCGTCGTCGACCTGGACGCCCAGGAAGATGACGCGGTCCTCGAACAGCTTGTTGTAGGGGTCCTGACGCTTGTAGCCGTAGGCCGTGCGCTCCTCGAACTGCGGGAGGATGTAGCGGCTGCCCGGCATCTGCAGGCCCTGGGGCGCCCCTGCGCCGAAGGTGGGAGTGTGCATCGCGATGTCTCTCTCTTTCGCCCTGGATGCCGTCAGTTCGCCGTGCCGCCGCCGCCGGACACGTCCGCGGCGTGCTCGCGGATGTGGTCGACGAAGCCGTATTCGAGTGCCTCTTCGGCGCCGAACCAGCGGTCGCGGTCGCCGTCGGCGTTGATCTGCTCGACCGTCTTGCCGGTCTGCGCCGCGGTGATCTCGGCGAGACGTCGCTTCATGTCGAGGATGAGCTGCGCCTGCGTCTGGATGTCGCTGGCGGTGCCGCCGAAGCCGCCGTGCGGCTGGTGCAGCAGAACGCGCGCGTTGGGCGTGATGTAGCGCTTGCCCTTCGTGCCGCTGGTCAGAAGCAGCTGGCCCATCGACGCCGCCATGCCGATGCCCACGGTGACGATGTCGTTCGGGACGAACTGCATCGTGTCGTAGATCGCCATGCCCGCGGTGATCGAGCCGCCGGGCGAGTTGATGTAGAGGTAGATGTCCTTCTGCGAGTCCTCGGCGGCGAGGAGGAGGATCTTCGCGCAGATCTCGTTCGCGTTCTCGTCGCGCACCTCCGAGCCGAGCCAGATGATGCGGTCTCTCAGCAGCTTGTCGAAGACGCTCGTCGCGACAAGGGGTTCAGCGGCCATGTGTGCTCCTGATTCCTCGGGTCTCGCCATCGAATCTACCCGCGCGCCGCGCCGCATCCGGTCGTGTTCGCCCTGGGCAGATCGCGCGCCGCGCGGATGCGACGGAGGGGACGGATGCCTTGGCATCCGTCCCCTCCGATCAGGGCTGCGGGGCGATCACTCCGCCGCGGGGGTCTCCTCGGCGGGAGCGTCGGCCTTCTTCTTGGCCGGGGCGCGCTTCTTGGCCGGAGCCTTGGCGGGCGCCTCCTCGGCGGCGGCCTCGTCCTTCTTCTTGGCGGGGGCGCGCTTCTTCGCGGGGGCCTTCTCAGGGGCCTCCGCGGCGGCGGCCTCCTCGGCCTCGATGACGGCGTCGGCCTCGGCCGCGGCATCCGCGATCTCCTCGGCCTCCTCGACGACCTCCTCGGCGGCCTCTTCCTCGTCCTCGACGGCGACGAAGCCGGTCAGGTCGACCGCCTTGCCGTTGGTGTCGACGACCGTGACCTTGCCGAGCGCGACGGCGAGGGCCTTGTTGCGGGCGACCTCGCCCACCATGGCCGGCAGCTGGTTGTTCTCCTGCAGCGCGTTGACGAAGTCCTGCGGCGCCATGCCATACTGGGCGGCCGACTGGATCAGGTACTGCGTCAGCTCGTCCTGCGACACCTGGACGTTGGTCTGCTCGGCGATCGCGTCCAGCAGCATCTGCGTCTTGAACTGCTTCTCGCTGGCCTCGGCGACCTCGGCGCGGTGCACGTCGTCCTCGAGACGGCCCTCGCCCTCGAGGTGGCTGTGGACCTCGTCCTCGATCAGCTGCGGGGGAACGGGGATCTCGACCTGCTCGAGCAGCGTCTCGACGAACTTGTCGCGCGCGGCCGAGCCCTGCGTGAAGACCGACTGCTGGCCGACGCGCTCGACGAGGCTCTCGCGCAGCTCGCCGATGGTGTCGAACTCGCTCGCCATCTGGGCGAAGTCGTCGTCGGCCTCGGGGAGCTCGCGCTCCTTGACGGCCTTGACCGTGACCGAGACCTCGGCCTCGGAGCCGGCGTGGTCGCCGCCGACGAGCTTCGAGCGGAAGGTGGTGTCCTCACCGGCGGTGAGCGAGTCGATGGCCTCGTCGATGCCCTCGAGCAGCTCGCCCGAGCCGAGCTCGTACGACACGCCCTGGGCGCGGTCGACCTCGGCGCCGTCGATCGCGGCCACGAGGTCCAGCTCGACGAAGTCGCCCGTGGCGGCGGGACGGTCGACGGTCACGAGCGTGCCGAAGCGGGCGCGCAGGCTGTCGAGCTCGGCGTCGACGGCGGCGTCGTCGGTCTCGGCGGCCTCGACCTCGACGGTGATGCCGTCGAAGGCGGGCAGCTCGAACTCGGGACGCACGTCGACCTCGACGGCCACGGCGAGGTCGCCGCTGAAGTCCTTGTCGCTCGGCCACTCGAGGACCTCGGCGCTGGGGCGGCCGAGGACGCGCAGCTCGTTGGCCTCGACGGCCTCGCGGTAGAACGCGTCCAGGCCTTCGCTCACGGCGTGCTCGAGGACGGCGCCGCGGCCGATGCGCTGGTCGATGATCGGCGCGGGGACCTTGCCCTTGCGGAAGCCGGGGATCTGGACGTCCTGGGCGATGTGCTCGTAGGCGTGCGCGATGCTGGGCTTGAGCTCATCGGGGGTGACCGTGATGTGCAGCTTCACCCGAGTCGGGCTGAGCTTCTCGACGGTGCTGGTGACCATGACTTGTACACTCCTCGTCTGGACCGCGCGCATGCGCGGCGGGTCATAAGGTCTTTGGGTTCGGAATTCTCCGGGCCGTGATGTCGGGGCGACAGGATTTGAACCTGCGACTTCCCGCTCCCAAAGCGGGCGCTCTACCAAGCTGAGCTACGCCCCGGGCGGGGTGCGCACGCGTACGTGCGCCGAACGGCCCTGGCAAGTCTAGCCGACCCGTTCACGAATGCCCTCAGCGAGGCGTCGTGGTCGGGACCGGCGCGCGTATGCGGCTAGACTGTCGGAGGCCCCGCGCCAGCGGGGGCGTAGCTCAATGGTAGAGTCCCAGTCTTCCAAACTGGTTGTGCGGGTTCGATTCCCGTCGCCCCCTCGCTTCCCGAAACCCCCGCTCCGGCGGGGGTTTCGTCGTCTCGGCCGTTCAGAGCCGGGGAGGGACGACGACCACCGGGACCTCGGCGTGCTCGAGGACGCGCATCGTGTGACTGCCGACGCGCGGGATCGCGTGGCCGGGACGGTCGACGACGGCCATCACGACGAGATCAGCCGCGCACTCGCGCGCCTCGGCGAGGATCTCCCGCGCGATGCGGCCGTGTCGCCGGTGCGTCGTCGCCGGCACGTTCGCCTCCGCGGCGACGCGCAGCACATGGCGGAGGGCGGCGTCCGCCCCGCTCTCGAGGTGCACGATCGCCGTCGTGGGATGCGGTCCCCCCGTGACGGGCTCGGGATCGACGACGGCGACGGCGCGCAGGCGAGCGCCGACCCGCTCGGCCAGGGCGATGGCGGCGTCCGCCGCCTCGAACGCGGCGGTGGAGTCGTGCACCGCGACGAGGATCGTGGTCATGCTGTGCTCCTCTCTTCGGCGCCCAGATCGGCCGCCCAGCGCAGCCGGAGGGTCTCCTCGAGGTCCTGCTGCTCGAGCTGCTCGCGCATGCGCCGCAGGTCCTCCTCGAGTCGCGGCACCCACCGCCGCTCGATGGCTCGCCGGCGGACCTGCGTGGCATGGAGCTCCGCCGCGAGGCGCGCCCGTGCGTGGTCGATGACGGCGTGCCGGACGGCGGCCTCCAGCGCGTCGCGATGAGCCGCGACGGCGAAGGCCAGGGCCGAACCGCCGCCCACGGCCCGTCGCGGCGGCAGCTCGCACGTGATCTCGTCGGGGCGCTGCGCTCCCATCGCGGAGCTCCACGTCACGGTCGCGCTCGCCTCGCCGAGCGGCGCCGCCTCGCGCACGCGCTCGCGACCGTCGAGCGCCGTCGCCCGTCGCAGCCAGAGCGCCGCGACACGGGCGAGACGCTCCCACTCGGCGCGGCTGCGGTCGACCTGCAGCTCGAGCCGCTCGACCTCGTCGGCCATGATCCGCTGCCGGCGCTCGAGCAGCTCGGCGGCGTGGCGCGCGACGGCGAGGCGGCGCTCCAGTCGCGCCCGCGCGGGCCTGCTCGCCGCGGTGTTCACGAGGCCCCTCCTTCACTCGGCCGATGGCGTTCGATCAGCGCCGTCGGGATCATCGACAGCTCCCGCTCGGGCAGCACGCCCAGAGCGTCCCAGATCCGGTCGAGCGTCTCGCCGAAGGAGCGGTCCTCGTTCTCGCGCTGGTTCAGCACGGCGCTCTCGAATCGATCGCGGTAGCGCAGGTATGCCTGATCCGTCTCGCCCAGGGCATCCGCTCCCATGAGCTCTGCCAGCTCGGCGGCCCGCAGGGACCGCGACAGCGACGCGAGAGCCTGAGCGGCGACCGGCAGGTGATCCTCGCGCGTGCGGCCGGGCCCGGCGCCCGCGCGCATGAGGCGCGACAGCGAGGAGGACGTGTCGACCGGCGGGTATACGCCGCGGGCCGCCACCTCGGGGGCGAGCACGACCTGCCCTTCGGTGATGTAGCCGGTCAGGTCGGGCACCGGGTGCGTGATGTCGCCGCCGGGCATGGTCAGCACGGGGACGATCGTCACCGATCCGTCCCGCCCGCGCACGCGCCCGCACCGTTCGTAGATCGAGGCGAGGTCGCTGTACAGGTAGCCGGGGTAGCCCCGGCGCGCGGGGATCTCGCGGCGCGCCGCCGACACCTCGCGCACGGCCTCGGCGTAGCTGGTCATGTCCGACATGATCACCAGCACGTCGTCGCCCTCTTCGTAGGCGAGGTGCTCTGCGATGGTCAGCGCCACGCGCGGCGCGAGGATGCGCTCGATGACGGGATCGTCGGCGGCGTTGAGCAGCAGCACCAGCTCCCCCGACGCCGCGCGCTCTTCGAGCCGATCGCGCACCGTGTCGATGTCGGCGTGCGTGAGTCCCATCGCGACGAACACGACGCGGAATCCCCGGCCCTCCGAACGCGCCTGCGCGGCGATCTGGGTCGCCAGCGCGAGGTGCGACAGGCCCGGAACCGAGAAGATCGGAAGCTTCTGCCCGCGCACGAGCGTCGTCAGTCCGTCGATCGCCGAGATGCCGGTGCGGATCGGATCGGCCGGCGGCTCGCGGTGCACGGGGTTCAGCGGCACGCCGTTCACGGGCACCGTCGTCTCGCCGACGACGGGCGGCCCGCCGTCGAGCGGTTCGCCGCGGCCGCTGCACACCCGCCCGAGCCAGCCGCGCCCCACCGGGATCGCGAACGGATCCCCGGTGAACCGCACGCCGACCGAGCCCGGCTCGATGCCGGCGGTCCCCTCGAGCACCTGCAGCGTGACGAGGTCGCGCTCGACCTCGAGCACCACGCCGTGACGGACCGACCCGTCATCCAGTTCGACGACGGCCGATTCGTCCCATCCGACGTCGGCGGTCTCGCCCAGCACGAGCAGCGGACCGCGCAGCGCGTGCACATCGCGGTACTCGACGCGCCGCGCACTCGCGGGCAGTCCTTCCGGCTCCGTGGTCGTCACCGCAGCGCCTCCAGCCGGCGCAGCATGGGTCCCCGCCGCGCCTCCACCCCTGCGGCGTCGTCGGGGCCCGTCTCGTCCCGCGCGCGCAGCACGTCGCCGAAGTCGATGCGCTCGATCGCGGCCGCCGGCACGCCGTCCTCGGCCAGGCGCGCGCACCGGTCGGCGACGTCGAGCACGAGGTCGAGGATCGCGGCGGCCTTGCCCGCCGAGCACGACGCGTCGTTGGGGCTGAGCGCGCTCTGCATGAGCACGCCGTCGCGCACGAGGCGGCCGCCGAGCAGGATCATCCGCTCGTGGCCCGGCAGCGACGCATGGCCGAGGAGCTCGGCGAGCGAGGCCAGCCGATCCGACTCGGAGAGCAGCGTGAGCGCCCGCGCGCGGCGGGCGACCCAGGCGGCGTCGCCGTTCTCGGCGTACCAGCGGCCGATCGCGTCGTCGTCGCGCGCGAAGGACGCCGTCCAGCTGACCGCCGGGTAGTGGCGCGCGTAGGCCAGATCGCGGTCGAGCTGCCACAGTGTGCGCGCGAAGCGCTGCGTGGCCGTCGTGACCGGCTCGGTCATGTCGCCGCCCGGCGGCGACACCGCGCCGATCACGGTGACCGACGCGGTCCTCCGGCCGAGCGTCTCGACCCGGCCCGCGCGCTCGTAGAACGCCGCGAGCTCGCTCGCGAGGCTCGCCGGATACCCCTCCTCGGCCGGGAGCTGCCCGTTGCGGTTCGCGAACTCCCGGAGCGCTTCGGCCCAGCGCGACGTCGAGTCGGCGATCACGACGACGTCGTAGCCCATGTCGCGGTAGTACTCCGCCACGGTCACGCCGGTGTGGATGCCGGCCTCGCGCGCCATCATCGGCATGTTCGACGTGTTGGCGATGATCACCGTCCGGTCGATGAGGCGCCCGCCCGTGCGCTCGTCGGAGAGCTCCGTGAGGGTGCCCAGCACGTCGGCCATCTCGTTGCCGCGCTCGCCGCATCCGACGTACACGATCACATCGGCATCGCTCCACTTCGCGATCTGCTGGAGCAGCAGCGTCTTGCCCGCCCCGAAACCGCCGGGGACGGCCGCGGTCGCTCCCCGCGCGACCGGGAACAGCAGGTCGAGCACACGCTGGCCCGTCCGCAGCGGCACCGCCTCGGAGCGCCGCTGCCGGAAGGGCCGCGGACGCCGGATCGGCCACGTCGAGGTGAGCGCCACCTCGTGGTCGCCGATGCGGGCGACCACGGCATCGGCCGCGAGCTCCTCGTCGCCGGCGAGCCACGTCACGGTGCCGGAGACCCCGACCGGCACCAGCACGCGATGTTCGACGGAGCCGGCATCCGCCACCGTTCCCAGCACGTCCCCCTCCGCCACGGCGTCGCCGACCTCCGCGCCGGCGGCGAACCGCCACGAGCTGTCTTGCCCCGGGGGCTCGGTCGTGCGGGCCGCGCCCAGCCAGAGCCCTGCTCCGGTCAGAGGTCGCAGCAGTCCGTCGAAGGCCTGTCCGAGCAGCCCCGGGCCGAGGGGGATCGACAGCTGGGCGCCGGTGGACGCGGCGACGTCGCCGCTGCGCAGCCCTCCGGTGTACTCGTAGGCCTGCAGGACGGCGCGATCCCCCTCGCGTTCCACGGTCTCGGCGCTCATGTGCGCGGGGCCCAGCGCGACCACGTCCGACATCGCCAGCGCTCCGACGCCCTCCACCTCGACCAGCGGCCCGCTCACGCGCACGACGGACCCGCTCGTGTTCACCCGCTCCATACGCCACGCATCTCCTCGGGCATCCGCTCCCACGTCTCCTCGGCCAGCGCGGGAAGCGACAGGTCCAGGCGCCGCGACCCCGCCTCGACGACCACTCCCCCTGCCGGATGCTCGGTCACGACCGCATCCGGCCCGAGAAGCGCTCGTCCGCGCGCCTCGAGACGGCGACGCATGTCCGGATACCGCTCGTCGTGCGCGAGCCCGCGCGCTGCGCGCATCACGGCGTCGCGCAGCTGCTGCCGTGCGGCCTCGCGGCGAGCGAGGACCTGCCCGGAGGCGCCGCGACGCGCCCGGGCCGAGGCGTCGCGCGCGACGATCTCGCCCGCCGCGCGACCGTCGGCGATCGCGGCGTCGACGATGCGCGCGGCCTCCTGATGGGCGGCCTGCAACACCGCGGCGCACTCCTCGTCGGCACCCTCGCGGATCTCGTCGGCGCGGCGTTCGGCATCCGCTGCGATCGCGTTCCGCAGCGGCTCCATGGCTTCGACCGCCCCGTCGGGGAGCCCGGCTCTGCGCGCGCTCATGCGGGCATCACCGCCACCATGCGCCGGCCGTCCTCGCGGTCCTCGCCGAGCGCCGCGGCCGCCTGCGCGGTGAGCACGACGACGCCGACGTCGCCGGGCAGCGCATCCCACGCGCGCCTGACCGCGTCGGCGCCGGCGGCGAGCAGCACCGTCGCGCCGGCGAGGCGGTACCCGTCGACGAGGTGCTCCTCGCCGATGACGGCGATGCTCAGCGCGTCGGCCATGGCTCACGCCTGCCCGATGATGATGATCGCGATGATGAGGCCGTAGATCGCGATCCCCTCGGCGAGGCCGACGATCACCATGGCGCGCCCGAACATCTCGGGCCGCTCGCTCATGGCGGCCAGCGCCGCGGCACCGGTGTAGGCGACGGCGATGGCGGCGCCGATGGACGACCCGGCCACGGCGATCGCCGCCGCGATGAGCGCCGTGCCGCCCGCGCCGGTCGACGTGGTCGTGCTCGTCGCCGCCTCGACCGCACCGCTCGCGGCGGCCGGGACCGAGGCGGTGAGCGCCTGCACGAAGACCACTCCGGCCGCGATCGCGACACCGGCGTTGACCACCACGAGCGCCTTCATGCCGGTGCTCCGCGTGCGTCGCAGCAGCAGCAGCGCGCCGGCGAAGGCGATCGCGAAGACGGGAAGGGCCATGACCCAGACGGTCATGCGGGTCTCCTCTCTGGAACGGGCAGGTCGCCGGCGGCGACCCCACCCTCGTCGGCATACGGTGTCGGACCCGCGGCGCTGTCCACCGCCGGGCTCCACGGGCGGAACGGCCGCCCTTCGGACTCGAAGACGCGCGAGAACAGTTCGTAGTACGACAGGCGAAGCGCCTGGATGGCCGCGACGAGCGCCTCGAGCGCGAACGTGAGCACGTTGCCCACGACGAACAGGAGCACGCCCGCGACCGCGCCGAGGGGGCCGAGCCCCCACAGTGCCGTCGTGCCCTGCCACACCACGAGCAGCAGCGCGGCGTGCGTCAGCCCGAACGCCGCGAGACGCGCGAACGAGACGACATTGGACCCGAGGCGGATGATCGTGTCGCCGACCTCGATGACCGTCTGGAGGACACCGGCGAAGTGCCCGCCGGATGCCACGTACAGTCCGATCGACAGGAACACGATCGCGAGCACGGCCAGTGCCGCGGCGAGGGCGACCAACCACATCAGGCCCCACACGATGCCGCCGGCCAGCACCGCCGCGGCGAGGAACAGCAGCGACCCCGCGACGCCGCTGCGCGCGTACAGGGCGTAGCCCCACCCGCCCTCGCGGACGCGGTTCACCGTTCCGATCGCGTACGCCGCGGCCAGCAGCACCGAGCCGAGCACGATGGCGGCGATCAGGAACGGCACGGGCTCCTCGAGGGGGGACAGCCAGAGGACCGGCACCAGGCCGGTGGGCCCGAACGCCTCGCCGTAGAGGAAGCCGAACGCGATCGCGGCGGCGCCGGCGGCCGTGACGAAGCCCCACGCGCGCTGGATGCCCGCGAACCGGCGCGGGCGTCCCGTGCGAAGCAGCAGGCCGATCCCGAGCAGGATGGCGCCGTGGCCGACGTCGCCGAACATCATGCCGAACATGACGATGTACGCGAAGGCCGCAGCGCGTGCGGGGTCGATGTCGCGATAGGGCACGGTCCCGTAGGTGTCGACGAGTGCGCGTGACATTCCGGCCGCCTCGGCCTCGCCCGAAAGCAGCGTCGGCGGCTCGACGCCGCGCGGGCGCTGGATCGGGACCGCGGCGGCTCCGGCGGGAGCCAGCCGCTCGGCCAGGTCCGGAAGCGACGTCGACGGCGTCCACCCGACGTAGCCGGCGAGGCCGTCGCGCAGCACCGCCGCGTCGCGCGCGCGGGCGAACTCGTCCGGCGCGCCTTCGGCGTGGCGCGGAAGGTCGAGTTCCACCGCGCCGCTCGCGGCGATCTCGGTCAGCATCGGATCGATGGCGGCTTCGGGCGCGACGAGCGCGACGCGCTCCATGCGCACCGGGGTGAGCGCTTCACGCCACGACATCGAGCAGCTCGCCTCCCCCCGCGTCGGCGGACGCCAGCGCCTCGGCGACCCGGAGGGCGTCGCACCGCAGCACGGCGAACGCCCCCAGGGCGGTCTCCGGCCCCAGGCCGCTGTCGCGCAGCAGCCGGAAGCCGTCCGTCTCCGCGCGTGCCCGCCAGCGCTGCTCCGCCCGCCACAGGTCGCCGGGATCGTCGACGTCCGCCAGTGCGGCGGCGGCGGACGGCGGCAGCGCGGTACGGAGTCCGGCGAGATCGCGCCTCGCGATCCACGCGTCGCCGATCGCCGACCGTGCGAGCGCGACGAACCGGTCGGGCGGCTCGCGGTCCTCGACGGCGCGCATGCGTGCCGCGCGGAGGGCCAGCGCGCCCGTCGCCCACGACCCGCTCGCGGGCGCGATCGACGTGAGTCGGCGCAGCACGGCGGCCGCCAGCACGTCCGCCATCGCGGCCGGGTCGGGCCCGGGATCGCCCCACACGCCGTGTCGCAGAGCGTCGCGCAGCACCGCCGGCGACGAGGCGTCCCATACCGTCGCCGGTGCGGACGCCAGGACGCCCACGTCGTACCGGGGCGGCGCCGGGGTGCCGCGCTCGAGGGCGTCCACCAGAGCCACCAGGTCCTCGTACTCGAACAGCGCCGCCAGGGCGCCCGCCAGACGCGTCCCCGCGGGCGGCATCCACCCGGCGAGCACCCGCAGCTCCCACACCACCGCGGCGCCGAGCGCCCGCTGCGCGGACGCGAGGTCGTCGGCACCGGGCAGGCGCGGACCGTAGAGACTCGGCTCGAGAGCCTGGATCGCCGCAGACAGGTCCGGCCTGCGGGCCACGGCGTCCGCGCCCGCGGTCCCCAGTCGCCGATCCGCCGTCGCACGCGCGCGGACGGCGGCGGCGGTCCAGTCACCGATCACGATGCGGTCTCCGTCGTCTCCGGCTCCTCGAGGAGGCCGTCCCGCAGTCGTCGCATCACGCGATCGACGGCCTCGGACCTCGCCTGCGCCGCGGCCGCGTCGATGCGATCGGCCTCGACCTGCGCCTCATCCACCACGCGCCGGTCCGTCTCGGCAGCGGCGCTCTCGACCTCGAGGGCGGCGCGCGCACGCGCCTCGGCGGCATCCGCGTGCGCGCGCTCGACGATGGCCGCGGCCGAGACGCGCGCCTGATCCCGCGCGTCGGCGGCGGACTTCTCCGCCGCGGCGACGGCGTCCTCGGCCGCGCGCACCGCGGGAGCGAGGGCGGCGAAGACCGGTGCGAGCTCGTCCTCGGGTCCGTGTCGGTCGGCTGCCGGCACGGCCGTCGCGGCCGCACCCGGCGCCCCGACCGGCCGGAAGCGATCGAGGAAGCTCACGCGCACGACCCACGCACCTCCCTCTGGAATGGCGCGGCATCCGACCCGTCGCGTCCGTCGAGCCGACGGGCGTGGCGGCTTCGATGCCGACGGTCCGATTGTGCCTCCCGCCGACGCGCGGGCACCAGGGGTCCGGGCACCGTCGCGGGACCTTGGGCCCATGACGATGCGGCGGGCAGGACGCACACTGGCGCCATGAGCACGGGCGCGCGTGCATCGGATGCCGCGACCGCCGCCATCCGGACGGCCGCGCGCCGTCGGGTGCTCCGGACCTGGATCCCGGCCGCCACGATCGCCGAAGCGGTCGGCTTCGTCGTGCCCGCGGCCGCGGGTGTCGCGACGGCGTCCGCCGCGCCGTCCGTGCAGCTCGCCACGCTGCTCGGGGCGGGCGCGATCGAAGGAGCCCTGCTGGGCGCCGGGCAGGCGTGGGCGCTGCGCCGCCTCGACGTGCCGGTGCGTGCGAGCCGCTGGGTGCTGCTGACCGCCGCCGGTGCGATCCTCGCCTACGTGTGCGGCATGGCGCCCTCGACCTGGGCGTCGAGCCTCGTCACGGCCCCGCCGGCGGTGCTGATCCCCGTCGGCATGGTGCTCGGCGCCGTCCTGGTCGCGTCGATCGGCGGGGCGCAGTGGGTGGAGCTGCGCCGGCACGTTCCGCGCGCCGGCCACTGGGTGTGGATCACGGCCGTCGCCTGGCTCGCCGCCCTCGGCGCCTTCCTCGGCATCGCGATGCCGCTGTGGACCGATGGCCAGCCGTTCTGGCTGATGCTGGCGATCGGCATCGGCGCGGGGCTGGTCATGGCCGCGGTCGCAGCGACCGTGACGGGGTTCGGGCTGGCGCGCCTGCTGCGTCCGCGACGCGGCTCGGACCGAAGCGCTCCGAGGTCTGCACACCGCTCCTCGGTCGGCGCGCCGCGCCACGTCTGACACGCGATGCGGTTCGGTCTCAGTCGCCGATTGCTCTGCCGGAAGACGGGCGCCTTGGGGGTACGAGCCAAGACGAAGACCGTGTCCCGCGCGATGTACGTCGTCGCCGCCGATCAGCGTGTTGTGGCTATGCTCGGACCCGGGCGAGCGCCGCGAAACCAGTGGAGCAGCCCCGCCGCGCCGCAGGTCGACGGGTCGGCGACCATTCAACCCGTTCGCGAAATGCCATTCGGCCGGCTGTGAAGGAGTCCGACGTGCCGCCCAAAGTGAGCATCTTGATGCTCACCTACAACGCACCCGAGTTCGTCGAGATCGCAGTCCGCACGGTGCGTGACCGGACATGCGATGTGAACTTCGAACTCGTCGTGGTGGACAACGCATCGGAAGAGCCGACGAGAGGGCTTCTGCACCGTCTCGACGACGAGGGCCTGATCGACACACTCCATTTCTCGCCCACCAACACCCTGTTCGCCGGCGGGAACAATCTGGCTGCGACCCTTGCCGCCCCCGACGCCACGCATTTCCTGCTCCTGAACAGCGACGTCGAGATCCGGGACGATGCGTGGTTGAGCAATCTCCTGTCGCACCACTCGCGCGGCGCATCGTCATATGGAATGGTGCCCGACCCGCTGCGAGTCGACGGCTACTGCTATCTGATCGACGCAGACCTGTACCGCAGCGCGCCCCTCGACGAAGAGCATCAGTGGTTCTGGGCCATCACGAAGCAGCAGGCTGGGCTGCTGAGTGCTGATCTGTCGGTCCGCGGATACTTCGAGCACGAGAGGTACGTCCACCATTTCGGCGGAAGGAGCGGCACCGGCTTCACCGGCGCCAAGGGCTTGTCGGTGGATCGCCTGGAGCTAGACCGCTGGTTCGGCGGACGCTCCCCAATCGTGATCGACTTGCACACCCTTCCGCTGCTCACCCGCGTCGACCTTGTCGGCCCGGAGTTCGTCCGGCGAGCGGTCCACCGGATCCAGAGGGTTCGCGCGCGCGCGGCTCGCGCCGTGTCTCGCCGGCGCCCCTGAGCGGCGCTCAGCGCCGTCGGTGCATCTGCCCTCATTTCCGCCTGGGCCGCGGAGAGAAAAGGTGCGGCGACGATAGGCTGCCGACGCACGTTCGCACACTCGGTCATTCGCCGCCGACCGGCTCCGCCGAGATGTGGTTCGCCGTGTGCGCGCGATAGATCTCGGCATTCCGCAGGATCTTCGCGCGCTCCGCGTCCGACAGCTCGCGCCGCACCTTGGCGGGGACGCCCGCCACGAGCGATCCCTCGGGGATTACCGTCCCCTCGAGCACGACGGCTCCCCCGGCGACCAGGCTCCCCGCGCCGATCACCGCGCCGCTGAGCACCACCGATCCCATGCCGATGAGGCTGCCGTCACCGATCGTGCAGCCGTGCACGACGGCGTTGTGACCGACAGACACGTTCTCGCCGATGACGACGGGACTGCCGTCGTCGACGTGCACCGACACGTTGTCCTGGATGTTGCTGCCGGCACCCAGGGTGATGCTCGCGCTGTCGCCGCGCAGCACCGCGTTGTACCAGACGCTGGCACCTTCGCCGAGTCTCACGTCGCCGATGACGCGGGCTCCGGCGGCCACGAACGTCCCTTCGGCGAGGTGCGGGCTCGAGCCCGCGACGGACAGGACGGAGGCACCTTCGGCAATCGTCATGCTCCGACCCTACGGCGCACGGACCGCCAGCGCGTCCTCGAGGGCGGCCTGGTACCACGGGCCCAGGCTGTCGGCGAAGGTCACGGTGATGTGGTCCTGGTCGCGGTAGAGGTTCGCCCCGCCCACGACCGGGAAGCAGGCGTCCGCGTCGCAGAACACATCGGTGAAATCCAGCAGCGTGACGTCGGCGAGGCCCGCCGCGGCATCGCGCAGCGGATCGTCGGCGACGAGCACGTCGTCGCGCGCCCCATCGCACTCCGACGCGTCGTCGTGCGTGCGCAGGCATTTGTTCGGGTCCGTCTCCCACACCGGGTTGTCGACCACGGTCACGACCGGGACGCCGCGATCGGTCATCTCGCTCCACGCCTCGCGGTATCCGGCGACCGCGGCGTCGTGCGCGGAGTCGTATCCGGCGGCGGAGTACGGCGTCGTCGCGAGCGCCGCGGTGAACACGACGTCGACGTCGGAGGCCGCCAGCGCCTCGCCGACGTCCTCCCGCCACTGCGTGCACGCCTGGCCGAAGGCGCCGGGCGTGGACAGCGGCGTGGTGTTCCACGGGCAGGCGCCCTTGAACCACGTCACGAGGCGCCACCCGCGCTCCTGCGCGATCCGGTCGAAGGTCGACAGCAGCTGGTACGCGTGGCTGTCGCCGATCAGGGCCACGGTCGGCGCATCCGGGTCGTCGACGCCGAACGCGCACGAGACCGGCCGGGCGTCGTTGAGCTGGACGAAGCACTCCGGATGCTCGGGCCGGTCGATGCCGGCGAATCCGGGATCGGGCCGGATGTCTTCGAATGAGACCCCGGCGCACGACGGATCCAGGACGGATGCCGCGCCGAAGCACTCGGGCGGGTCGGCGCGCAGCTGCTCGATCTCGGCGACACCCTCTCGGTATGCCGGCGCGTTGACCGCCCACGCGCCGCCCGCGACGCCGGCGACGAGCACCATCGCGGCGAGCGAGGACCACAGGGTCACGCGCGCCGGACGCGTCGTGAGCACCTTCCAGCTGCGGGCTGGGTCCTCGACGAAGCGCTTGGTCAGCCACGCCAGCACGAAGCAGATGGCCAGGAGCGACACGCGGTGCCAGATCGTCAGCCCCCAGAACGGCACCGACGGGGCGATGATGATCAGCGGCCAGTGCCACAGGTACAGCGAGTACGAGATGTCGCCGGTGAACTGCGCGGGGCGGATCGCCAGCAGCCGCGTCGGGTACCACCAGCGGTCGGCGTTCGACGCCGCGATCACGGCGGCGGCCCCGAGCGTCGGCAGCAGTGCCATGTACCCGGGGAACGGCGTCTGGCCGTCGAAGCGGAACGCCGCGTACAGCAGCGCGGCGATCCCGGCCCAGCCGAGCACGAAGCTCCCCACCGCGTGGCGGACCCGGAGGAGGGGAACCAGCGCGATCATCGCGCCGACGCCGAACTGCCACATGCGGCCGAACGTGACGAAGTACGCCGGCGCCGGATCCGTGATCGTGAACACGACGCAGAACACGAAGGACGCCGCCGTGACGACGCCGAGTGCGACCAGCACCGCGCGGCGGCGCGCGCCGCGGAAGGACCGCACGCCGATCCATGCCGCCAGCAGCATGATGAGCGGCCACATGACGTAGAACTGCTCTTCGAGCGACAGCGACCAGTAGTGCTGGACGGTCGTCGGGTCGCCCGCGTGGTTGAGGTAGTCGGCCGAGTTCAGCGCGAGGTACCAGTTCTCGACGTAGAAAGTCGCCGCGATGATCTCGCTGACCTCGTTCTGCAGCGCCGAGATCGGCATGAGGTACGGGGTGCCGGCGACGATCGCGCAGAACAGCAGCACGAGGAGCGAAGCCGGCAGCAGGCGCCGGGCGCGCCGCGCCCAGAACTGCGACAGCCGGACGGTGCCCGTCGCCGTCAGCTCGCGCATGAGGTGCGACGTGATGAGGAACCCCGAGATCACGAAGAAGACGTCGACGCCGACGTAGCCGCCCGACAGCCGCCCCGGCCAGAAGTGGTACAGCACGACGAACAGGACCGCGATCGCCCGCAGACCCTGCACATGCGGAAGGAACCGCGACGGCTCGGCGTGCTCGGGCGACCGGTCGCGCGGCTGACGGGTCACCGTCTGGGTGGGATGCCCCAGATTCTGCGGCCCGAATTCGTGGTCGGCGGATGGCACTCCTCGACGCTAGTCGCTCGCGCCGCCGGATCCCGCCATCGCGCTCACGAGTCGCGGTGAGTGATGCGGGATCCCACGAGCGTCGCCGCCACGCGCTGCCCCCGCAGCAGCGTCTCGGACGCGGTGAGCGGGTCGTGCTCGCACAGCACGAGGTCGGCCATGGCGCCCGGTTCGATGATCGCGGCGTCCTGCGAGCCGCCGTGCGTCGTGGCGGCCAGCGCGGTGGCACCGTCCACCGCCTCGCGCGCCTGCCAGGGTTCGCGGCCGTCGCGGGTCCGGTGGACGGCCGCCGCCATCCCCGCCCACGGATCGAGGGCTGCGACCGGGGCGTCCGACCCGAAGAGGAGGTTCGCGCCGCTGTCGGCGAGCGCGCGCAGCGGATACGGCTGGGCCGTCTGCCCGGCCCAGATCGAATCCGTGAGGTCCCGGTCGTCCAGGGCGTGCTCGGGCTGCACGCTGGCGCCGACGCCGAGCCGGGCGAACCGCGGGATGTCGGCGTGGGCGACGAGCTGGGCGTGCTCGATCGTCCCCCACGCGCCCGTCGCGGCGAACGCGTCCAGCGCGTGGCTGTTGGCCACATCGCCGATGGCGTGCACGGCGACCGCGAGGCCTGCGGCGGTCGCGCGGCCGAGCAGTTCCTGGAGCGACGACGGGTCGACCGTGAGCAGACCGCGATCCTGCGCGTCGCCGGGATACGGATGCGAGCACGCGGCCGTGCGGGTGCCCAGCGACCCGTCCGTGATCACCTTGAGCGGCCCGACGCGGGCGAGCTCGGATGCCGTGCCGCGCGCGACGTCGCCCGAGCGCAGGCCCTCGGCGATCGCGCGATCGAGGTGCTCGGGGTAGATCCCGAACTCCACCCGCAGCGTGTCGAGACCGGCGTTCAGACGCCGGGCCCACGCCTCCTCGTTCCACGCCATGTCGAGATCGACGAGGCCGACGATTCCACGCGCGGCCGCGTCCCGCGCCATGCGCGCGACGAGAGGATCGGATGCCGCAGGGACGACGTCGTTGAGCCGTCGCGAGATCTCGAACGCCGGTTCTTCGCGGAGGACGCCGGTGCCCACCGGGAGGAGCCCTTCGCGCCGCAGCGCGGCGGAGTTCAGCCACACGCTGTGGACGTCGGCGTTGATCAGATAGGTCGGGACATCGCCGGTCGCCGCGTCCAGAACGTCGAGCGTCGGGGCGTCGGCCCAGAACGCGTCGCGGAACCCCGAGCCGATCCGGCGCCCGTCGGGAAGGACAGGAGCGTCGCGCATGAGCGCGGCGGCGTGCATCGGACTCGTCGCTCCGCCGAGCGGTACGCGCTGGGCCGCGAGGGCCCACTGCACGACGTGGACGTGGTGGTCCCACAGGCCGGGGATGAGCCACGCGCCGTCGCCGTGCAGCACGGCGCCGCGATGCGGCAGCGCGCCGGCGGGTGCGATGTCGGCGATCCGGTCGCCCGCGAGGTGCACGTCGACGAGGTCGTCGGCGAACGGATCCGTGCGCTCGCTCCCGGTGAGCCGCACTCCCGCGACGACCGAGACGCGTTCGCCGACCCCGGGCGTCATCGGGCCGCTCTGCGGGTGTCGAGATCCCGGCGCATCTCGCCGGCGAGTCGCGGATCGGCGTACGCGCCGGCACCGGCGCCGAGTTCGGCGATGATCGTCTCGACGACGTCGTCCGGCTTGTTCTGGCTGAGCTTGCGCTTGGCGACCACCTTCGTCGGAGTCAGCCGGAAGCCGACCGTCCCCCGCTCGAGACGCTCGACGAACGCGGGATCGTTGGGCGCCTCCCACAGCGTGCGCGGCTGCGGCCTGCCGCTCTCGAACCGCGCGACGAGCCGGTCGAGGATGCGGAGGTTCTCCTCGGGCCCGAGCAGCTCGGGCACGCCGGCCAGGTGGGCCGAGACGAAGTTCCACGTCGGCACCGCCGCGACGTCGCCGTACCAGCCCGGCGAGACGTAGCCGTGCGGACCCTGGATCACGACCATGAGCTCGCGCGAGCCGAGGCCGTGGATCAGATCGTCCGGACGCCCGACGTGGCCGACGATCGTGAGGTCGTCGCGGTCGTCGAGCAGGACGGCGTAGTGCGACGCGACGAGGCCGTCATCGGCCGCGCTGACCAGCGTCGCCCACGGATTCAGGTCGATCAGACGGCGCAGCTCCGTCACGTCCGTCATCGCGAAACTCGGGTTCTGACGCATCCGTCACCCCTTCTGACAGTTCGGGCACCAGTACAGCTTCCGACCGGCCGCCTCCTCGACGACGATCGTCGTGCCGCACACGCGGCACGGCAGCCCGGCGCGGTGGTACACCCAGTGGCGATCGTCGCGACTGGCCATGGCCTTGCGATAATCCTCGTCGGACAGGTCGTCCATCGTCATCATCTGGCCGGTCTCGACGCCGGTCCGCAGGAGCTTCACCCAGTCGCGCCACAGGCCGCGCACGACATCCTCGGGGACGTCGCGCCCCGGAGTATGCGGGTTCTGGCGGGCGCGGAAGAGCATCTCGGCGCGGTACACGTTGCCGATGCCGCTGACGACGGCCTGATCCATCAGCAGCAGGCCGATCGCCGTCGGCTTGCGACGCACGACCCGCGTGAAGCGCTCCTCGCCCTCGGCGACGTCGTCCACGAGCGGGTCGGGGCCGAGCTTGCCGATGGTCGCCTGCACCTGTTCGGGATCCTGCAGCTCGCACGCGGTCGGCCCGCGCAGGTCGGCGCACGTCACCTCTGTCATGAGGCGCAGGCGCACCTGCCCGACGACCGGCGGCGGCCACTGGTCGCCCTCGTCGGCGAGCCCCGTGGTCTGCTCCGACATGCGCACGTGCACGCGCGCGCGGCGCGGAGCGCCGATCGAGGTCAGCGAGTTCTCCCCCGCGTCGTCCAGGATCGGCTCGCCCTCGAGATCCGTGCCGCGCTGATTGGTCTGGCCCATGCGCCCGTTGGCCGACGCGATCGTGGGGTCGACGAGGATCTCGCCGGCGAAGTCCCACGCGCCGTACATCCCGAGGTGCACGCGCAGCCACACGTCGCCCTCGAACTCGAGGAACATCTGCTTGCCGACCGCACGCACCGACATCACGGTGCGCTCGTCGATCACCGACGCGCCCTCGACGAACCGCCCCTGCGGGCTCGAAGCGCGCACCGCGCGCCCGACGTAGTTGCGGTCGAACTGGCGGGCGATGCGATGGACGGAGTGTCCCTCCGGCATCAGCCGGCTTCGGGGTCGAACGAGCTGTCGTCCGACGCCAGCACGTCCGGCCGCCCCGTCTCGGCGCGCGGGTCGGGCTCGAGCGTGCCGTCGTTCTCGTACGCGGCGAGCTGCCCGATGCGGCGCGCGTGGCGCTCCGCACCGCTGAACGGCGTCGCGACGAAGGCGTCGATGAACGCGACCGCCTCTTCGAACGTGTGCTGGCGCGCACCGATCGCGATCACGTTGGCGTCGTTGTGCTCGCGCGCGAGCTCGGCCGTCGCGAGGCTCCACACCAGCGCCGCGCGGATGCCGCGCACCTTGTTCGCGGCGATCTGCTCGCCGTTGCCCGATCCGCCGAAGACGACGCCGAGCGCCTCGACGCCGGCCTCCTGGTCGCGGACGACCGCCTGCGCGGCGCGGATGCAGAACGCCGGGTAGTCGTCCAGCGGGTCGTACTCGATCGGCCCGTGGTCGACGACCTCGTGGCCGGCCTCGGCCAGGTGGTGCTGCAGCTGCGTGGAAAACTCGAGGCCCGCGTGGTCGGTCGCGATGTGGATGCGCATGGGGTCAATCCTAGGGAGCGAGACCGGCGGCGGCGGGCTTGAACCCGGCTCGCACGTTCTCGCAGCAGGCGGGTCGGCACACGTCGAACCACGGCCCGAGTGCGGTGGCGTGCGGCCGCTCGGCCGCGGGGGTGCCGTTCAGCCGCTCCTCGACGAGATCGATCAGTCCCGCAACGTACGCGGGATCCACGCCGGGCGTCTGCGTGCGCACCGCGCGCAGGCCGGCCTCGGCCGCGGCGTCCATCGCCTCGGTGTCGAGGTCCCACAGGACCTCCATGTGGTCGCTGACGAATCCGAGCGGCACGATCGCGACGGCCTCGACGCCGGCCGCCGGAAGCTCCGCGATCACATCGCAGACATCGGGCTCGAGCCAGGGCTGGCTCGGCGGGCCCGAGCGCGACTGGTAGACCAGCTCCCACCCGACGGCGCCGGCGCCGGTGATGTCGCCGGCGACGGCCGCCATGACGACCTCGGCGACCGCGCGGTGCTGCGCGGCGTAGGCACCGCCCTCGCCGAAGTCGACGTCGCGGGGACCCGACCGGTCGGCATCCGCCGTGGGGACGGAGTGCGTCGAGAAGAGAACGCGGATCGCGCCGGGGGCGATGCCGTCGGCGAGGAAGCCGCCGACCGCGTCGCGCACGCCGTCGATGAACGGCTGCACGAAGCCGGGGTGGTCGAAGAACTGCCGGACCTTGTCGATGGTCACGGTGCCGGCAAGCCCCGTCTCGGTGAGCACACGGGCGAAGTCCTCGCGGTACTGACGGCAGCTCGAGAAGGACGAGTACGCGCTCGTCGCCAGACCCAGCAGGGTCGTGTCGCCTGCGGAGGCGGCCTCCCGCACGGCGTCCTCGAGATAGGGACCCCAGTTGCGGTTGCCCCAGTACACCGGCAGGTCGATCCCCCGGCGCGTGAGCTCGGCTTCGAGCGCGGCCTTGAGCGCGCGGTTCTGGGCGTTGATGGGGCTCACGCCGCCGAAGTGGCGATAGTGATGGGCGACCTCCTCGAGCCGCTCGTCGGGGATGCCCCGTCCGCGCGTGACGTTGCGCAGGAACGGGATCACGTCGTCCTGCCCCTCGGGGCCGCCGAAGCCGGCGAGGAGGATGGCGTCGTAGGCGACGGGGGTCTCGATGTGCGGCGCGCCGGAGGACGCCGCCTCGGAGGCGAAGGGAACGTCGGTACTCACCCCTCCATCCTCGCATCCGTGCGTTTTCGGGGTCCTGACGTAGGCTGGAGCGGTTGCGTGTGCGCCAGGAGCGCCCGCGCGGCCCACGACCCCAGAACCCACGGGAGCATTGCAGTGCCTGGAGAGAACCTCACCCGCATCGAAGCGCAGGAGCGCCGCGCCGTCGTCGAGTCGCAGTCCTACGAGGTGCAGCTCGACCTGACGAAGGGAGCCGAGGTCTTCGGCTCGCGCACCACCGCGCGCTTCGCCGCGACGCCGGGCGCCGCCACCTTCATCGACCTCATCGCACGCGAGGTCCGCTCCATCGTCCTCAACGGGCGCGAGCTCGACCCCGCCGTCGCCTTCGCGGACTCGCGCATCGCACTGACGGATCTCGCCGCCGAGAACGAGCTCGTCATCGACGCCGACTGCCTGTACACCAACACCGGCGAGGGCCTGCACCGCTTCGTCGACCCGGTCGACGGCGAGGTCTACCTGTACTCGCAGTTCGAGGTGCCCGACTCGCGCCGCATGTACGCCGTCTTCGAGCAGCCCGATCTGAAGGCCGCGTTCCAGTTCACGGTGACGGCGCCGGCGGCCTGGAAGGTCGTGTCGAACCAGACGACGCCCGAGCCCGCCGACCACGGCGACGGCACCGCGACGTGGACCTTCGCGCCCACCCCGCGCATCTCGTCGTACATCACGGCGCTCATCGCCGGCCCGTACGAGTCGACGTTCTCGGAGCTCACGAGCGCCTCGGGCCGCGTGATCCCGCTCGGCGTCTACGGCCGCAAGAGCCTGTGGCAGCACCTGGACGCCGACTACATCTTCGACAAGACCCGTGAGGGCTTCGCGTACTTCGAGTCGAAGTTCGACGTCCCCTACCCCTTCGAGAAGTACGACCAGCTGTTCGTGCCGGAGTTCAACGCCGGCGCCATGGAGAACGCCGGCGCGGTCACGTTCACCGAGACCTACGTCTTCCGCTCCAAGGTGACCGACGCCGTCAAGGAGCGCCGCGTCGTCACGATCCTGCACGAGCTCGCCCACATGTGGTTCGGCGACCTCGTGACGATGAAGTGGTGGAACGACCTGTGGCTGAACGAGTCCTTCGCCGAGTGGGCGTCGACGATCGCCACCGCCGAGGCCACCGAGTGGACCGCCGCCTGGACGACGTTCAACGCGATGGAGAAGACCTGGGCCTACCGCCAGGACCAGCTCCCCTCGACCCACCCGATCGTCGCCGAGATCAACGACCTGCACGACGTCGAGGTCAACTTCGACGGCATCACGTACGCCAAGGGCGGCTCGGTCCTCAAGCAGCTGTCGAGCTGGGTCGGCATCGACGAGTTCTTCGCGGGCGTGTCCTCGTACTTCAAGAAGCACGCGTGGAGCAACACCGAGCTCCCCGACTTCCTCGCCGAGCTCGAGGCCACGAGCGGCCGCGACCTGTCGGCCTGGTCGAAGAAGTGGCTCGAGACGGCGGGCGTGAACACCCTCACCCCGGCGATCGACGAGCGCGACGGGACGATCACGAAGTTCTCGATCCTGCAGACGGCCCCGGCCGACTACCCGACGATCCGCCCGCACCGCCTGGGCGTGGGCTTCTACTCGATGCAGGACGGCGCGCTCGTGCGCGTCCACCACGTCGAGCTGGACGTCGACGGCGACCGCACCGACGTGCGGGAGCTCGTGGGCCTGCAGCGCCCCGACCTGATCCTGCTCAACGACGAGGACCTCGCCTACGCGAAGATCCGACTCGACGAGCGTTCGCTCCGGACCGCCATCGAGCACCTCGGCGACATCGCCGACCCGCTCGCGCGCTCGCTCGTGTGGGGCGCCGCGTGGGACATGACCCGTGACGCCGAGGCCTCCCCCAGCGACTACGTCGACCTCGTGCTGCGCAACATCGCCGGCGAGACGGAGTCGACCACCGTCCGCACGACGCTCGCCCAGCTGCAGCTCACCGCGAACTCGTACGTCGCGCCCGACAAGCGCCACCAGACCCGCATCAAGGTCGCCGACGGCCTGTGGGCGCTCGCCCAGTCGGCCGAGGCCGGCACCGACAGCCAGCTGCAGTTCGTGACCGCGTTCGCCTCGGCGGCCGCGACCGACCCGCAGTGGCAGACCGTCCGTCAGCTGCGCGACGGCGAGATCGCCCTCGAGGGCCTGACGATCGACACCGACCTGTCGTGGGCGCTGCTCGTGTCGCTCGCCGCCGGAGGCCTCGTGACCGCCGAGCAGATCGACGAGGCGCGCGCCGCCGACAACACCGCCAAGGGCGGCGAGTTCGCCGCTCAGGCGAAGGCGGCCCTGCCGTCGAGCGTGGCGAAGCAGGCCGCATGGGACGGCCTGGTCTCGCGCGCCGAGCTGCCGAACACCATCGTGCGCTCGACCGCTCTGGGCTTCACCCACCCGGCCGGTCGCGATCTGCTCGCCGAGTTCATCCCGGCGTACTTCGACATGCTGCTGCCGGTGTGGGAGTCCCGCACGTACCACATCGCCGAGTACCTGATCTTCGGCCTGTACCCGGCGCCGCTCGCCTCCGCCGAGCTGCGCGACGCCACGCGCGTATGGCTCACCGAGCACACCGAGGTGTCGCCGGCGCTGCGCCGCCTCGTCTCGGAGAACCTCGCGGGCGTCGAGCGGGCCCTCGCCGCACAGGAGTGCGACGCGCAGTAGTCCGCGTCCACACGGATGCCTCGGCTCGCACACAGGTGCGGCCGAGGCATCCGTCATTAGGATTCAACCGATGCCGACCACGCTCCTCTCCGCAGGCGATGCGCCCGCCGCGACCACACCCGAGTGGTGGGCGAACGTGCTCGCGTGGCTCCAGGAGGCGGGGACGACCCTGCTCACGATCCTCGCGATCGTCGTCGGCGGGATCCTCCTCAGCTGGCTGCTCAAGATCGTGATCCGCCGCGTCGTCAATCGCGTCGTGCGCGGTGCGAAGTCCAAGGCGAACGTCCTCGACACGCAGGCGCTCGAGCGCTCGCCGCTCGCATCCGTGCGACTCGTCCAGCGCACGCGGACGCTGGGCTCGATCCTGCAGAACATCGTCAACGTCGCGATCGTGATCATCGCGCTGATGCTCATCGTCTCGATCCTGATGCCGAACGCCCTGACGAGCCTGACGCTGCTGACCGCGGCGATCGGCGCCGGGCTCGGCTTCGGCGCGCAGAACATCGTCAAGGACGTGCTCAACGGCATCTTCATCGTCGCCGAGGACCAGATCGGCATCGGCGACGTGGTGGATCTGGGACTGGCGACGGGCATCGTCGAGTACGTGAGCGTGCGCGTCACGCATGTGCGCGACGTCAACGGCACCCTCTGGTACGTGCGCAACGGCGAGATCACCCGCATCGGCAACATGTCGCAGGGGTGGTCGCGCGTCATCATCGACCTGGGCGTGCCGGTCGGCTCCGACCTCGACGAGGTCGAGGCGCTGCTGCTGAACACGGCGGAGGAGCTCGCCCAGGACGCCAAGTGGCGCACGCGCGTGATCGAGCATCCGGAGGTGTGGGGCCTGGAGTCCGTCGGCGGCGAGCACCTCATGATCCGGCTCGTGATCAAGACCCGGCCGGCCGCACGGGACGACGTCGCGCGCGAGCTGCGCGTGCGCGTACGGCGCGCGATGGCGGGCGCGGGCATCGATCTCCCCCAGCTGGCGGCCGTCACGCTGACGGGGACGGATGCCGCCCGCCGCGTCCGCGGCGCCAACCCGCCGAAGACCAAGCCCACCCCGCTCACCCCCGCCACCGACGAGGTCCAGGTGCGCCCGCTGTGGCGGCCCAAGCGCCCGCAGCGGCGTCCCGCCGAAGACGGCAACCCCGAGGAGATGCCATGACCGACGCATCCGCGCCGCTGTCCTTCTACGACGAGATCGGCGGGCACGAGACGTTCGCCACGCTCGTCGCGGCCTTCTACCGGGGCGTGGCCGACGACGAGGTGCTGCGGCCCATGTACCCCGAAGAGGACCTCGGCCCCGCCGAGGAGCGCCTGCTGATGTTCCTCGAGCAGTACTGGGGCGGCCCGACCACCTACAGTCAGCGCCGCGGTCACCCGCGCCTGCGCATGCGCCACGCGCCGTTCCACGTCAATCCCGAGGCACGCGATCGATGGCTCGCGCACATGCGGGCCGCCGTCGACGAACTCGAGCTGTCGCCCCTGCACGACACGACGCTGTGGGACTACCTGCAGCGCGCCGCTCATGCCATGGTGAACACGTTCGAGCCGTCCGGCATCGGACCGGCGGCCGGAAGCCGCCCCGCCGCCGGACCCGATCTGACCGTCCGACCCGCCACCGGCCCCGCGCGTCCCTGACCCCTCCCCCGGCGCGCCCACGACGAAGGAGTCTCCCCATGCCCGCACCCGGCACACCCCACCGCAGCGACGTCCTGGTCATCGGGTGGGGGTTGGCCGGACTCGTCGCCGCCGGCGAGGCGGCGGCCGCGGGGAAGACCGTCACGATCGTCGACCAGGAACCGCGCAGCAACCTCGGCGGGCAGGCGTTCTGGTCGTTCGGGGGCCTGTTCTTCGTGGACTCCCCCGAGCAGCGCCGGTTCGGCATCTCGGACTCGCTCGAACTCGCTCGCCAGGACTGGCTCGGCACCGCCGGCTTCGACCGCGACGAGGACGCGTGGCCGCGCCGCTGGGCCGAGGCGTACCTGGACTTCGCCGCCGGCGAGAAGCGTCCGTGGCTGCGGTCGAAGGGCGTGGGCTTCTTCCCCGTCGTGGGGTGGGCCGAGCGCGGCGGCTACAACGCCCTGGGCCCGGGGAACTCCGTGCCGCGGTTCCACATCACGTGGGGCACCGGCCCCGGCCTCGTGGCGCCGTTCCGCGCCGCTCTCGAGACCGCCGAGGCCGACGGCCTCGTGACGGTGCTCCCCCGCCATCGGGTCACGGGCCTCACGACGCGCGACGGGCACGTCGTCGGCGCGACCGGCGACATCCTGTCGCCGTCGGCCGCCGACCGCGGGGTCGCGACCTCCCGCGAGGTCGTCGGCGCCTTCGAGATCGAGGCGTCGGCGACGATCGTGTCGTCGGGCGGCATCGGCGGCAACCACGACCTCGTCCGCAGGAACTGGCCGGCGCGCCTCGGAACGCCGCCCGACCACATGGTCACCGGGGTCCCCGCCTACGTCGACGGGTCGATGCAGGCCGTGTCGGATGCCGCGGGCGCCCGGCTCATCAACGGCGACCGCATGTGGCACTACGTCGAGGGGCTTCACAACTGGGATCCGATCTGGCCCGCCCACGGCATCCGCATCCTCCCGGGCCCGTCGTCGGTGTGGCTCGACGCCACCGGACTGCGGCTGCCTCCTCCGCTGTATCCGGGGTTCGACACGCTCGGCACGCTCGAGCACCTGCGCGGCACCGGCCACGACCACTCGTGGTTCGTGCTCTCGCAGCGCATCGTCGAGAAGGAGTTCACGCTCTCGGGCTCCGAGCAGAACCCCGACCTCACCGGACGGGATGTCGCGCTGCTGATGCGCTCGCGGCTCGGCAAGGGGGCGGCCGGGCCGGTTCAGGCCTTCCTCGACAACGGCGAGGACTTCGTCGTCCGCGACAGCCTCGACGACCTCATCGCGGGCATGCGGGCCATGCCCGGGGGCGACGTGCTCGACCCCGCCCGCGTGCGCGCCGAGATCGAGGCGCGCGACCGCGAGATGGACAACGACTTCACCAAGGACGCGCAGGTGGCGATGCTCCGCTCCGCCCGGGCGTACCGCGGCGACCGGCTCATCCGCACCGCGTCGCCGCACCGGCTCCTGGATCCCGATGCGGGACCCCTCATCGCCGTGAAGCTGCACGTCCTGACGCGCAAGTCCCTGGGCGGGATCGAGACCGACCTGCAGTCCCGCGCACTCGGCGCGGACGGCGCGCCGGTCCCCGGGCTCTACGCGGCGGGCGAGGCGAGCGGGTTCGGCGGCGGCGGCGTGCACGGGTACCGGGCGCTCGAGGGCACCTTCCTCGGCGGATGCCTCTTCTCCGGCCGCAGCGCCGGGCGCGCGGCGGCCGCAGCCGTGTGACCGCGTGCGGCGTCAGGCGCTGCTGCGGCCCGTCGCGCGCACGGCGGTGAGCCCGGATGCCGCGGGGCGGCGCACCAGGACGTGTCCGCGCTCGAGCGTGATGCGCGTCCACGACGCCGCCGTCAGCACTCGCGCGGATTCGTCGCCGGAGAGGAAGCCGAGTGCGTAGGCGGCGAAGGCCGCGCCGAGCGGCAGCTCGTCCAGGGCGGCGTCCGGCGCTCCCCAGATCGAGGCGCGGACCTGACGTACGACGTCCTCGCCCGGATTCTCGGGCATCGCCCCGGCGACGGCGGTCACGCCGTGCTGCGCGCGTTCGGCGAGCAGCGCCGCGTCGAACGCGCCGACCTGCTGCCACCCCGCGCGCGGCGGTGCGACGCCGGCCCACCCGGCCGACACCGACGAGTCGGGGAGGACGACCGCCGCCGGGTCGTCGTCGGCCCGCACGAGGGTCGAGGCCTCGACCACGAGGTCGCACTCGAGCTCGGGATCGACGGCGAGCACGCGCATGCCCAGCACCGTCGGCGTCGGATCCAGCAGGCCGCGCGGCGCGAGCGGCGCGGACGTCATCGCCATGACCCCTCCGGTCGCGCGCAGGCGCACCGCGCCGTCTCCCAACGGCGCCGTCCGCGAGCTGTAGGTGAGGGCATCGGCCGCCGCAGCGGAATCGGAGAACAGAAGGCGCTGGGACATCCGCCCTAGACTACCGAGCGAACACCCGGCACCCGATTCCGGGCCGCCCACATCGACGACGGGAGCTCCGTGAGCGACGCCCTCCAGAACGCACCGGCAGACGAGCAGGGCGAGCCCGATCCGGTCGCGTCGATGCTCGCGGTCCTCGACATCACGGGGCACAACGCGCGCACGACCGAGGACATCTTCACCGGGCACTCGCAGTCGATGCCGCTGGGACGGGTGTTCGGCGGCCAGGTGCTCGCGCAGTCGCTCGTGGCGGCGACGCGCACGATCCCCGACGACCGGGCGATCCACTCGATGCACGGCTACTTCCTGCGGCCGGGCGACTCGGCCAACGACATCACGTTCTCGGTCGACCGCATCCACGACGGCCGCTCGTTCTCGACGCGCCGCACGCAGGCGTTCCAGGACGGCGTGCCGATCTTCTCGATGATCGCGTCGTTCCAGGACGAGGATCCGGGGCTCGAGCATCAGGTCCCGATGCCCGAGGGCATCCCGGGCCCCGAGGACCTGCCCGACATGGAGTCGCACCTGCACGGCCTGCATCCGATGTCCAAGCGGCTGTTCACCGACCGTCCCGCCGACCTCATCCACGTCCCGTCGCCGATCTACACGTCGGTCGACGGCGAGCGCCGGCCGAGTCAGGCGGTGTGGATGCGGGTGCGCCGCATGATCGGCGACGACCGCGCCGTCCACCGCGCGGCGCTCGCCTACCTCAGCGACCTCACCATCCAGGAGTCGGTGCTGCGCGTCCACGGGGTGCCGTGGGCCACGCGCGGGCTCAGGGTCGCGAGCCTGGACCACGCGATGTGGTTCCACCGCTTCGGGCGCGTGGACCAGTGGCTGCTGTACGTGCAGGAGTCGCCGAGCTCCCGCGGCGGCCGCGGGCTGGCGACAGGTCGCGTCTACACGCGAGACGGCGAGCTGCTGGCGACGGTCGCACAGGAGATCATGGTGCGGGTGCCCGACCCGTCGTGAGCGGCGGGGCCGGGCGGCGTGCGGGCGCCGCGGGTGACAGCCGCCGGCGGCCGATCGCGTCGAGGACGACGCCGAGCACGAGCATGACGGCGACGGCCGCGAGCGACGCCCACAGCGGGTCCCCGAACCAGGTCGCCGAGACCGTCGCGACCGCGAGGCACACCAGCGCCCACGCGATCGCCGCGACGGACGACAGCGGAAGGAACCGCCGATACGCCAGGCGCGAGGCACCGGCCGTCGCGTTCACGGCGACGCGGCCGACGGGCACGTACCGTCCCGCGAGGATGAGGACGGCGGGCGAGCGATGCACGCGGGCTCGCGTCCAGTCGGCCACGCGCCGCACGGCGGGCCTGCGCATCCACGCGAAGCGCTCGAGCCCGATGCGGCGGCCGAGCCCGTAGGCGATGCTGTCGCCCGCCACGGCGCCGGACGCGGCGGCGACCGCGATCACCGAGACCTGGAGCGGGTCGCCGGTCGCGACCGTCGCGGCCAGCGCGGCGACGACGGTCGTCTCGCTCGGGACCGGCGGGAAGAACCCGTCGAGAACGCACACGAGCAGCACGACGAGCGGCACCCACGGCGAGGCGGCGATGTCGGCGAGCAGCGCGTTGAGGTCCACGCCTTCACGCTAGGAACCGGCTACGTGACCGTCGCTGGTGGGAGCCCGACGATTTCCGGGGGCTATCCCCCGCTGTCGGCGCCGCAGCACCGGCGCGGACCGTGCCGCCTCCGCGCGCCTCAGCGTCGGTGGGCGTAGCTCAGCGCGGGGCCGAGGTAGGGCTCCCAGGCGTCGCGCTCGAGCGGCGACAGTCGCATCGGGCGCCCCGACGCGGCGTCGACCTTGACCACGACCGTCGTGGCCCGGGCGTACAGCGTGGGCTGCGCGGCCGACGAGAAGACCTCGTAGCAGACCTCGATGCTCGATCCGCCCAGCTTGCCGAACCAGAGCTGGATGTCCAGCGGCGCCCGCTGGTACGGCACGGGGGCGAGGTACTCGATCTCCTGGCGCGCGATGAGCATGAGCACGCCGCTGTCGACGCCGGTGTCCAGCACCGCCGTCGAGGGGGCCTGTTCGCCCGGCTCCGGCTGCCAGAACGCCCGGATGCGCGCCTCCTCGAGCAGCTTGAGCATCGAGGTGTTGTTGACGTGGTTGAACGCGTCGAGGTCGCCCCAGCGGACGTGGATGGGGAGGTGGAGCCGGCGGCCCGTCGCGGGGCCGCCGGCGTCCGGGATCGATTCAGTCACGCGTGAGCTTGCGGTAGGCGGTGCGGTGCGGACGCGCGGCCTCGGGGCCCATGCGGTCGATCTTGTTGGCCTCGTAGGCCTCGAAGTTGCCCTCGAACCAGTACCACTGGTCGGGGTTCTCGTCGGTCCCCTCGTAGGCGAGGATGTGCGTCGCGATGCGGTCGAGGAACCACCGGTCGTGCGTGATGACCACGGCGCAGCCGGGGAACTCCAGCAGCGCGTTCTCGAGCGACTGCAGCGTCTCGACGTCGAGGTCGTTCGTCGGCTCGTCGAGCAGCAGCAGGTTGCCGCCCTCTTTGAGCGTGAGCGCGAGGTTCAGGCGGTTGCGCTCACCGCCCGACAGCACGCCCGCCTTCTTCTGCTGGTCCGGGCCCTTGAAGCCGAACTTCGACACGTACGCGCGCGACGGGATCTCGGTCTTGCCCACGGTGATGATGTCGAGGCCGTCCGACACGACCTCCCACAGCGTCTTGTTGGGGTCGATGCTGCCGCGCGACTGGTCGACGTAGCTGATCTTGACCGTCTCGCCGATCTTCAGGTCGCCGCCGTCGAGCGGCTCGAGGCCCACGATGGTCTTGAACAGCGTGGTCTTGCCGACGCCGTTGGGGCCGATGACGCCGACGATGCCGTTCGGCGGGAGCGAGAAGCTCAGCCCGTCGATGAGCGAGCGTCCGTCGAAGCCCTTCTCGAGCTTCTTGGCCTCGATCACGACGCTGCCCAGGCGCGGGCCCGGCGGGATCTGGATCTCCTCGAAGTCGAGCTTGCGCGTGCGCTCCGCTTCGGCCGCCATCTCCTCGTAGCGCGCCAGACGCGCCTTCGACTTGGCCTGACGTCCCTTCGCGTTGGAGCGGACCCACTCGAGCTCGTCGGCGAGTCGCTTGGCGAGCTTGGCGTCCTTCTTGCCCTGCACCGCGAGACGCTCGCGCTTCTTCTCGAGGTAGGTCGAGTAGTTGCCCTCGTACCCGATGAGCCGGCCGCGGTCGACCTCGGCGATCCACTCGGCGACGTTGTCCAGGAAGTACCGGTCGTGCGTGATCGCGATCACGGCGCCGGGGTACTTCTGCAGGTGCTGCTCGAGCCACAGCACGCTCTCGGCGTCGAGGTGGTTGGTGGGCTCGTCGAGCAGCAGCAGGTCCGGCTTCTGGAGCAGGAGCTTGGCGAGGGCGACGCGACGCTTCTCACCGCCGGACAGGTGCTTGACGGATGCGTCGCCGGGCGGCGTGCGCAGGGCGTCCATCGCCTGCTCGAGCTGCGAGTCGAGGTCCCAGGCGTCGGCGGCGTCGATCTCCTCCTGGAGCGTCCCCATCTCGGCCAGCAGCGCATCGAAGTCGGCGTCGGGGTCGCTCATGAGCGCCGAGATCTCGTTGAACCGGTCGAGCTTGGCCTTGATCGCCACGCCCTCCTGGATGTTCTCGAGGACGGTCTTGTCCTCGTCGAGCTCGGGCTCCTGCATGAGGATGCCGACGCTGAAGCCCGGGCTGAGCTTCGCCTCGCCGTTCGACGGCTGGTCGAGCCCCGCCATGATCTTCAGGATCGTCGACTTTCCGGCGCCGTTGGGGCCGACCATGCCGATCTTCGCCCCGGGGAGGAACGCCATCGTGACGTCGTCGAGGATCAGCTTGTCGCCGACCGCCTTGCGGGCGCGGACCATCGAATAGATGTACTCAGCCATGCGCGTTTGTTCTCCCTGGACTCGCGAGCATCAGCGTCCCAGCCTACCGGGCGAGGGCAGGCGACGGCGCCTCGGGGTCACCAGTCGATCGGGCGCGTGTCCCCGACCAGGCATCGCCCCTCGGCCAGAGCGGGCGCGGCCACGGCGACGGGCTCCCCGGTGGCGGGGCCGACCTGCCCGATGAGGCACTGCTGCTGCCACAGCACGGCGATCTGGATGCTCTCTGCGGCGTTGCCGACCGTTGTGGCGTCGGCGGTGAGCTCCATGGTCGACTTCACGAAACCCGCGGCGACGAGCGCGTCGACGTAGGCGCGCCCCTCGCCGCGGCGATCACCGGCCCAGACGTCATCGATCACGGAACCGAACACAGCGAGGTTCTGCTCGAGGTCGGCATCCGGATCGAAAGCCGTCGGATCCGAGGTCGGCGTCGGAGTGGGCGCCGCCGGCGACGGTGAGGGTGCCGCGGTCGCCGGGAAGGGCGACATCGCACGGTCGGCGTCGGGATCGGCTCCACCGCCGTCGGAACAGCCGCTGGACGCGAGCGCCAGCGTCAGCGTCAGCGAGACGACGAGACTCCCCGTACGCGCCACGAGCCCCCTCGACCGTGCGGGCGCGCTCGGCGGACGCAGTCGGAGACGGGGCACGCCGCGAGTCTACGACCGCCGGCGCCGGAGTTCGGCCGTCAGAAGGGCGTCTCGGTCGACGGGTCGGAGCCTCCAGCCGCACCCGCGGCCGGAATGGGCGCGGTCACCCACGCATCCGGTTCCTCCCCGTCCCCGCCGGGTCGGGCCCACTCCTCCTCGGGGTCGCGCTGCGCACTCGACTCGGCCGCTGCGCGTTCGGGCTTCGCGAAGGTGCTCGTGCCCCAGTTCAGATCGTGGCCGATCGCGTCGGCGTCCACGTCGATCGCGACGCCTTTCGCGCCGGAGTTCTCCCACTCGCGGATCTTCAGCCGGCCGACGACGACCACCGGCTCGCCCGTGCGCAGCGACGCGGCGGCGAAGTCGCCGAGCCTCCGATAGGCCGAAACGGTGTACCAGCTCGTCCCGTCGTCGTTCCACCGCCCCGTCTGCGCGTCGCGCCTGCGCCGCGTGCTGCCGACGCGGAAGGTCGTCACCGTGGTTCCCCCGGCGATGACCTTCTGCGTCGGCGGGGTCCCGATGCGGCCCGTGAACGTGATCATGTCTGACATCGTGCGTCCTCTCTCGTCTCGGCGGAGCCTCTCCCCGCCGCGCCGGTGCCCGCGTGCCCGACGGGCACCGGCGCAGGGACACACTCCCGCGTGCGGCTCGCACGGACGCGGTCGGCCGCCGGGATGTGGACGGATCGCCGACGGGACCGACCTGGGGAGGACAGCCCGCGGCAAGCGGGAGCGACCGCCTCGATGTCGGAGGGTGCACCTATGTTCGACGCAGAACGGAAGCCGATGCAGAAGGGAGCGGGCGTGATGACGACGCACACCGGACTCGCCCCCGCCGCACCGCGCCTGGTGCGCGCACGCGGCGTGCGCCTGGTCTCGGCCGGCCGCGACCTGTGGCGCGTCACGGACGGCGCCGGAATCGTGATCGGCCACCTGTCGCGCGCAGCATCCGACGGGGCATCCGATCACGAGCGCCCGTACCGGGCACGCCGGTTCCGCCCGTCGTCCGCCGGGTTCGTCGATGTCGGAACGTTCTGGTCGGCCGACGATGCGGTGGACGCGCTGCGCTTCAGCCGGTGACCGGGATCAGATGACCGGGTCCAGCGCCTCCAGCGCGGTGTGCGGCACCCCGGCTCGAACCCGTCGCCACGAGTCCGCCAGGATGTCGACGGCCCGGACGAGGTCGGGCACGGGGGCCGTGAACGGCAGCCGCAGATGCCGCTCGTGCCCCCCGTCGACGGCGAACCGGGGTCCCGCCGACAGCAGCACCCCCCGCGTGCGCGCATCCATCACGACAGCCGGGCTCAGCGCCGCGCCGAGCTCGACCCACAGCGACAGTCCGCCGTCGACGGTCGGCACGCGCCATGACGGCAGCCGCTCGCCCAGCGCGCCGACCAGCGCGTCGCGCCCCGCCCCGAGCAGCCGGGCGCGCTGAGCGAGGACGTCGTCGAATCGGTCGAGGACGCGCACGGCGATCTCCTGCTCGAGCTCGGGGGTGCCGAGATCGTGCGCGGGCCGCTCGGCCGCGAGACGGCGGATCACATCCTCACGCGCGCGGACCCAGCCGATGCGGAGCCCGCCCCACACGGTCTTGCCGAGCGAGCCGATGCGCACGACGGACGACTCCGAGCGCACGCGCGCCGGCGGCGCGGACCTGCCGTCGATGTCGAGATCGACGGTGGTCTCGTCGAGGACGAGCACCGTCCCGGCCCGCTCCGCGGCGGCTGCGAGCGTCTCGTGCTCGAGCGGCGTCATCGTGCGTCCCGTGGGGTTCTGGAAGCCCGGCATGAGGTAGGCCAGTGCCGGCAGCGTCCGCGCGAAGGCCTGCTGCGCACGGTCGAGGTCCCAGCCGTCGCCGGTCGTGACCGGCACGCCGACGAGCCGCCCGCCCGCCCGACGCAGCGCCTCCGCGGCGTGCGGATACGTCGGCGTCTCGATGAGCACGCGGTCGCCGCGGGCGAGCAGCGCGGACGCGACCAGGTGGATCGCGCTCTGCGCCCCCGTGGTCACGAGCACCTCGTCCGCGTCGGTCGGGATGCCGCGTTCGACGTAGCGTGCGGCGATCGCCTGGCGCAGACGCCTGCTGCCGAGGGTGTCGTACCCGCTCCGGGCGACGATGGCCGCCGCGTCCTGCGCGGTCTCGGCGACGATCCCCGCGAGCCCCGGCCAAGCCGGGGGGCTCGCCTGCTGCAGGTCGATCGCTCCCGCGCCGGTCACGATGCCCGCGGCCTCATGACGTCGGAGTGCGAGCGTCACCGTCCCCGAACCCCGCAGGCTCGACACGTGGCCGCTCGTGCGCAGGCTCGCGTACGCCGACGAGACCGTGCTGCGGCTGACGCTCAGAGCACCGGCGAGTTCGCGCTCCGCCGGCAGCGTGGTCTTGGGGGCCAGGCGATTGTCCAGGCACAGCAGGCGGATGCCGTCGGCCAGCGCTTCGTAGGCCGGCTCTCGCGTTCGCCAGCCGCCCAATGCCGTCGCCAGCGATCGCGCCGAAACCCGGGAGTCCATCCGCTCACAGTAGCGAGCATTGGACTGGCCAGAGCAGGCCAATACCCGGACGGTGGACCGTCGCCGCCGGCAGCGGGCACGCGGAGACGGCGGACCGGAGGGGGGTCCGGCCCGCCGCGCCGTTGCGCGGGTCAGTGCTCGCGGAACTGCGGCCAATCGCTCCCCGGCGCCATATGGGCGTGCAGGGCGTTCTTGGCGATCTCCATGCTGGGGTAGGTGCCGGTCGGAGCATCGGCACCGGCCATCGTGACGGTGTACCCGTCGGCATCCTTGCGGATCGATCCGGCGACGCCGGAGGCGCCGTAGGCGACCCAGAGTGGGTGGTGCGTCTCGGTCGTGCTCATGAGCCATCTCCTTCGAATGCCCGTGCACCTCCACGCTACGCCGCGGGGGGCGGCGCCGGAAGAGCGTCGTCGGCGGGTCGAACCGGTAGCCTGGAGGACGACCCCCAGTAGCTCAGTGGATAGAGCAGCGGCCTTCTAATCCGCCGGTCACACGTTCGAATCGTGTCTGGGGGACGTGGCGCGGACCGTCGTGTCGGACCCCGGTGACTAGGATTGAGCGCATGGTGGGATCCTCCGACAACGATCGTCTGGTGTGGATCGACTGCGAGATGACGGGCCTCGATCTCGAGGTGGATGAACTCGTCGAGATCGCCGTCGTCGTGACGGATTTCGAGCTTCGCCCGCTCGATCCGGGCTTCCAGATCGTGATCAAGCCCGATGCGTCGGCGCTGGCGAACATGAACGACTTCGTCACGAAGATGCACGAGTCGTCGGGGCTGCTCGACGAGATCCCCCACGGGGTCACCGTCGCCGACGCCGAGTTCCAGGCCCTCGAGTACATCCAGCGCTTCGTGCCGCAGGAGGGCAAGGCGCCGCTGGCCGGCAACACGATCGGCACCGACCGGATGTTCCTCGCCAAGTACATGCCGCGCGTGGATCGCTGGCTGCACTACCGCAACGTCGACGTGTCGAGCATCAAGGAGCTCTCGCGCCGCTGGTACCCCCGCGCCTACATCCACGCTCCGGCCAAGGACGGCGGCCACCGCGCGCTCGCCGACATCCTGGAATCGATCCGCGAGCTCGCCTACTATCGCCAGGCGGTCTTCGTCCCCGAGCCCGGGCCCACCAGCGACGGCGCGCGTGCGCTCGCCGCCTCCGTCGTGTCGTCATTCGCCTCGGACTTGTGAGAGAATCGTCTGGTTGCCCGCGCGAGCGAGGCGCATGGTGGGTATAGCTCAGTCGGTAGAGCACCTGGTTGTGGTCCAGGGGGCCGCGGGTTCAAGTCCCGTTACTCACCCCAATGCTTGAGATGGATGCCGACGCGTTCGAACAGCTCGTCGTCGACGAGCTCGACGCTCTGCCCGACGACATGGTCGACGGTCTCGACAACGTCGTGTTCGTCGTCGAGGACCGCCCCGAGGACGGCGACCCCGACCTTCTGGGCCTGTACGACGGATGGGCGCTCACCGAGCGCGACCGGTACGGGACCGGCGCCGAACTGCCGGACCGCATCATCGTCTATCGCGAGGCGCACCTCGCGCAGTGCGCCGACCTCGACGAACTCCGCGACGAAGTGCACACGACCCTCGTGCACGAGATCGCGCACTTCTACGGGATCGACGACGACCGCCTGCACGAACTGGGCTGGGCATGAGCACCGCAGCGCCCCTCGCCGACGAGCGGACCGACGAGGCCGTCGAGGCCCACCGGGCCCGCCCGTGGCAGACCGTCGTCTGGGATGATCCCGTGAACCTCATGAGCTACGTCACCCACGTGTTCCAGTCCTACTTCGGATTCACCAAGCCGGTGGCCGAACGCCTCATGCTGGCGGTGCACAACGACGGCCACGCCGTCGTCGCCGAGGGCCCACGCGAGCAGATGGAGCTCCACACGCAGGCCATGCACGACTACGGACTGTGGGCGACCGTGAGGCAGGCACCCGAGTGACCCCTCCCGAGTCCGTGATCCTCGAGATCACCCGCCTCGAGGCCGCGCACCTGTCCGGGCTGATCGGCCAGTTCGCCGAGCTCATGAGCGAACCCGCATCGGACGAGGATCCGGCGGTGCAGCGTCTCGTCCCCGATGCGTATCCCGACGACGAGGACGCCGCGCGCGAGTTCCGCTCCCTCACCCAGGACGACCTGCTGGATCGGCGACGCGACGACGCCCGGGTCGTGATCGCCGACCTGGCGCCGGCGGCCGACATTCCCGAGGACCCGGACGATCCGGCGCTGCGCGAGTCGGTTCCGATCGTGCTCGACCGCGATCACGCGCACGCATGGCTGCGCACGCTGGCGGCCGTGCGCCTGGTGCTCGCGACGCGCCTGGGCATCGCGGATGCCGACGACCACGTCGACGGCGACCCGCGTTTCGGCATCTACGACTGGCTGGGGTACCGGCTCGACGGCCTCGTGCGCGCCGTGGCGGGTGACCTCGCCTGAGCCGCGCGCGACGCGCTACGGCACCGCGAAGACGTGATCGGCGAGGCTCTGCGGGGCGTCGCGCTCGATGTGCCGCTCCTCCTGTGCGGCCCACTGCTCCCAGTGGGGGCGATAGGTCTCACCGTCGCGGGCCAGCGCGCGGCGCCGGCGTGACGCCGTCGGCGACTCCAGCCACACCCGAACGTCCGCCAGCCCCGCGGTCGAGGGCTGAAGCGCACCGGCCCCCTCGACGATCAGGGGCAGCGAGGGGTCGACCGCGTGGGCTTCGCTGTACTCTCCGACCTCCCAGTCCCACCGCTGCCACACGCCGATCTCACCGCGCGCGTGCGGTGTGAGGACGAGATCTCGTGCGGTGTCGACCCCCGCCTGGAGTCCGTCCCATCCCGGATAGATCGCATCCAGGGCAACGGACTGCACGCGACCGCCTCCCGGCCAGCGCGCGACCAGCGCCCGCACCAGTGAGGTCTTCCCCGCGCCGCTGCGTCCGTCGACGATGACCACCGGGTTCGCGGCGGCGAGAGCGGCCACCGAGGCCGTCACGGTGTCGGCGGCGCGCAGCAGCGCCGCCGCGACGGCATCCGGCCTACTTCTTGAGGAACTTGATGACACGGCTGAGGGCGCGTCCGGCCACCCACACGAACGGGATCGAGACGGCGATCAGCGACACGATGTTGGGCTCGAAGCGCAGTTCATCGCCGTGCCGGATGTAGGCGCCGACGGGGATCGCGACGCTGCCGCCTCCGCCGCCGCCGTTGCCGGCCTCATCCGCACCGCCGCCGAACCCGGACCAGGTCAGAGCGACGGGGACGATGCGGATGCCGTCGAGATCCTGCTGCTCGCCGTACGCGCTCTTCACGCCGAGAGTCGCGGACTGCTTGCCGAGTTCGAGTGCGATGTTGGGCATGAGCCCACGCTACCCGGGAGGGGTGCACCTGCACAGTCCCGAGTCATTCCGGATGAGGCGGGCGCGGGTTGGACGGGAGCGATCCGCCGCCGCGCGACGTGTCCAGCAGAGCCGCGCGGGTGACCGCGGCACGCCCGAAGCGCGCGTGGGCGTCGTCGAGGGCGCCCTCGACGCGCCGCCAGTCCTCGTCGTCGTCCCACAGCGAGGCCGGCGCCCCGCCGGCGGGCCCCAGCTTCTCGGCGCGCACCCCCACCAGCCGCACGGGCAGCGGGCGATCGAGCGCGTCGAACAGCTCGTGCGCGGCATCGCCGATGCGCTGTCCCACGTCGGTCGGCTCGGCGAGCGTGACAGACCTGGTCACCGTCGTGAAATCCGAGTAGCGCACCTTGATCGCGATCGTGCGGGCCTCCCAGCCGCCCTTGCGCAGACGCGCGCCGACGCGGTCGGCCAGCCGGCGCAGCTCGGCGCGCAGGGCGCCCGCGTCGGAGATGTCGGTGTGGAAGGTCTCTTCGTGACCGACGCTCTTCTCGACGTGCTCGGTCGTCACGAGCCGCGCATCGACGCCGCGCACGAGCTGCTGGATGCGCCGGCTCATCGCCGGTCCGAGCGCCCGATCGAGCGAGGCCGCCGGCGTCTCGAGGACGTCGGCGACGGTCCGGACGCCACGGCTCTCGAGAGCCTCGGCCGCCTTCGGCCCGATCCCCCACAGCGCGCGCACCGACAGCGGGGCGAGGAACTGTGCCGTCGACGCCTCCGGGACGATGAGCAGGCCGTCGGGCTTGCTCATCGTCGAGGCGATCTTCGCCACATGCTTGGTCGCGGCCGCCCCCACGCTGCACGTGAGCCCGGTCTCATCGTGCACGCGCGCTCGCAGGTCGCGCGCGATCACCCCGGGGCTCCCCCACAGCCGTCGCGCGCCGCGCACGTCGAGGAAGGCCTCGTCGATCGACAGCGGCTCGACCAGCGGCGTGACGTCCCGGAAGAGGTCCATCACCTGCCGGGACAGCTCGACGTAGCGGGCGAAGTTCGGCGGGACGACGATCGCCGTGGGGCACAGCCGCAGCGCCTGCCCGACGGGCATGGCCGAGCGCACGCCGAATCTGCGCGCCTGGTACGACGCGCTCGAGACGACCGATCTGCCGTCCTCTCCGCCGACGATGATCGGTCGGCCCCGCAGCGACGGGTCGTCGAGCTGCTCGACGGACGCATAGAACGCGTCCATGTCGACATGCAGGATCCCGGCGCCGGTGTCGTCCGCACCCTCCGGCGAGACGATCCGGCCCGATCCGTCACCGCGCCCCATGATCCGATTCTCCCCGAGGCGCCCGACAGGGCGCGGTGCCGCGCCCTGTACCGCCCGGAGGCGGGCCCCGCTACTGCGAGGCCCGCTCCAGGATGAGCTCGCGGACGCGGGCGGCATCGGCCTGCCCGCGCATGGCCTTCATGACCGCGCCGATGACGGCGCCGGCGGCCTGCACCTTGCCGTCCTGGATCTTGGCGAGCACGTCCGGCTGGGCGGCCAGCGCCTCGTCGATCGCCGCCAGCAGCGCACCGTCGTCCGACACGACCGCGAGTCCGCGGGCGTCCACGACCTCCTGCGGGGTGCCCTCGCCGGCGATGACGCCCTCGAGGACCTGGCGGGCGAGCTTGTCGGTGAGCGTCCCGGCGTCGATGAGCGCCTGCAGCGCGGCGACGTCGGCGGGCGAGACGAGCTCCGCCGCCTCGCGCTCGGACGCGTTGGCGACACGGGTGATCTCGCCCGTCCACCACTTGCGCGCCGCCTGCGGGGCGGCTCCCGCCGCGATCGTGGCCTCGACCTCGGCCAGCAGGCCGCCGTTGACGACGTCCTGGAACTCCAGGTCGGTGAAGCCCCAGTCGGCCTTCAGCCGACGCCGGTGAGCCGCGGGGGGCTCCGGCAGCGCGGCACGCAGCTCCTCGATCAGCTCCGCGGCGGGCTCGACGGGAAGCAGGTCGGGCTCGGGGAAGTAGCGGTAGTCGTCGGCATCCGACTTCGGGCGCCCCGGGCTGGTCGTCCCGGTGTCCTCGTGCCAGTGCCGCGTCTCCTGCGTGATGGTGCCCCCGGCGGCGAGGATCGCGGCCTGACGCTGGATCTCGTAGCGCACGGCGCGCTCGACCGAGCGCATCGAATTGACGTTCTTCGTCTCGGTCCGGATGCCGAGGGGAGCCGGCTCCTCGCCCGGCGCGACCCGGGGGCGCAGCGAGACGTTGGCATCGCAGCGCAGGTTTCCCCGCTCCATGCGCGCCTCCGAGATCCCGAGGGCGATCACCATGTCGCGGATCGTCTGGACATACGCCTTCGCGAGCTCGGGAGCGCGCTCCTCGGCGCCGAAGATCGTCTTCGTCACGATCTCGACCAGCGGCACGCCCGCCCGGTTGTAGTCGACGAGCGAGTACTCCGCGCCCTGGATGCGACCGGACGCGCCGCCCATATGGGTGAGCTTGCCCGCGTCCTCCTCCATGTGCGCGCGCTCGATGGGGATCGCGACGATCTCTCCGTCGGGCATCTCGACGTCGACCGAGCCCTCGAACGCGATGGGCTCGTCGTACTGCGAGATCTGGTAGTTCTTGCCCAGGTCCGGGTAGAAGTAGTTCTTCCGCGCGAAGCGGCTCGACGGCGCGATGGAGCAGCCGAGCGCCAGGCCCAGGCTGATCGACGAGCGCACGGCATCCGCGTTCACGACCGGGAGCGATCCGGGAAGCCCCATGTCCACGGGCGCGACCAGGGTGTTCGGCGCCGCACCGTGGTGGGCGTTGTTGGCGGGGTTGCCCGCGGCCGAGAACATCTTCGTCTCGGTGTTCAGCTCGACGTGGATCTCGAAGCCGAGCACCGGCTCGAACAGCTCGAGAGCCTTGTCGTAGTCCATCAGAGCGGCCTTGGCCATCAGCGGGCACCTCCCAGCGCCGGAGCGCGGTCGAGCAGACCGCCGCCCCACGAGTCCACGAGCAGAGCCTCCAGCGCCGCACCGACGCGGTAGAGGCGGGCGTCTTCGCGCGCGGGCGCGAGGAACTGGATGCCGACCGGCAGTCCGTCCTCGTCGGCGAGCCCCGACGGGATCGAGATGCCGGGGACGCCGGCGAGGTTCGCCGGGATCGTCGTGACGTCGTTCAGGTACATCTGCATCGGGTCGTCGAGCTTCTCGCCGAGGCGGAACGCCGTCGTGGGGGCGCTCGGGGTGGCGATCACGTCGACGTCGGCGAACGCCCGGTCGAAGTCACGCTGGATGAGCGTGCGCACCTTCTGCGCCGAGCCGTAGTAGGCGTCGTAGTAGCCGGCGCTGAGCGCGTACGTGCCCAGGATGATGCGGCGCTTGACCTCGTCGCCGAAGCCGGCGTCGCGCGTGACGGACATGACGTCCTCGACGGTGCCGCCGGGCACGTCCACACGCAGGCCGAAGCGCACCGAGTCGAACTTCGCGAGGTTGCTCGAGGCCTCGGCCGGGAGGATCAGGTAGTACGCCGCGACGCCGTACTCGAAGTGCGGGGCGCTGATCTCGACGATCTCGGCGCCCTGCGCCTCCATCGCCGCGAGGGCCGCGCGGAACGACGCCGACACGCCGGGCTGGAAGCCGGAGTCGGGCAGCTCCGAGATCACGCCGACCTTCAGTCCCTTCAGCACGTCGCCGCGGGCGCCCTCGCGGGCGGCCTCGGCGAACGACGGCCAGGCGTCGGTGAGCGATGTCGAGTCGTGCGGGTCGTGACCGCCGATGACATCGTGCAGCAGCCCGGCGTCGAGCACCGTGCGGGTCACGGGACCCACCTGGTCGAGGCTCGAGGCGAGGGCGATCGCGCCGTAGCGGCTCACGCCGCCGTACGTCGGCTTCATGCCGACCGTTCCCGTCACGTGCGCCGGCTGACGGATCGACCCGCCGGTGTCGGAGCCGAGCGCGAGAGGAGCCTCGAAGGCGGCGACCGCGGCGGCCGAGCCGCCGCCCGAGCCGCCCGGGATGCGCTCGAGGTCCCACGGGTTGCGGGTCGGACCGTACGCCGAGTGCTCGGTCGAGGAGCCCATCGCGAACTCGTCCATGTTGGTCTTGCCCAGCGGCACGAGGCCGGCCGCACGCGAGCGCGCGACGACCGTCGCGTCGAACGGCGACATGTACCCCTCGAGGATCTTCGATCCGCTCGTGGAGGGCATGTCGGTCGTCACCAGCACGTCCTTGACGGCCAGCGGGACGCCGGCCACGGGGCCGAGCGCCTCGCCCGCCGCGCGACGCCGGTCGATGTCGGCGGCGGCGTCGAGCGCGTGGTCGCTCACGTGGAGGAATGCGCCGACCGCGCCGTCCACCTCGGCGATGCGGTCGAGATGGGCCTGCGTGGCCTCGACGCTCGAGACCTCGCCGGCGGCGAGCTTGTCGGCCAGCTCAGCGGCGCTGAGCTTCGTCAGATCTGTCATGTGCCTCAGTCCCTACTGCTCTTCGCCCAGGATCGCCGTCACGCGGAAGCGGCCGTCGGCGGCATCCGGCGCGTTCTGCAGCACCTCGGCGGGCGTCAGCTGGTCGCCGACGACATCGGGCCGGAAGATGTTGCTCATCGGGATCGGGTGGCTCGTCGCCTCGACCTCGGGGGTCGCGACCTCGGACACCTTCGCGATGTTGTCGACGATCACGTCGAGCTGGCCGGTGAGCCGCTCGACCTCCTCGTCGCTCAGCTGAATCCGGGCGAGCACGCCGAGATGGCGTACGAGTTCAGGGGTGATTTCAGACACCCCTCCATCCTACGAGCGCCTGTGCGCTCCTCCCCACCCGAAGTAGGCTGGCCGCGTGACGACGTACGACCCTCCCCGCCCCTGGATCGCCAGCTACGAGCCCGGCGTCCCCGAGGACCTGACCCCCGTGACCGGCTCGCTGGTCGAGATCGTCGAGAGTTCGGCGAAGGAGTATCCCGACGCTCCCGCACTGCAGTTCTTCGGCCGCGAGACGACCTATCGCTCGCTGGACGAGCAGATCGAGCGCGCCGCCGCGGGCCTGGCGAAGCTGGGCGTGCGCGCGGGCGACCGCGTCGCCATCGTCCTGCCGAACTGCCCGCAGCACATCGTGGCGTTCTACGCGATCCTGCGTCTGGGCGCCGTCGTGATCGAGCACAACCCGCTGTACACCCCGCGCGAACTGCGCAAGCAGTACGAGGACCACGGCGCGAAGCACTCGATCGTGTGGACCAAGGTCGTCGACACCGTGCAGAAGTTCCCGTCGGATCTGAAGCAGTCGGCGATCATCTCGGTCGACATCACCAAGGCGATGCCGCTGGGCACGCGCCTGGCGCTGAAGCTGCCGATCCGCAAGGCCCGCGAAGCACGCGAGGCGCTGCACGCGCCCGTGCACGGCACCGTGCCGTGGGAGACGCTGCTCTCCCACGAGCGGCTCCCCGCGACGCACCCGAGGCCGGCCACCGACGATCTCGCCCTCATCCAGTACACCAGCGGCACCACCGGCACGCCCAAGGGCGCATCGCTGACGCACCGCAATCTCGTGTCGAACGCCGCTCAGGCACGGGCCTGGGTCCCGCAGATCAAGAAGGGCGAAGGCTGCGTGGTCTACGCCGTCCTCCCCATGTTCCATGCCTACGGGCTGACGCTCTGCCTGGCGTTCGCGATGTCGATGGGTGCGCGCCTCGTGCTGTTCCCGCGGTTCGACCCCGACATGGTCCTCGACGCGATCAAGAAGCATCCGCCGACATTCCTCCCGGCGGTTCCCCCGATCGCCGATCGCCTGCTCAAGCGCGCCCGTGAGAAGGGCGTATCGCTGGAGGGGATCGATGTGGCGATCTCGGGCGCCATGGCCCTCCCTCACGAGCTCGTCGTCCCGTTCGAGGCGGCTTCGGGCGGATACCTCGTCGAGGGCTACGGACTGAGCGAGTGCTCCCCCGTGCTGATGGCCAACCCCGTCGGCGACAACCGCGTGCCCGGCACCGTGGGCCTGCCGCTCCCGGGCACCGAGTGCCGCGTCGTCGATCCCGACGAGCCCACGCGGGACGTCGCGCCCGGCGAGCCCGGCGAGCTGATCGTGCGCGGCCCGCAGGTGTTCTCGGGCTACTACGGCAAGCCCGAGGAGACCGAGGCGGTCTTCGTCGGCGACTGGTTCCGGACCGGCGACATCGTCGAGATCGACGAGAAGGGCTTCGTGCGCATCGTCGACCGCATCAAGGAGCTCATCATCACCGGTGGGTTCAACGTCGCTCCGACCGAGGTCGAGAGCGCCCTCCGGCAGCATCCGGCCGTCGATGACGCCGCCGTGGTCGGGCTGCCGAGCAGCAAGTCGGGCGAAGAGGTCGTCGCGGCCGTCGTGCTCGACGAGTCCGTCGACGACGTCGACGTCGACGCGATCCGCGAGTTCGTGCGCGGCATCCTCACTCCTTACAAGGTCCCGCGGCGTGTGTTCGTGGTCGACGAGCTCCCCAAGTCGCTCATCGGCAAGGTGCTGCGCCGCCAGGTGCGCGAGAAGCTGCTCGACCTCACGAAGAGCTGATCAGTCCGTCGCCGGCGGCGCCGTCATGTCGAGGCCGTCGCGGGCGACGGCGACCGCGTAGCGGTGCAGCGTCGCGGCGAAGACGCCGGCGGCCACGGCCGGGTCGGCGTTCATGATCGCGCGAGCGGCCGGTTCGTCGTCGGCTTCGAACACCGTGATGCCCACGGTGTCCGGCCCTTCGCCCTGCGTCCGCCCGGCCAGGATGAGCACGCCGCGGTCGCGCAGCTCCACCAGGTAGCGGAAGTGGGCGCCGACGACGGCCGCTTCGTCGTCGGTCGCGTCGTCGACCATGTCGGCCCGGGCGGGGACGATCCGGTACAGCCATTGCGCCATTCGGGGACTCCTTGCGGTGCTGCCCTCACGCGTCGAGCGCGGCGGGACCCTGCTCGACGAGGACGCGGAACTGGGCGGCGTCGAGGATCCGCACCCCGAGCTGCTCGGCCTTGGCGAGCTTGGAGCCGGCTCCCGGCCCCGCGGCCACGAAGTCGGTCTTCTTCGACACGCTCGAGGCGGCCTTGCCGCCGGCGCGCAGAATGGCCTCCTGAGCGCCTTCGCGCGTGTAGCCCTCGAGACTGCCGGTCGCCACCACGGTGAGCCCGTCGAGCACGCCACCCTCGACGACCGCGGCCCCCGGACCGGGGTGCCCGGGCGTCGCCAGCTGCGCCCCCGCGGCCTCCCACCGCTCCACGATCTCGCGGTGCCAGTCGACGTCGAACCAGTCCAGGAGCGAGTCGGCGATGATTGCGCCGACACCCTCGACGGCGGCGAGCTCGTCGCGCGACGCCGAGCGGATCGCCTCGACAGAGCCGAACCACTGCGCCAACGCGCGCGCGGCCACCGGGCCGACGTGGCGGATGTTCAGCGCGACGAGGAATCGCCACAGCTCCTTCGTCTTCGCCCGCTCGATCTCGGCGAGCAGCGTCTTCGCCGCTTCGGACGGGCCGATCACCGCGAAGTCCTTCTTGATGCCGCTGCGGCGGCGCTCGGCCGGGGTCATGTCCTCGGCGCCCGGCGGGTAGGTCCTCGCGACCACCCGCTGGAAGGGCGCGCGCAGCTTCGGAACGCCGCCTTCGAGCTCCTTGGGCAGGCCCGTCTCGGCATCCCGCACCACGACCTGGATCGGCACGAGGTCGTCGATCGTGAGGTCGAACAGCCCCGCCTCGGACACCAGCGGCGGCGTGTCGGGCACCGTCGGCTGGGTGAGCGCCGCCGCACCCACCTCGCCGAGCCCCTCGATGTCGAGCGCGCCGCGGGATCCGATGTGCTCGACGCGGCCCCGCACCTGGGCGGGGCACGCCCGTGTGTTCGGGCAGCGCAGGTCGATGTCGCCCTCTTTGGCGGGCGCCAGCGGCGAGCCGCACTCCGGGCACTCCGTCGGCATCGCGAACGCCCGCTCGGTTCCGTCGCGCAGCTCGACGACGGGTCCGAGCACCTCGGGGATGACGTCGCCGGCCTTGCGCAGCACGACGGTGTCGCCGATCAGCACGCCCTTGGCCTTGACGACGTCCTGATTGTGCAGCGTCGCCTGCCGCACGACGCTGCCGGCGACGTGCGCGGGCTCCATCACCGCGTACGGGGTGGCGCGGCCCGTGCGCCCGACCGAGACGACGATGTCGAGGAGCTTGGTGTTGACCTGCTCGGGAGGGTACTTGTACGCGATGGCCCAGCGCGGCGCGCGGCTGGTCGCGCCGAGCTCGGAGTGCAGGGCCAGCTCGTCGACTTTGATCACGATGCCGTCGATCTCGTGCTCGACGTCGTGCCGGTGCTCGCCGTAATGGCGGATGAAGTCGTCGGCTCCCTGGGCCGAGTCGAACACGCGGAAGTACTCGCTCGTCGGCAGGCCCCACGACGCGAGGAGGGCGTACACCTCGCTCTGGCTCGCCACCGGGGGATCGGGCCACGCGCCGATGCCGTGCACGGTCAGCCGCAGCCGCGAGAGGCGCTCGTGCATCGCGCGCAGCTGGCGCTCGTTCTTGCCCTCGGTCTTCTGACGCAGCGACCCGGAGGCCGCATTGCGGGGATTGGCGAAGAGCCGGTCGCCGTGCTCCTGCTGGAACGCGTTGAGCGCGTCGAAGTCGGCGACGGCGAAGAACACCTCGCCGCGCACCTCCACCAGCGGCGGGTGCCCCGCTCCGGCCAGGCGGTGCGGGATGCCCGGGATCTGCACCACGTTCTCGGTGACGTCCTCGCCCACGCGGCCGTCGCCGCGGGTCGCCGCCGAGACGAGCCGGCCGTTCTCGTAGCGCAGCGACAGTGCGAGACCGTCGATCTTGAGCTCGCACAGATAGTGCACGGCGCGTCCCGCGTCGCGCTCGACGCGGGCGGTCCACGCCAGGAACTCCTCGTCGCTGAAGACGTTGTCGAGGCTCAGCATGCGCTCGGCGTGCTCGACGGGCGCGAACAGGGAGCGCTCGGCCGCTCCCACCGTGAGCGTGGGCGAGTCCTGGCCCTGGAGCTCGGGGTGGACCTGCTCGATCTCGGCGAGCCTGCTCATCCACGCGTCGTAGGTCGCGTCGTCGACCACCTCTGCATCGCGGCCGTAGTAGGCGTCGCGCGCGTCGATGATGCGGTCGATGAGCGCCTGGACCTCGGCCCGCGCCTCGTCGAGACTCAGCGATGCCGGATCGGTGCTCGGTCGCGTCGGAACGTCTGCCACCCGGTCAGTCTAGGCAGTGCCTCCGACGCTGCCGGTGCTCACGAGGCGACCGCGGGTGCGGCCGACACCGTGCGGTCGATCGTGAACTGGCCGATCACGCGCGTGCCGTCGTAGAGCACCGCCGTCTGCCCGGGCGCGACGCCTTCGAACGGCGTCGCGGGACGCACCGTCACAGCGCCGTCCGCGATCACGGCATGCGCGGGGACGGGGTCGGCGTGCGCGCGGATCTGGACGTCGCACGCGAACGCGTCTGCTTCGGGCGCAGCGCCCGCCCACGTGTACCGCTCCCCCGCGATCTCGGCGGTCGCGAGCGCCTCCTTCGGGCCGACCACGACGGTGTTGCTCACCGGTCGCACCTCGAGCACGAAGCGCGGCTTGCCGTCGGGGGCCGGGACGCCCAGCTGCAGTCCGCGCCGCTGGCCGACCGTGAACGCGTGGGCTCCCTCGTGGCTGCCGACGACCGATCCCGAGCGGTCGACGATGTCGCCGGTCGCGGTGCCCACCTTCTCGGCGAGCCAGCCCTTGGTGTCGCCGTCGGGGATGAAGCAGATGTCGTGCGAGTCGGGCTTCTGCGCGACCGACAGACCGCGCGCCTCGGCCTCGGCGCGCACGACGGCCTTGGAGGGTGTGGACCCGAGGGGGAACATCGTGTGCGCTAGCTGCTCGGCCGTCAGGACGCCGAGCACATAGGACTGGTCCTTGGCCGCGTCGGACGCACGGTGCAGCTCGAGCCCGTCGGGTCCGTCGGCCAGCGTCGCGTAGTGACCCGTGCACACGGCGTCGAAGCCGAGTTCGAGGGCTCGCTCGAGGAGCGCTGCGAACTTGATCTTCTCGTTGCAGCGCATGCACGGGTTCGGCGTGCGGCCGGCGCGGTACTCGGCGACGAAGTCGTCGATGACGTCGTCGCGGAACCGCTCCGAGAAGTCCCACACGTAGAACGGGATGCCGAGGCGGTCGGCGGCGCGTCGCGCGTCCATGGCGTCCTCGATCGTGCAGCACCCGCGGCTGCCGGTGCGCAGCGTGCCGCCCGCGCGGGAGAGCGCGAGGTGCACGCCGACGACGTCGTGGCCCGCCTCGACGGCCCGTGCGGCCGCCACGGCGGAGTCCACGCCACCGCTCATGGCCGCCAGGATCCGCATGCGCCCAGTCTACGAGCGGGCGCCTGGACGGCGGCCGGATGCGGCCCGCGCGCGGGTGACCGCCTCGGGGAGCGCCGCCAGCACGGCATCGACGTCGGCATCGGTGCTCGTGCGCCCGAGCGTGAAGCGCAGCACCTGGCGCGCCTCGGCATCCGTGCGCCCCAGAGCCAGCACGACGTGGGACGGCTCGGGGACGCCTGCCTGGCACGCCGACCCGGTCGACACGCAGATGCCGGCGACGTCGAGGAGGAACAGCAGCGGCTCTCCCCCGGCGCCGTGGAAGAGCAGGTGGGCGTTGCCAGGCACGCGCTCCTCGGGATCGCCGAGCAGCTCGACGTCGTCGACCGTCGCGAGCACGCCCGCCACGAGCCTGCGGCGCATCGCCGCCAGGCGTCGCTGCTCGCTCTCGCGCTCCGCCTCGGCGAGCTCGGCCGCGACGGCGAACGCGACCGCGCCCGCCACGGCCTGCGTGCCCGCGCGCAGGCCGCGCTGCTGGCCGCCGCCGCGCAGCAGCGGGACGAGGTCGGCGGTGCGCGACGCCACGAGCGCTCCCACACCCGTCGGGCCGCCGATCTTGTGGGCCGAGACGCTCATCGCGATCAGGCCCGCCGGGCCTGCGGCATCCGCCCGCCACGACCGGTAGTCCACGCGCACGTGCCCGAAGGCCGCGACGGCGTCCACATGCAGCGGCACGGCGGCGAGGGATGCCGCGCGCGCGAGCGCCGGGACGTCATTGACGGTGCCCACTTCGTTGTTCGCCGCGATCGCCGTCGCCGCGACCGCGCCGTCCAGCGCCGCGGCGAACCGATCGGCGTCGATGCGACCCTGCGGATCGAGCGGGACGGGGCGGACCGTCGCCCCCTCCCGTGCGGCGAGGGCCTCGACGGCGTCGAGCGCGGCATGGTGCTCGCCGTCGGGCAGCACGAACGCCCCGTCCTCCCGAGCCCGGGCGCGCCACATCCCCGTGATCGCGAGATTGACCGCCTCGGTGCCGCCCGAGGTGAAGACGACCTCGATCGGATCGCATCCGACGACCGCCGCCAGCCGCTCGCGCGCGTCCTCGAGAGCGCGTCGTGCGGCCTGACCGGCGGCATGGATGGACGATGCGTTGCCGGTGAGGGACGCGGTCCGCGCCCAGGCCTCGACGGCTTCGGGTCGCACCGGGGTGGTCGCCGCATGGTCGAGATACACCATGTCGCACCCCCGTTCGCGCGTTACCTCCGCGACTCACGCGGTCACTACTCTAGAGCGCATGTCGAGTCAACAGTCCCCGGTCATCACTCCTCCGGGGCTGCTCAGCACCGACCTCGACGATCTGGGCGTCAGGTTCGGCCCCGAGGGCGGAACCCTGCGTGTCTGGTCGGGATCGGCGAACGCGGTCGAGCTCGTCATGTTCGACACCGCCGACCTCGACTGGGCGACCGCGACGGTGCCGATGGAGCCGCTCGGCGGCGGCGTGTGGGCCGCGACCTCGAAGCGGCTGAAGCCCGGCACCGTGTACGCGATCCGGGTCGACGGGCCGCCCGGTCCGGGCGCGACGTTCAACTCCGGGACGCTGCTGGTCGAGCCGTACTCGCGCGGACTGGTCAGCGGCGGCTACGGGGACTGGCGCTCGGTCGCCGTGGACGGCTCGTTCGACTGGGGTGGAGTCGCCAAGCCCGCAACACCCATGGACCGCACCGTGATCTACGAGGGCCACCTCAAGGGCATGTCCAAGCGGCACCCGCTCATCCCGCCCGCCCTCCACGGCACCTACGCGGGGCTGGCGCATCCCGCGATGATCGACCACTTCCTCTCACTCGGCGTCACCGCGATCGAGCTGCTCCCCGTGCACGCGTTCATCACCGAGCCGCGCCTGCTCGAGCACGGCCTGTCGAACTACTGGGGCTACAACACCCTCAACTTCTTCACGCCGCACGCGCCCTACGCCACCGACGAGGCCCGGCGGCAGGGACCCGAGGCGGTCCTGCGCGAGTTCAAGGGCATGGTGCGGCTGCTCCACGAGGCCGGCCTCGAGGTGATCCTCGACGTGGTCTACAACCACACCTCCGAAGCGGGCATCGGCGGCCCCCGCTCGAGCCTGCGCGGCATCGACAACAACGCCTACTACCGGCAGCACGACGACGGCGCGTACATCGACGTCACCGGGTGCGGCAACGCGGTGAACACCGCGACGGATGCCGCCTCGCGCCTCGTGCTCGACTCGCTGCGGTACTGGGCGAACGACGTGCAGATCGACGGCTTCCGCTTCGACCTGGCCGTCACCCTCGGCCGCGACGAGATCCACCACTTCTCGCCCGAGCACCCGCTGCTGCGGGCGATCGTCGACGACCCCGCGCTGGCGGGCGTGAAGAAGATCGCGGAGCCGTGGGACGTCGGCATGGGCGGATGGCAGACCGGCAACTTCGGCGACGGCTGGCACGAGTGGAACGACCGCTACCGCGACCGGGTCCGCAATTTCTGGCTCAGCGACGTCGACTACGCGCGGCGGGCCTCCACCGCCCCGGTCGGCATCGGCGGGCTCGCCACGCGACTCGCGGGATCGTCGAACACCTTCAGCGCCGAGCGGGGCCCCGTCGCGAGCGTCAACTTCGTCACGGCGCACGACGGCTTCACGCTCAACGACCTGGTCTCGTACGACGTCAAGCACAACCTCGGAAACGGCGAGCAGAACCGCGACGGCGCCGACACGAACCGCTCGTTCAACCACGGCGCCGAGGGGCGCACCGACGACGAGCGCATCCTCGCCACGCGCCGCAAGGCCATGCGCAACCTCATGGGCACCCTCCTGCTGTCGGCCGGGGTCCCGATGATCACGGCGGGCGACGAGTTCGGGCGCACGCAGCGCGGGAACAACAACGCGTACTGCCACGACTCGCCCCTGACCTGGCTGTCCTGGGACCACGCTCCGTGGCAGCGCGATCTTCTCTCCCACGTGCAGCGCCTCATCGGGATCCGGCACGAGAACCCCGCGCTGCGGCCGGTGCGGTTCGCCCGGCTCGACGAGCACACCCCGTCGGCGTCGGTGATGGACTGGTACGACCGGCACGGCGAGATGATGTCCAGCGAGCGGTGGACCAACCCCGCCCACCGCACACTGCAGTACGTCGCGACGTCCACTCCCGAGGCCGAGCACCCGAACCGCGTGCTGCTCATGGTCCACGGCAACGAGAGCCCGATCGAGGTCACGCTCCCCGCCGTCGACGGCGTCACGCGCTTCGTCTCGCAGTGGTCCAGCGCCGACGAGCGCCCGTCCGACGAGCACGCGTCGTACGCCCCCGGCGACACCGTGTCGCTGGAGGGCACGTCGATGCACCTGTTCCGCGCCGAATGAGTCTGCACACTCCGCCGGGTCTGGTGTCGGCGGGGCGACGGGCGCGATAGGTTCGAGTCGTGGCCAGCTCGTCCCGTAGCCAGAAGTCCCGCCCCTGGAGGAGCGCAAGCTCCATCCCCGTCCGCGAAGCCCGCGAATGGCAGTCCGAACGGACGACCGTCTCGCGCCGTGTGCCGCTGGTCAAGCCGCGGCCGGCGGTGCCCTGGGGGGACTTCACCCCCACGGCGTTCGAGGGCGAAGTGGTGCCGTTCGCGGTGACGTCGTTCCGCGAGGGCCACGATCGCATCGGGGTGCAGGTCCGCCTCACCTCGCCGTCGGGCGACGTGTCGCTGCACCGCCTGGCCGCCCTCGAGGACGGCTTCGACACGTGGCAGACGCACGTGGCGCTCCTCGAGCAGGGAGTGTGGGGATTCCGGTTCGAGGGATTCACCGACGACTTCGCGACGTGGCACCACGCCGCGTCCGTCAAGATCGCGGCGGGCGTCGACACCGCCCTCATGCGCGAGATGGGGGCGCGCCTGTTCGACCGGGCCGCTCGCGAGCGCAATCGCCCCGTCGGGCAGCGTGCCCGCCTCCGCGAGGCCGCCGCCCAGCTGCGCAGCGAATCCGTCGCCGACCACGGCGCACTCGAGATCGTCGACGACGCCGTCATCTCCGGGTACTTCCACGACCGTCCGCTCATGTCGCTGACCACCCTCGGCGACGAGCGCCGGCTTCTGGTGGAGCGCGAGCGCGCCGGCGTCGGAGCGTGGTACGAGTTCTTCCCGCGCTCCGAGGGCGCCAAGCGACGCCGGGACGGCACCGTCAGGTCGGGCACGTTCCGCACGGCGGCGCGGCGGCTCCCGGCCGTCGCGAAGATGGGCTTCCAGGTGCTGTATCTGCCGCCCATCCACCCCATCGGGCACATCAACCGCAAGGGCCGCAACAACACCCTCCGCACCGAGCCGGGCGACCCGGGCTCGCCGTGGGCGATCGGATCCGAGGCGGGCGGGCACGACGCCGTCCACCCCGATCTCGGGCGGCTGGCCGACTTCCGCGCCTTCGTGCGCGCCGCTCGCGCCGAGGGCATCGAGGTCGCCCTCGACCTCGCGCTGCAGGCGGCGCCCGACCACCCGTGGGTCCAGGAGCACCCGGAGTGGTTCACGACCCTCCCGGACGGCTCGATCGCGTACGCCGAGAACCCTCCCAAGAAGTACCAGGACATCTACCCCGTCAACTTCGACAACGACCCCGAGGGCATCCGCGCCGAGGTGCTGCGGGTCGTGCGCCACTGGATCGCCCAGGGCGTGCGCATCTTCCGCGTCGACAACCCGCACACCAAGCCCCTCCAGTTCTGGGAGTGGCTCATCGCGAAGGTCAGCACGGACTTCCCCGACGTGGTCTTCCTCGCCGAAGCGTTCACGCGGCCGGCGCCGCTGCAGAGCCTGGCGGCCGCCGGGTTCCAGCAGAGCTACACGTACTTCACGTGGCGCAACAGCAAGGCGGAGCTCGAGGAGTTCCTGAGCGGCCTCGCGCACGAGACGGACGACTTCCTGCGGCCGAACCTGTTCGTCAACACCCCCGACATCCTCACCGAGTACCTGCAGTTCGGCGGACGCCCCGCCTACCGCATCCGCGCGGCGATCGCCGCGACGGCGGCGCCCACCTACGGCGTGTACGCGGGCTACGAGCTGTACGAGAACGTCGCCCGCCCCGGCTCCGAAGAGAACATCGACAACGAGAAGTACGAGTACAAGGTCCGCGACTGGGCGGGCGCCGAGGAGCGCGGCGACTCGCTCGCACCCTTCCTCACGCGGCTGAACGAGATCCGCGCGGCGCATCCGGCGCTGCGCCAGCTGCGCAACCTCAGCATCCACTGGAGCGACGACGACGCGATCCTCGTGTACGTCAAGCACCTCGATGCCGCGCTGTCGCCGACCGGAAAGTCCGACACCGTCATCGTCGTCGTCAACGTCGACCCGCACTCGGTCCGTCAGACGCTCGTGCACCTCGACACGCGCGTGTGGGGCGTGACCCCCGGCGACGCCTTCGACGTCGAAGACCTCATCACGGGTGAGACCTGGACGTGGACGGATCACAACTTCGTGATGCTCGACGCGTTCCGCGAGCCCGTCCACATCCTGCACGTGAAGGAGTCATGATGCACCTCTCCCCCGAACTTCTCGACGAGGTCGCCGGAGGATCGCATCACGATCCGCATGCGGTGCTGGGCATCCACGCCGGCGACGCTCCCGGCACGTGGGTGATCCGCACGCGCCGCCCGCTCGCCGAAACCGTCACCGCCGTCTTCGACGACGGCCGCCGCGTCCCGCTCGAGCACGTGCGGTCGGGCATCTGGGAGGGCACGCTCGACGGCCGACGCGGGCCATACCAGATCACCGCCACCTACGCCGACGCCCCCGACTACACGGCGGACGACCCCTACCGGCACGAACCCCTCGTCGGCGACCTGGATCTGCACCTGATCGCCGAAGGGCGTCACGAGCAGCTGTGGAACGTCCTCGGGGCGCACGTGATCGAGCACGACGGCTCGCGCGGCGCCCGGTTCGCCGTGTGGGCGCCGAACGCGCGCGCCGTCCGGGTGGTCGGCGACTTCAACGGCTGGGACGGCACGGGCCACGCGATGCGCTCGATGGGCGCGAGCGGCGTGTGGGAGCTGTTCGTGCCCGGTCTGGGGTCCGGCTCCACCTACAAGTTCGAGCTCCGCACCCGCTGGGGCACGTGGGTCACCAAGGCCGACCCGATGGCGCGCTTCGCCGAGGTCCCGCCGGCGACGGCATCCGTCGTCACCGAGTCGTCGTACGAATGGTCCGACGGCGACTGGATGTCGTCGAGGGGCCGCACGACGCCGCTGTCCAAGCCGATGTCGGTGTACGAGCTGCACCTCGGCTCGTGGCGCGCGGGGCTGTCGTACCGGGATGCCGCCGACGCCCTCGTCGACTACGTCACCTCGCTGGGCTTCACCCACGTCGAGTTCCTGCCGCTGGCCGAGCACCCGTTCGGCGGTTCGTGGGGCTACCAGGTCACCGGGTACTTCGCGCCCACGAGCCGCTTCGGCCGGCCGGACGACCTGCGGTACCTGATCGACCGGCTCCACCAGGCGGGCGTCGGCGTGATCATGGACTGGGTCCCGGGCCACTTCCCCAAGGACGACTTCGCGCTGGCGCGGTTCGACGGCGACACGCTCTACGAGCACGGCGATCCGCACCGCGGTGAGCACAAGGACTGGGGAACCCTCATCTTCGACTACGGCCGGCGCGAGGTGCGCAACTTCCTCGTCGCCAACGCGCTGTACTGGCTCGAGGAGTTCCACGTCGACGGTCTGCGGGTGGACGCCGTCGCATCGATGCTGTACCTCGACTACTCGCGCGAACCGGGCGAGTGGACGCCCAACATCCACGGCGGCCGCGAGAACCTCGAAGCCATCTCGTTCCTGCAGGAGGTCACCGCGACCGCGTACAAGCGCTACCCGGGGATCGCGATGATCGCCGAGGAGTCCACGAGCTTCCCCGGCGTGACCAAGCCCACCGACCACGCCGGACTCGGGTTCGGATTCAAGTGGAACATGGGCTGGATGAACGACTCGCTGACGTACATCTCGCGCGACCCGCTCTACCGCGGGCATCACGAGGGCGAACTGTCGTTCTCGTACGTCTACGCGTTCAGCGAGAACTTCATCCTGCCGATCAGCCACGACGAGGTCGTGCACGGCAAGGGCAGCCTCATCGGGCGGATGCCCGGCGACCACTGGCAGCAGCTGGCCAACATGCGCGCCTTCCTGGCGTACATGTGGGGGCACCCGGGCAAGCAGCTGCTGTTCATGGGCCAGGAGTTCGGCCAGTACGCCGAATGGTCCGAGGGCAGGGAGCTGGACTGGTGGATCCTCGACCAGCCCGCCCACCGGCAGCTGCAGAGCTTCGTCGGCAACCTCAACCGCGTGTACCGCGACGAGTCCGCCCTGTGGTCGCGCGACTCCGACGGATCGGCCTTCACGAGGCTGGGGGCGCCGACCTGGAACCCGAACGTCCAGGCCATCGCGCGGCGCGACTGGCACGGCAACACGATCGTGATGGTGTGCAACTTCGCCGGCAACCCCGTGTACGACTACGAGCTCGACATGCCCGAGAAGGGTGTGTGGCAGGAGATCCTCAACTCCGACGCGCAGGAGTTCGGAGGCTCGGGCGTCGGCAACCTCGGCATGGTGACCGCCGGCGACGACCACCGGGCCCGGATGATCCTCCCGCCGCTGGGGGTGCTGTGGCTCAAGCACGCACCCCACGCGCACATCCCCTCACCCACGCAGGGGTGACGGATGACGAGGGGGCCGCGGCGTGCGCCGCGGCCCCCTCGTCGTGCATGTCGACGGACCTCAGAACAGCATCGACGCCAGGCGGGAGCGGGCGCGCACGACGCGCGGGTCGCCGTCGCCGATGACCCCGAACAGCTCGAGCAGGCGCTCGCGCACGGCGGCGCGCTCGTCGCCGGGCAGCTCCTGGAAGAGTTCGAGCAGCCGGTCGAAGCCGTCGGCGACGTGGCCTCCGGCCACATCCAGGTCGGCCACCACGAGCTGCGCGGCGACATCGCGCGCGTCTGCGGCGGCAGCGGCGCGCGCGGCCTCGAGGTCGACGCCCTGCACGCGGTCCAGCAGGCGCACCTGGCCGAGTCCCGCGCGCGCATCGGCGTCGCGGGGGTTCTCGGCGATCGCCTTCTCGTACGCCGCGATGGCGCGGGCGTAGTCGCCGGCCTCGATCGCGTCGTGCGCTTCGGCGTGGAGCGGCGGGAGCGGCGGCTCGGCGGGCTCGGCGCCCTCCTCAGCGGGCTCGCCCACCGACCCCGTCACGCCGTGCTGAGCGGCGAGCTGCAGGAGCTGGGCGAACACCTCGCGCACCTGCTGCTCGGGCACCGCCCCGTTGAACAGGGGAACCGGCTGACCGGCGACGAGGGCGACGACCATCGGGATCGACTGCGCGCGGAACGCCTGCGAGATCTGCGGGTTCGCATCGACGTCGACCTTCGCGAGCACCAGGCGCCCGGCGTGCTCCGTGACGACCTTCTCGAGCACGGGGCTCAGCTGCTTGCACGGCCCGCACCACTCGGCCCACAGGTCCACCACGACCGGGACGGTGCGCGACAGCTCCATCGCCTGGCCGAACGTGGCATCGGTGACGTCCATCACGAACGAGCCTGCGCCGGCGGTCGGCGCGGCGGCGTTCGGAGCGGGCTTGTTCCGCAGGGACGACAGGTCGACGGCGCCGCGCACGGCGGCGCCCAGAGAGGCATCGGTCACTTGATCACCTTCGCGTTGAGAATGTCCGAAGCGTATCCCAGGAGCTGGATCTTCTCGCTCGATCCCTGTCCGGGCACGTAGAAGAACAGCTGGTCGAGGAACGTGGTCGTGAAGCCCGAGGCCGACTGCTCGACACCGGCGAGGGTCTCGACCGTCGGGTTGTTCTCGAGCTTGATGACCGCGTCGCTGTTGGTCGGCTTGACCTTGTCGGACTCCTCGACCGTGACGGCGACGATGGCGCCGCTCTCGAGGGTCGCGATCGCGAACGGCTCCTCCGACCCCGCCTTCGACGAGAAGGTCAGGCTGCCGGTCTTCGACGCGGTCTCGTTGAACTCCTTCAGCCGGCGCTCCCGGTCGCTCTCGATCTTGAGCCGGAACTGGTCGGTCTCGGCGTCGAACAGGCCGGCGTACTCGCTGTCATCGCCGTTGTTGATGATGTCGGCGTACGCCGCGGCGACCTGATCGGGCTGCATGATGAGGAACGGCGAATCGGGCGCGACCTGTGTGGCCCCGATGTACGAGGGCGCGAGGTCGGGCATCGGCGTGTCGGCCTCGAGGCTCGCCTGGTAGCTGAGCTCGTACTCCGACCACGGGTCCTCCTGCGTGATCACCATGATGCTGGAGGTCTTGGTCTCGACGTCGTCGACGACCGCGAGCACCGACCGCGGCCAGCCGTCGTAGGCCTGCGGGAGGACGATCGACAGCGGCTTCGCGAGGATCGCCGCGGGGGTCTTGTAGTCCGAGATCGCGTCGCGCAGCGTGTAGTTGGTCGTGCGCGTTTCGAGCATCGCGCCGCTGAGCCGTGTGGAGGCCGTCTTCACCGAGAGGTCCTCGTCGGCCTGGGCGACCGTCTCGGCGATGCGCGAGAGGATGCGCTCGGCCTGGGCCTTCGTGACCGCCGGCGACTGCTGCCCCTCGGGCACGATGACCGTCGCGCTCGGGCTCGGCGTCGGAGTCGCGGCCAGCTCCGGCCAGGCATCCGCGTCGCAGCCGGCGAACAGCAGAGCCGACACCGCGAGGGCGGGGATCGCCACGAGCGTGCGGCGGCTGCTGCCGAGCGAGCGACGGGTCGGGCCGGACGCGCTGATGACGCCCTTCTCCTCGCCCTCGACGGCGACGTCGATCGGCTCGGTGGGAGGAAGCGGCAGACCCTTGCGACGCGGTCCGCGTGCGCGGCGGGCGTGCCGGAACCCGAGGATGTACAGCAGCACGCCGATCGCCATCAGAACGGCTCCCCCGACGATGAGCGGTCCCGCCCAGGGCGTCGCGTTGGGGATCGGCCACGACAGCGTGATCGTGCTGGGCGCGGGCTCGGTGCCGTCGGTCGCGACGATCACGCTCATCTCCGAGGGCAGCTGCAGCGGCGCGATCATGAGATCCGTCTGGGTGAACTCGTCGAGCCACAGATCGGATCCGGCGGGATTGCGGCCGGGGTTCGCGGCGTCCGTGTCCTCCTCGGCCTCCGCGTCGTCCTCGGCGACCGCTTCGGGCTCGGGAACGACCGTCTCCGCGACGATCTCACCGTCGTCTGCGAGCGTGACCGAGGTGTACGTCGCGTCGGAGAGCCACGCGGTCATGTCCGCGGTGCGCCCGTAGGCGGCGAAGATGTCGCCGTCCGCCTGCGCGCGAAGCGTCTGCGCGCCCGGCAGGCGGTTCAGCACGGCGCCGTCGATCATCACGTACGGCGTGGACTCGTGCGCGGGGACGGCCGCCGTCTCCGAATCGGGTCCCTGGAAGACCGTTCGCTGGGCGATGCCAGCGCCGATCATCACCGCCGCGAGGACGAAGGCCGCCACGGCCCATACGAATCGCACTCAGAACACCTCTCACGGACGCGTCCATGCCGGACGTGCCTGGACTCGACTGATCAGCGTAGCGAAATAGACCTGAAAGCGCCGTGGGAGCACGGCGCAGCCGCGTTTCGGCGCGCCGCGTGCGTATTCTGATCACGAGTCGGCGCAGTTTCGCCGGGAGAGGGCGTGACGGCCGGATGAAGTTCCACAATCCGTTCCGAGTGGCATTCGTCGCGACCCTCGGCGTCGGACTCGGGCTGCTCCTGATCGGCAGCGTCCAGACGCTCTCCACCATCCTGCTGTACGTCGGCACGGCGCTGTTCCTCTCGCTCGGCCTCGACCCGATCGTCGCGTGGCTCGAGCGCCGGAGACTCCCCCGATGGGCGGCCGTGCTCGTGACGGTGCTGGCGGTCCTGGCGATGTTCGCGGGCATCGTCCTCATGGTGGTCCCGATCATCGTGGGCCAGATCACGCAGCTCGTCACGACGGTGCAGTCGCTCATCGAGCGGGGCACCTGGGACCCGGTGACCGAACTGCGCGAATGGATGACGACGACCTTCCCCCTGCTCGAGGTCGATCAGGTTTTCCTCTACATCCAGGAGTGGGTCGACTCGCTCGACCTCAGCGCCGTCGGCAGCCAGGTGGGCGGGGGGCTCATCGCCTTCGCGGGGAGCATCCTGGCCGGACTCGCGGGCGCCTTCATCGTGCTCATCCTGACGATCTACTTCACCGCGTCGACCCCGAGCCTGAAGCGGGCCGTGTACCAGCTCGTGCCGGCGTCCAAGCGCGCGCGCTTCATCGACCTCGGCGAGCAGATCACCGACTCGGTGGGCTTCTACGTCATCGGGCAGCTGAGCCTGGGCGTCATCAACGGCGTGCTGAGCGCCATCTTCCTGTCGATCATCGGAGCGCCGTTCCCCGCGGTGCTGGCGGTGATCGCGTTCTTCTTCTCGCTCATCCCGCTGGTGGGCACCCTCACCGGGTCGACGATCATCGTGCTGACCTGTCTGATCCCCGGTCTGAGCACGCCGACGACGGCGCTCATCGCGGCGATCTACTACCTCGTGTACATGCAGATCGAGGCGTACGTGATCTCGCCGCGCATCATGAGCCGCGCCGTGTCGGTGCCGGGGGCCGTCGTGGTGATCGCCGCCCTCGCGGGCGGCTCGCTGCTCGGCCTGCTCGGAGCGCTCATCGCCATCCCCGTCGCGGCGAGCATCCTCATCCTCTACCGCCAGGTGGTCATCCCCCGGCAGAACGAACGGTGACTCAGACCCCTTCGACGACCTTGCCGTGCCACTCGGTCGGCAGCGGGAGCGCGTCGGGATTGACCGCCGCCACGATCTCGGTCAGGACGCGACGCGTCTGCGTCTCGCCGACCCACAGGTGCTTGGCGCCGTCCACCGCGATGAGGTTCGCGTGCGGCACCCCGGCGAAGCGCTCGACGGCGGCGTCCGGCCGCAGGAAGTCGTCGTGCTCGGGGACGAGCACCACCATGGGGCGGGGATCGCCGGCCCACGCCGCCAGCTCCTCCGGCGAGGTGCGGTGCAGCGGCGGCGAGAGCAGGATGGTCCCGTCGACGGCGTGATCGCGGCCGTACTTCAGCGCCAGCTCGGTCCCGAAGGACCAGCCGACGATCCACAGGTGCGGCAGACCGCGCTCGCGCGCGAAGTCGACCGCGGCCGCCACGTCGAACGCCTCCGCCCGGCCGCCGTCGAACTCGCCGCCGCTCGTGCCGCGCGGCGACGTCGTCCCCCGCGTGTTGAACCGCAGCACCGCGAGGTCCGCGAGAGCCGGCAGCCGAGCAGCCGCCTTGCGGATGATGTGGGAGTCCATGAAGCCGCCCGCCGTGGGCAGCGGATGCAGGGTGACCAGCGTCGCGACCGGCTCGCGGTCCAGCGGCACGGCCAGTTCGCCCACGAGTTCGACGCCGTCGATCGTCTCGAGCGTGATGTCCTCCCGCTGTGCGGGCAGCATCATCGGTCCGCGAATCTCCATGTCAGCCGATCCTCCAGCACTGGGTATGCCAATGTCTGCGCGCCGCGAGGTCGGCGCTGTCTCCGAGAACGCCGTCCGCTCGCCACACGACCACGTGCGCGACCCCGACGCCGATCAGCCGCCCGCACCCGGGACAGCTGTACTCCTTCTGCGAACGACCGGCGCCCACCGGCTGCACGGTCCACTCCGCGCCCCGCCGCGACTCGGTGCGCTTGAACCCCGCGAGCAGGCGATCGAACGAATCGTCGCCCGCCGCATCCGGGCGACGGCGGTTGGATCGGGGCATGGCCTCAATACCAGCCGTAGGCCTCGGAATGGCCCCACGCGCCGCACGGGCTGCCGTACCGTCCGCCGATGTAGCCGAGGCCCCACGTGATCTGCGTGGCGGGGTTGGTCTCCCAGTCGGCGCCGGCGGTGGCCATCTTCGAACCCGGCAGCGACTGCGGGATGCCGTAGGCGCCGCTGTACGGGTTGTAGGCGTTCACGCGCCAGCCCGACTCGCGGTTCCACAGCGCGACGAGGCACGCGAACTCGTCGTCGCCCCAGCCGCGCGCCTTGACCATGTCGTAGGCGATCGCCTGAGCGGTTCCCGGGTCGGGCGTCACGAACGGCGGGCTCCAGACATCCGACGACGCGGACGCCGTCTCCGCCTCGACGGGCTCCGGCTTGGGCGTCACGTACACCGAGTAGCCGCCCCGGTCGAGATCAGGTGTCTCGGCCGCCTCGGCATCGGCGTCCACGGGACGTGTCTGCACATCGCCGACGGCGCTCGCGTACAGGGTCACCGGAACCGTGATGTCGGCGTTCGCCGGCGGAAGCGCGGCTCCGATCGGCCCCACGTAGGCCACGGCGAATCCGAGGACCGCGAAGACCGCGAACACCGCCAGGACCCCGCGGCGCCGCGACCAGCGCTCCGGCGCGGGCGCCGCGGCGACGCGCGCCGGCCGCACCGCGATCGGCGCAGCCGAAGGAGCCGAAGCGGGGGCGAGCTGCGATGCCTCCGCTGCGGCCCGCTGCGCTCGCGCGTCGCGTCGCGTGGGGTGGGTCACGTCGCCAGTGGTCACAGTCCCCCGAGTGTACCGATTCGCGTGCGCCGGTTCCATTTCGCCGGTCTCGCTCAGCGGGCGCCGGGCCGCTGCTCAGCGGATGGCGAGCATCACCTCGACGACGGCGTCGAGCACCGCGTCGACCTGAAGCTCGCGGTAGCCGCCGCGCTGCATGCGGAACGCGACCGACCGGACCTGCTCGACGGTGACCGCGTCGCCGCGCTCGAGATAGCGCGCGATCTTCTCGGCCACGAGGTCCACCTCGTCGATGCGGTAGCCGTAGTGGAGGGCTCCGACGCGGTCGAACCGGTGCCCGGCCGGGCGCGTCAGGCGGTTCAGGATCTCCTGGGCGGACTCCTTCGTGCGCCCCACCCACTCGCGGGTGCCCACGTGTGAGACGGCCTGCTCGCGCTCCCGCGCGGCGAAGGCGTCCTCGATGCGTCCCAGGGCGTGGTCCACCGAGGCCACGTCGTACCCTCGGCGCACGAGCGGGAAGGCGGCACCGCGCACGTCCGCGGCCGTGATCGCATCGTCGGAGCCTTCGAACGCGCGGCGGGCGCGCTGGAGGAAGTCGTCCACCGCCTGCTTCTCGTAGCCCTTGGTGCGCCCCGAGGTCTGGGGGAAGGTGGCGGCCGCCGCCGCGGTGTCAGAGGTCGTCATGCTGCCTGGAGGGGTGAGAGGAGGATGTACAGGGCGAGCGCGGCCGTCGCCGACGGAAGGATCGAATCGAGCCGGTCGAGGACGCCGCCGTGGCCCGGGAGCCACGAGCTCATGTCCTTGATTCCGAGATCGCGCTTGATCATCGATTCTCCCAGGTCGCCGATCGTCGCCGTGCCCAGCACGACGAGGCCGAAGACCACACCCGCCCACCAGGGGAGTCCGAGGAGGAGGGTCGCCAGCAGCACGCCGGCGATCATGGCCGCCGCCCCCGCCCCAGCGAAGCCCTCCCACGTCTTGTTCGGGCTGATCCGGGGCGCCATCTTGTGGCGGCCGAGGGTGATGCCGGTGATGTAGGCGCCGGTGTCGGCGGCCACCGCGATGACGATGAACGAGAGCACCCACCACTGCCCGCCGTCCTGCTCGAGCAGGACGACGCAGGTGGCGCCCATGAACGCCACGTACAGCTGAATGAAACCGGCGATCACGACGTCTCCGAGCACGTCGCCGTAGGTGCGGGCGTCCTTCGCCATCATCTGGGCGAACATGCGCCAGACGAGCACGAACGCGATGGCGACGAAGAGCGCCACCCACAGCATCCGGATGTCGAGGAAGTAGGCTCCCGTGACCAGCCCCGCGGTGGCGAGGAGCTGCGGCACCAGGTCGACCCGGTGTCCGGCCCCGACCAGCGCGCGAGAGAACTCGAACACGCCCAGCAGCACGGCCGCCAGCGCGAACAGCGCGAACAGGTCCTTCACGAACAGCAGCGTGCCGAGCACGACCGCGCCGATCCCGAGGCCGATCAGCACCGCCACGATCAGGTCGCGGCCCGTGCGCTCCTTGATGCGCTCGTTCGCCTCTTCGAACTCCGCGCGCGCCTGCGCAACATGGTGCTCGAACTCCGCGCGGGCCGAGCGCACCTGCGCCGGGAACGCCGCACCGGACTCTTCCGGCCCGGCATGGCCGTCCGCGCCCGCCGGGGGCGCGGTCTGCGGTTCGGCGGCCCGATCGTCGGGCGCTGCCCCGGACGCGTCGGACATCACCAGGGCCTCAGACCTCGAGCAGTTCTGCTTCTTTGCGCTTGAGCGCCTCGTCGATGGCGTCGACGTGCGCACGCGTGAGAGCGTCGAGCTCCTTCTCGGCTCGGACCAGCTCGTCCTCGCCGACCTCGCCCTTGAGCGCGTCCAGCTCGTCCTTGGACTTGCGCCGCAGGCCGCGGATGTGGACCTTGGCGTCCTCGCCCTTGCTGCGGACCAGCTTGACGAACTCCTTGCGGCGCTCCTCGGTGAGCTCGGGCATCGTGATGCGGACGATGCTGCCGTCGTTCGTGGGATTCGCGCCCAGGTTCGGCATGTCGCGGATCGCCTGCTCGATGGCCTTGAGCGCCGACTTGTCGTAGGGCGTGACGATGAGCGAGCGCGCCTCGGGCGCGTTCAGCGACGCGAGCTGGTCGAGCGGCGTGGGCGAGCCGTAGTAGTCGACGAGCACCTTCTGGAACAGCTGCGGGTTCGCCCGTCCGGTGCGCACCGTCGCGAAGTCATCCTTCGCGCCTTCCACGGCGCGGTCCATGCGCGTTCCGGCTTCGGCCAAGACGTCCGCGATCACTGTGTCTCCTTCGCGTTGATGGGCCTGTTCAGTCTACTCAGCCGCGCCGCGTCACGCCGTGACCAGCGTGCCGATGGCGTCGCCGAGGAGTGCCTTGGTGATGTTCCCCGCCGGCTCCATGCCGAACACGCGCATGTCCATGCGGTTGTCCATGCACAGGCTGAACGCCGTCGAGTCGACGACCTTCAGTCCGCGCTGGAGGGCGTCGTTGTACGTAAGCCGGTCGATGCGCGTGGCCGAGGCGTCCTTCTTCGGGTCGGCGGTGTAGACGCCGTCGACGCCGTTCTTGGCCACGAGGACCTCGTCGGCGCCGATCTCGAGGGCGCGCTGGGCGGCGACGGTGTCGGTGGAGAAGTACGGCAGCCCCGCACCGGCGCCGAAGATCACGACACGTCCCTTCTCCATGTGGCGCTCGGCGCGACGCGGGATGTACGGCTCGGCGACCTGCGTCATCTCGATCGCCGACTGCACACGCGTGGCTGCGCCGGCCTGCTCGAGGAAGTCCTGCAGCGCGAGCGCGTTCATCACCGTGCCGAGCATGCCCATGTAGTCGGCGCGCCCGCGGTCCATCCCGCGCTGGCTGAGCTCGGCGCCGCGGAAGAAGTTGCCTCCGCCGACCACCACCGAGACCTCGACCTCGTCCACCGCGGCGGCGATCTCGCGCGCGATCTGACTCACCACGTCGGGGTTGACGCCGAGCCGGCCCCCGCCGAACGCCTCACCCGAAAGCTTCAGAAGGACGCGACGGCGCCCGGTCGATTCACTGCTCACGGTATTCCTCTCGTCGTGACGAATGTATCCAAAAGGGCATGAGAAAGGCCCGCATCTCGACGATGCGGGCCTTTCGAGCGTGTTACGCGCCGACCTTGAAGCGAGCGAAGCCGGTGAGCGTGAGCCCGGCGTCCTTCGCGATCTTGGCGACGGACTGCTTGTTGTCCTTCGCGTAGTCCTGGTCGAGCAGCGAGACCTGCTTGAAGAACGCGTTGACGCGGCCCTCGACGATCTTCGGCAGAGCAGCCTCGGGCTTGCCCTCGGCACGCGAGATCTCGGTGACGATCTCGCGCTCCTTCTCGACATCGGCCTCGGGGACCTCGTCGCGGTTCAGGTACGACGGGTTGGCGAACGAGATGTGCTGCGCGATGCTGCGGGCCGTCTCGGCGTCCTCACCCGAGTAGGCGAGCACGACGCCGACCTGCGGGGGCAGGTCCTTGCTGGTCTTGTGCAGGTACACCTCGAAGCTGTCGCCCGACAGGGTGCGCACGCGACGGAGCTCGACCTTCTCGCCGATGATGGCGGCCTCGTCCTGGATGAGCTGCTCGACGGTCTTGCCGTCGGCGTCGGCGGCGAGGGCCGCCTCGACCGAGTCGGCCGATGCGGCGGCGGCGGCGTCGGCGACCTTGTCGGCCAGTGCGATGAAACGGTCGTTCTTCGCGACGAAGTCGGTCTCGCAGGCGAGCTCGACCAGGGTGACCTGACCCTCGCCCTCGCGAGCGGCGACGAGGCCCTCGCTGGTCGAGCGGTCGGCGCGCTTGGCGTTGCCCTTCGCACCCTTCAGGCGGAGGATCTCGACGGCCTTCTCGACGTCGCCGTCAGCCTCCTCGAGCGCCTTCTTGGTGTCGACCATGCCCGTGCCGAGCTGCTCGCGCAGCGCCTTGATGTCCGCGATCGTGAAGTTTGCCATGGGTGGCGGCTCCTTTTTGTTCTGCGTTGTCGTGAATGTCCCGGCGGGGGCGCGCCGGTGCGCGCGCCCCGCCGCGACGGAAGCGGTTCGGGACCGTCGGCTACTTCGAGGCGGCCTCGGCGCCGGCGGCGTCGTCGGCCGACTCGGTCGCGGCCTGACCCTCGGCGGCCTGCTCCTCGGCGACGATCTCGTCCGCCTCGGCCCTCGCCCCGGCCTCGTCGGCGACCTTCGCGGTCTCGGCCGACGACTGCTCCGGAGCGGCCTGCTCGAGGAGCTCGCGCTCCCACTCGGCGAGCGGCTCGGCGGCCTCGGCCTCGTCGGCGGGCTGGTGACGCTGGATGAGGCCCTCGGCCGCGGCGTCGGCGATGATGCGGGTCAGCAGCGAGACCGAGCGGATCGCGTCGTCGTTGCCGGGGATCGGGTACTGGAACTCGTCCGGGTCGGCGTTGGTGTCGAGGATGCCGATGACCGGGATGCCGAGCTTCTTGGCCTCGTCGATGGCGAGGTGCTCGCGCTTGGCGTCGACGACCCAGATGGCCGACGGCGTCTTCGACATGTTGCGGATGCCGCCGAGCGACTTGTGCAGCTTGTCGAGCTCGCGCTTCTTGATCAGAAGCTCCTTCTTGGTGAGGCCGCTCGACGCCGGGTCGTCGTAGTCGAGCTCCTCGAGCTCCTTCATGCGGGCGAGGCGCTTGCTCACCGTGGCGAAGTTGGTGAGGAGGCCGCCGAGCCAGCGCTCGTTGACGTAGGGCTGGCCGACACGCGTGGCCTGCTCGGCGATGATCTCCTGAGCCTGCTTCTTCGTGCCGACGAAGAGGACGGTGCCGCCGTGGGCGACCGTCTCCTTGACGTACTCGTACGCCTTGTCGATGTACGACAGCGACTGCTGCAGGTCGATGATGTGGATGCCGCTGCGCTCCGTGAGGATGAAGCGCTTGACCTTCGGGTTCCACCGGCGGGTCTGGTGTCCGAAGTGAACGCCGCTGTCGAGCAGCTGGCGGATGGTGACGACGGCCATGGCCGTTCTCCTGTTCTGGCGCGTGCGCGCCTGCTTGCGGTTGTGTTCGTATCGCACCTGTGTGCGACGTGCCTGGTGCCCGGCACACGCCCGCCCCGAGATGTCTCGGGGACCGGTGGGAGTGGATGCCGCGCGGCGCGATCCTCGCGGACGGCGCTCGCGCTCTGGGCACGCGTAGTCATCCCGACGAGCGGGATGCGACCTCCAGTGTACCAGTCGGCGCCTCCTCCCCCGTAGCCGGGTGCGCGCAGACGATCCACCGATGCTCCCCGCCGGGCGCGAGCACGCGCGGCGGGCTCGAGGATCGCCGCATGAACGACTCACGCACTCCGGCGCACGCGGTCCGGCGCTCCGTCGCCGCCCTGGTGCTCGCGCTGCTGCTCGGCCTCCTCGTCCCCGCTGCCGCCGCCCATCCGGCCACGCCCGCGCTGCCCGGTGACGTCGTGTCCGAGGCGATCGCGGGCGGGTGGACCTGGCCGGTCGGCGCGTTCCGCCTCGAGCGCGCGTACTCGGCGCCCGCGCACCCCTACGGCAGCGGTCACCGCGGCGTCGATGTGCGGCCCGTCGGCATCCAGCGGGTCCTCTCCCCGGCCGACGGCGTCGTCGCGTTCTCGGGGCTCGTGGCCGATCGCCCCGTCGTCACGATCGACCACGGCGCGGGCCTGGTCACGACCCTCGAGCCGGTTGCGTGCGACCTCCGGCCCGGCGCGGTCGTCCGCCGCGGCGAGGTCCTCGGCTCCCTCGCGACAGGCGGCCACGCCGAGCCCGGAACGCTCCACATCGGGGTGCGCCTGCACGGCGACTACCTGAACCCGATGGCGCTGCTGGGCGGTGTGCCGCGGGCGGTGCTGCTCCCCTGCTGCTGACGCCGCGTCACGCCCGCGGGTGGGCGAGCCGGTAGGCCGCCGCGAGCCGCTCGCTGGAGACGTGCGTGTAGATCTGGGTCGTGCCCAGGCTGGCATGGCCCAGCAGCTCCTGCACGGAGCGCAGGTCGGCCCCGCCGTCCAGCAGATGGGTGGCCGCGGAGTGACGCAGCGCGTGCGGGCCGGCCGCTCCCCCGACGATCGGACCGAGCACGCGCGAGACCACGTCGTACACCGCGCGCGGGCCGAGCCGGCCGCCGCGCGCCCCCAGGAACAGCGCGCGGGCCGCGCCGCGGTTCTCCGCCCGCTCCAGGAGCGCCGGCCGTCCGCGCACGAGGTAGGCGTCGATCGCCGCGAGCGCGGGCGCGCCGAAGGGGACCACGCGCTCCTTGGATCCCTTGCCCATCACGCGGACGGTGCGACGCGACCGGTCGAGATCGTCCACGTCGAGTCCGCAGAGTTCGCTGACGCGGATGCCGGCGGCGTAGAGCAGCTCGAGCGCGGCGTGATCGCGCAGCGCGGTCGGATCGCCGTCCTGGGCCCGCTCGGCCAGGGCGTCGAGCAGCTGTGCGACCTGGTCGGCGGGAGCGACCTTCGGCAGAGACCGGCTCCGCTTCGGCGCGACGAGGCGCAGGCTCGGGTCGGCGTCGATGCGCGCGGTGTCCGTCGCCCAGGCGAAGAACCCGCGGGCGGATGCGGTGCGACGTGCGAGCGTGGAGCGCGCGTCTCCGCGCTGCGTGGCGACCCAGAGCCATTCGCGCAGGTCCTCGAGCGCGACCCGGTCCACGTCCGGATCTCCCGTCACCCGTGCGAGATCCGCCAGATCCGACCGGTACGCGCGCACCGTCGCCGGCGACAGCCGCCGCACCTGGGTCAGGTGGGCGGCGTAGTCCTCGGCAGCGGTCGAGAGGCGCATGCCCTCAGCATGCCGCTCGGGGAGGGCGCACTCGGATCGACGCTCCGCGCTTCACCGCACACGGCCTCGTGCCATCGCGAGGCGGCCGCCGTCAATTCTGGTAGAACGGCGGCGTGCACGTGGGCGCTCCCTCAGGGAACGGGGTGTTGGTCGAGCATGGCGGGAACGACGGCGCGTACAGGTCCGGGATGTAGATCGGCGCATGGTCGGTGTCTGCACACGTGTGCCCCCACGGGACGGTGACGTCGGCGTACACGTCGTCGTTCGCGCTGTTGTCGGAGTTCGCGAAGATGAGGACGTCCACGGACTCGCCCGGGTCGATGGGCGTGCAGTAGTCCGGGTAGATCCCCTGCACATTGAACGGGATCGTGGGGTTCCCGTTGCCGTCCCGCACGTTGGTCACCGTGATGCTCGGCTTGAGCACGATGGGCTTGTTGGTGGTGTTCGTCACCTGGAGCGGCAGCGCGAACGCCTTCTCGAAGTCGCCGGCGAAGATGCCCTGGGCGATCTCGGGAGGGCACCTGCTCAGGCTCGAGCCGGGGAGCTTGCAGGCGACGCCCACGAGCACAGAGGGGGGCGGACCGGATGCCGCGACCGCGGCGACCGGGGCGGCGACGGCGATCGCGGGCACCGCCCACGCCATCGCCGAGGTGACGGTGCGGCGCGACACGCCGCGCTTGTCGGGGGGGGAGCTCGATTCGGACATGACGAACACCTCCGCGCGGAGCGGTGCTCTCGGCTGAATGCGTCGATCCGCCGCTCCGGCCGGTTCGATGCTTCCGCTCGGGTGCGGAATTGAGCGCCAGCGTAGCCCCGGAACGGCGTGTCCGTCCAGAGCGCCGCCCGCCCGGGCCGGCGTCGAGCCGCGTCACCCATCCCCTCGCCCGGCGGTGCGCCATCCGTGGACCTCGCGCACCGCGGCTCCCTCGAGTTCGAGGACGCCGAGCTCCGCCTCGACCTCGCCGGGCGACATTCCGCTGCGAGCGGCCACCTGGTCGATCGAACGAGGCGTGCGCGCCGCGAGCGCATCGAGGACGCGGGTCATCTCCGGCGGACGGTCGGCCGCGAGCGCCGCGGGCGCCGCGGGGTCGGCGGCCGCGCTCCACCCCATCAGCTCCCGCACGTCGTCCGCGCTCGTAATGCACTCCGCGGCGTACTCCCGCAGCAGCCGATGAGTGCCGGCCGAGGCCGCGCTCGTGACCGGTCCCGGCACGGCGCCGAGCGGCCTGCCCAGGGCGGCGGCGTGACCCGCCGTGTTGAGCGATCCGCTGCGCCACCCCGCCTCGACCACGACCGTCGCGCCGGCCAGAGCCGCGATGATCCTGTTGCGCTGCAGGAACCTCCATTTCGTCGGCGCCGCGCCGCACGGGACCTCGGCGGCCACGGCGCCTCGCACCGTCATCCGGTCGAACAGCGCCGCGTGCCCGGCGGGATACGGGCGGTCCACTCCTCCGGCCGACAGTGCGAGCGTCGTCCCGCCGGCGCTCAGCGCGGCCCGGTGCGCTGCGCCGTCGATGCCGTAGGCGCCGCCCGACACGATCGCGACGCCCCCGCCCGCCAGGCCGGCGGCCAGTTCCATCGCGACGTGCTCGCCGTACCCCGTGGCCGCGCGTGCGCCCACGAGCGCGACCGCCGGCTCGACGCCGAGCGCGCGCGGGTCGCCGCGGACCCAGAGGCAGATCGGCGCGTGCTCGCCCAGGTCGTCGAGGCGACGGGGCCACAGCGGGTCGGCGGGCGTGATCAGCGCCACCCCGGCCTGCGCCGCCGCACGGAGCGAGCCCTGCACGGCATCCGCCGACAGCCGCGGCGTCCACCGCCCCCGTGCGCGAGCGAACTCACCGTCGTCGATCGCCACGGCACCCGGCGCGCTCCTGTCACCGGCGAGCAGCACCTGCAGAGCCGACTCCGGTCCGACGGCGCCGACGAGCCGACCGGCGACTCCATCACCCGGCTCGGCGAGCACCGACCAGACGGCCGACGCATAGGCGGCGACCGCCGCCCGCTCGTCGGCGGCCCGCACCCGCAGCCCGCGCAGCGCCTCGCGGGCCTCGCGCGGCGACAGTCCGGGCACGCTCACGCCGCGATCCCCTTCTTGAGGTACAGAGCGCGCCCGATGTGGTGCGGACCGAGCTGCGACGCCCCGTCGAGGTCGGCCACCGACCACGCCACGCGCAGCACCCTGTCGTAGCCGCGCAAGGTCAGGGCGCCGCGCTGGAGCGCCGCATCGAGAGGACGCCGCACGACGGGCGCGGGCGCACACGGACCGTTGCGCAGCCACGCCCCCGTGACGTCCGCGTTCCGGCGGAACGGCGTGCCCGCCAGACGCTCCGCGGCACGCCGTCGCGCCGCCAGGACGCGCGCCCGCGCGGCGGCCGTGCTCACGGGCGGCGGGCCGCCGGGGGCATCGACCGTCGTGACGCGCGCGAGCGTCAGCTCGACGTCCATGCGGTCGCGCAGCGGACCCGACAGACGGCCGAGGTAGCGGCGGACGGCGGCAGGCGGGCACACGCACTCGCCGCCGCGGATGCCGTGGCTGCCGCACGGACACGGGTTGGTCGCGAGCACGAGCTGCACGCGCGCCGGGAACACCGCGGTCGACCCCGCGCGGTCGATCCGCATCTCACCGGTCTCGAGCGGCTGGCGCAGCGCGTCGAGCGCGTGCGCGGTGAATTCGCCGGCCTCGTCGAGGAACAGCACGCCGTCGGAGGCTCGCGCGATCGCGCCCGGGCGGATCACCCGCGATCCTCCGCCGACCAGCGCGGCCGTGCTCGCGCTGTGGTGCGGCGCCTCGAAGGGAGGGGTGCGTGAGATCTCGGTGACCGCGTGGCCGGACAGCGACCGGACGCACGCGACCGCCAGCGCGGCGGCATCGTCGAGTTCGGGCAGGATCCCGGGAAGCCGCCGCGCGAGCATCGTCTTCCCGGCACCCGGTGGCCCGCACATGAGCATGTTGTGTCCGCCGGCGGCGGCGACCACGAGGGCTTCCACCGCCTCGCGCTGCCCGATCACGTCGGCGAGCTCCGGCCGGGCCGGCGGCGCCCCCGCGCTCGCCTGAACGGGAAGCGGATCGCACTCGGGCACGCCGACGTCGACCCCGTGCCACGCGGCGACCTCGGCGAGTGTCGTCGCCCCGAGGACGTCCACACCGTCGACCAGCGCGGCCTCGTCGCGGTTGCCGTGCGGCACCACGACGCGGCGGATGCCGGCCCGCGCGGCCGCATTGACGGCGGGCAGCACGCCGGCCACCGGCCGCAGCCGGCCGTCGAGCGCGAGCTCCCCCACGTGCAGCGTCGCCGCGACGCGAGCGGAGTCCATGGGCGTCTCGGTGGCGAGTGCGGCGATGGCGATCCCCACGTCGAAGCTCGAACCGTGCTTGGGAAGGCTCGCCGGTGAGAGATTGACCGTCACCCGTCGCCGCGGAAGCGGGAGCCCGCTGTTGGCGCACGCGTTGTGCACGCGCTGCGCCGCCTCGCCGAGCGCTCGATCCCCCAGCCCGATGATGCTGAATCCGGGCGTCTGATTCGACAGGTCCGCTTCGACGGCCACCATCCCCGCCTCGAGCCCCGACAGCGCCACCGCCCACGTTCGCGCGACGGTCACAGCGCCTCGATTCCGATGAGGTGCTCCACCGGTGCCGCCGCCGGGTCGCGTCCCACGATCCCGATCACGTCGAGCCGCAGCATCCGCCCCCGCGCGTGCTCGGGGTGCGCGGCCGCCCACGCCGCTGCGAGACGCCACAGGCGACGCTGCTTCGCCGCCCCGACGGCCGCGAACGGGTGTCCGAACGCCTCGCCGCTGCGCGTCTTGACCTCGACGATCACCAGGTCGGCCCCCGACGCGGCGACGAGGTCGATCTCACCGCCCGGGCACCTCCAGTTGCGATCGAGGATCGCGTAGCCCTGCTCGGTCAGATGCCGTGCGGCGCGCTCCTCGCCCGCACGCCCGAGGTCGTCCTTGTCAGCCATGACGGAATACTCACGGGCGCGAGGCCCGTGCATCCGCCGTCAGGACCGATGGTGGACGGACGCCGAGACGACAGAGGGTGGGGAGGAGAGGGCGCGGGGTCTGCGCGCGTCAGCTGTCGAGCGAGAGCTCGTCGGGCAGCTCGAAGTCCCGTCGCTGGAGCTCTTCGACGTTGACGTCCTTGAACGTCAGCACGCGCACCGACTTCACGAAGCGGTCGGCGCGGTAGATGTCCCACACCCAGACATCGTTCATCGAGATCTCGAAGTAGAAGTCGTTCTCGGTGTCGCGACGCACGACATTCACCTCGTTCGCGAGGTAGAAGCGGCGCTCGGTCTCGATCACGTACTGGAACTGCGAGACGACGTCGCGGTACTCCTTGTACAGAGCCAGCTCGAGTTCGCGATCGTAGTCTTCGAAGACGTCGTCATCCATGGTGACTCCATCCTAGAGCCGCGTCAGAACAGCGTCGGTGCGTCGGCGATCGCCCACGACGACCGATGATGCCGGCTGAGCCCGTGCTCGCGGATCGCGGCGCGATGGTCGGGGCTGGCGTACCCCTTGTTGCGCGCCCAGCCGTACACCGGCAGCTCCTGGTCGAGCTCGACCATCACGCGGTCACGGGCGACCTTCGCCAGGACGGATGCCGCGGCGGCGCTCGCGCAGTCGCGATCGGCCTTGATCACCGGGCGCACCTCGAGCCCGGCGGCCCCGGCCGGGGTGATGTAGTCGTAGTTGCCGTCGAGCAGCACGATGCCGTCCTCGGGCACGATGCCCTGATCGCGCAGCTGCTCGATCGCGCGCAGACACGCGATGCCGAGGGCGCGCATGATGCCGACGGCGTCGATCTCGTCGGAGCCCGCCCACCCCACGGCGCTCGCGGCGACCCACTCGGTCGCCCGAGCCGCGACGTCCTCGCGGCGCGCCTCGGGCACCAGCTTGGAGTCCCGCAGACCTCGGGGCACGCGCTTGCGCGCCCGCGGCGCGTCGACCGCCACGGCGCCGACGGCGACCGGGCCGGCGAGGGCTCCGCGCCCGACCTCGTCGCACGCGATCAGGATGGCGTTGTCGGAGAGCAGACGCCTCTCGAGCGTCAGCTTGGGCTCGACGACGCTCACGACGCCGCTTCGGGGTCCGGCGCATCGGCCGGGTCCGGAACGCTCGAGAAGTCCTCGTGGTGGAAGTCCACGAGGCCGAACCGGTCGAACGGCCAGGTGATCAGGAAGACGCGCCCGACGACGTTCTCGATCGGGACGAAGCCCTTGCCCGGCTGATCGGTGTTGTAGCGGGAGTCCTTGGAGCGGTACCGGTTGTCGCCGAGCACCCACAGGCTGTCCTCGGGGACGACGACGTCGAACTCGTCCGCGGATGCGGCCGACTCGGCCGTCGGGAGCTTCAGGTAGTCCGTCTCGTCGATCGGCGTGCCGTTGACGGTGATCTGGCCCAGGGCGTTGCAGCACACGACGTGGTCGCCGGGAAGGCCGATCACGCGCTTGACCAGATGGTCGTCGCTGTCGGGAGCCGACAGGCCGACCAGCGAGAGCGCCCAGTCGACGCCCTCCACGAACGGCGATCGCTCCGGCGCCGTGCTTACCGGCAGCCACCCGCCCGGATCGCGGAAGACCACGACGTCACCGCGGTCGTAGGAGCCGAAGCGCGGCGTGACCTCGTCGACGAGGATCCGGTCGCGGATCTCCAGGGTGTCCTCCATCGACCCCGAGGGGATGTAGAACGAGCGCACGACGAACGTCTTGACGAGGAACGACACCAGCACGGCCACGACGACGATGACCAGGACGTCCCGCAGGAAGCCGAGCCACCCTCGCCGCCGCGACGTCCGCAGCTCCCGCCGTCCGGCCGCCTCGCCGGACGGTGCCGCATGCACCGCGGTCTTCTCGCTCGTCATCCACGTCCTTCCGCGAGCCGGCCGCGAACACGACCCCCTGTCAAGGGTGCCACACGCCGGGTCGGTCGCCGCGGCGTCGCACGCATCCGGAAATGCGAGAGCCCCGGTCCGAGCGGACCGGGGCTCTTCGGCGACGAGATCAGCTCTCGCGCTTCTCCTTGATCTTGGCCTTCTTGCCACGGAGGTTGCGCAGGTAGTAGAGCTTGGCGCGGCGGACGTCGCCGCGGGTCACGACCTCGATGTGGTCGATCGACGGGCTGTGCACCGGGAAGGTGCGCTCGACGCCCACCTGGAAGCTGATCTTGCGGACCGTGAAGGTCTCGCGCACGCCGTCGCCCGAGCGGCCGATGACGACGCCCTGGAAGACCTGGATGCGCGAGCGGTTGCCCTCGGTGATGTTGACGTGCACCTTGACGGTGTCACCGGGAGCGAAAGCGGGGATGTCCGAACGCAGCGATGCTGCGTCGACGGAGTCGAGGATCTGCATGATCGTGTCTCTCTGCGACCGCCACAGGTCGATCGCGGAACGTATGGGAAAGGAAGTGGCGTACCCGAGGCCGGCGGTCGGACCGTCCGGCGGCTCCCCTGAGGCAGAGCCTGGTCAGGGCACAAGAATCTATTCTGCCACGGAGGGCGGGGTTCGGCCAAACCGGATCAGGCGGCCGGATTCTGCTTCTCGTTGACGATGATCACCTGGGGCTCACGCTGCGGCTCGGGTCGGCTCGACGCCTCGGGCGAGAGGTACGTCATGCCCTCGGACACGCGCACGAACGCTCCCGTGGGACGCGCCTCGCGCCACAGCTGCCACAGCGACAGCCAGAACAGGCCCACGCCGACGACGATCGCGACGACGAAGGCCGCGGCCCACCACGACGGGTCGAAGAAGCCGAGCGCGATCACGAGAGCATGCCAGACGCCGAATCCGAGCACGTCCCACCACGACACGGCGCGATGCGCGCGGACCGTGCCACGGGCGCGCACCAGGAGCGTCATGAGCAGCTGCCACACGAACACCCCCGGGATGGCGAGGAACAGCACCCACAGGAAGGCCCACGCTCCGGCGCCGGTGACGGCCCAGCCGATGAGCAGCCACAGCGGCAACACGAACGCGGCCGGGATCATCCAGGCGAAGAACGCGCGACGCAGCCACATGCCTCGATGCTACGCCCGTCGCGCCCGCGTGTCGCCGGGTCGGGCGACGACACAGGGCGACCTCCCAGTTCCGGACGAGCGCGTCCGACAGAATGTAGAGGACGAGAGGACACCACACCCATGATCGAACTGCGCACCCCCGCCGAGATCGAAGCGATGCGGCCGGCCGGCCGCTTCGTCGCCGAGACCCTGGCCACGCTGCGCGAAGAGACCACGGTCGGCACCAACCTCCTCGCGATCGACCGCCGCGCCCACGACCTGATCCGTCGCGCCGGCGCCACCTCGTGCTACATCGACTACCACCCCTCCTTCGGCGGCAGTCCGTTCGGCAAGGTCATCTGCACGTCCGTGAACGACGCGGTGCTCCACGGGCTCCCCCACGACTACGACCTGAAGGACGGCGACCTGGTCTCGCTCGACTTCGCCGTCTCCGTGGACGGCTGGGTCGCCGACTCGGCGATCTCGTTCGTCGTCGGCACGCCGCGCGACGAGGACCTGGCGCTCATCGACACGACCCAGCGCGCGCTGGCGGCCGCGATCGACGCCGCGGTGGTGGGCAACCGCATCGGCGACATCTCCCACGCGATCGCCCAGATCGCGCACGCCGACGGCTACTCGATCAACACCGACTTCGGCGGACACGGCGTCGGCCGCGTCATGCACGGCGACCCGCACGTGCCCAACGACGGCAAGCCCCGGCGCGGCTACCCGCTGCGGGCAGGGCTCGTCGTCGCGCTCGAGCCCTGGTTCCTGCGCACGACCGACGAGCTGATCACGGACGCCGACGGCTGGACGCTGCGCAGCGCGGACGGCTCACGCGGCGCCCACTCCGAGCACACGGTGGCCGTCACCGAGGACGGCCCGATCGTCCTCACCGACCGCTCGTTCCTCGGCGTCGACTAGGAGCCCGCCCGCGCCGTCTCGACGACGGCGGCCGACTCGCTCGGGAGCGTCAGCGTCCCGCCGACCGGAGCCGCATCCGCGGTGGCGAGCAGCACCGTGCCGACGCGGTCGAACACCACCTCGCGATCGGTGAGGTTCACGAGCACCTCGACCGGGCCGCGCCCCAGGCGCACGGCGCGATGCGACGGATCGTCCCACACGACGTCCGCCGCGCCCAGTGACGCCAGCGCCGGATCGGTCAGCTCGGGCCGCTCCCGGCGCAGGCGCGCCAGAGCGCGGTACAGCTCGAGCAGGCGCGCGTGCTCACCCTGACGTGCCTCCTCCCACGCCAGCACGGACCGCCGGAACGTCTCGGGGTCCTGCGGATCGGGCACCTGCGACTCGTCCCAGCCCATGCGCGCGAACTCGCCGATGCGCCCCCGAGCCGTCGCCTCGCCGAGCTCGGGCTCGGGGTGCGACGTGAAGAACTGCCACGGCGTGGAGGCCCCCCACTCCTCCCCCATGAACAGCATCGGCGTCCCCGGCGCCGTCAGGGTGAGGACCGCCGCGACGGCGAGGCGGCCGGGCGACAGCGACTGCGAGAGCCGGTCGCCGATCGCGCGGTTGCCGATCTGGTCGTGGTCCTGGGCGAAGGTGACCAGGCGCCAGGCGGGCACCTCCTCCGGCACCGGCGCGCCGTGGGCGCGGCCGCGGAAGGACGAGAACGTGCCGTCGTGGAAGAACCCCCGCGTCCACACCTTGCCCAGCGCCTCGGGATCGGCGAAGTCCTCGTAGTAGCCGGCGGTCTCGCCGGTCAGCAGGACGTGCACGGCGTGATGCCAGTCGTCGCTCCACTGCGCCGTCAGCCCGTAGCCGCCCGCTTCGCGCGGCAGGATCAGCGTGGGATCGTTCAGATCGGATTCGGCGATGAGCGTGAGAGGCCGCTGCAGGTGCGCGGACAGGGCATCTGCGGACTCCGCCAGCTCGCGCAGGATGTGGACCGGCCCGTGGTCTGCGAGCGCATGGACGGCGTCCAGCCGCAGCGCATCGACGTGGTACTCCTCGAACCACATCCGGGCGTTGTCGAGGATGACCGCGCGCACCTCGGGCTCGTCGAGGTCGATGCTCTCGCCCCACGACGTTCGGCTCTTCTCCCGCAGGTACGGTCCGAACTCGGGCAGATAGTTGCCGCTGGGCCCGAGGTGGTTGTAGACGACGTCCTGCACGACGGCGATGCCGGCGGCATGAGCGGCGTCGACGAAGCGTCGGTAGCCGTCGGGTCCGCCGTACGGCTCGTGGACGGCGAACCACAGCACGCCGTCGTAGCCCCAGTTCCACACGCCGTTGACGGCGTTGACCGGCAGCAGCTCGACGTGGGTGACGCCGAGCTGCGCCAGGTGCTCGAGCCGATCGGCGGCGGCGTCGAGAGTCCCCTCGGGCGTGAAGGTGCCCACGTGCATCTCGTAGACGATGCCGCCCGCGAGGGGGCGACCGGTCCAGTCGTCGTCGGTCCACGCGAACGCCGCCGGGTCGACGTGCGCCGACAGGTCGTGCACACCGCGCGGCTGGCGCCGCGAGCGCGGATCCGGTCGCGCGGCGAGCGAATCGCCGAGCACGAACCCGTACTCGTCACCCGCCTCGAAGGTGATATCGCTCGTCCACACGCCCGGACGGGACGGATGCCGTGACATGCCGGCATCCGCATGACCCGGCCGGTGCAGCCGGACGCTGTCGGCTCGTGGAGCCCAGACCTCGATCATCGCCATCTCCTCACGCAGGCAGCAGCAGCGCCACCGGGTACGTCGCGAGCACATCGGCCACGGCGACCGCCGAGCCCTCGAAGACGCGACCCGTGAACGCGTCCACGGTCGGGCCCGAGTGGCGCAGCAGCGTCGTGTCGCCCCAGCCGCCCCGGGCCGCGAGCCCCGCCGGCAGGCGCGTGGCCACGGCCAGAGCTCCGCCCCGGTCGAACGCGACCGCGTGTCCCGCGGCGGCGCCGACGACCTCCATCGGCGTGTACCGCTCGAACAGCTCCGGCCGGTCGCGGCGGGCGCGCAGCACGCGCGACGTGACCAGGAGCTTCGCCGCTCCGGTGTCGTCCACCGGCGGGATCCATCCGCCGTCGATGCGCGCCAGCAGCTCGCGGCGCCGCGCGAAGTCCACGGGGCGACGGTTGTCGGGGTCGACCAGCGACAGGTCCCACAGCTCGGTGCCCTGATAGACGTCGGGCACGCCGGGGCCGGCGAGCTGGATGAGCTTGGCCGCCAGCGAGTTCGACCAGCCGTGAGTGCGGATCGACGCGACGAAGCCCTCGACCTCGGCGCGGGCTTCGCCGAACGCCGCATCGACGACGCCGTGCAGGCGCCGTTCGAAGGCCTCGTCGGGCGCGAGCCAGTCGGTGTGCGCCCCCGACTCCCGCGCCGCCTTCTCGACGTAGGCGTGCAGGCGCTCGGGCGTCAGCGGCCACGCGCCGATCACCGCCTGCCAGACCAGCGCGTCGAAGCGCCCGTCTCCGCACGAAGCGACCGAGCGAAGCCTCTCGAGCGAATCCGCCCACTGCTGCGGCAGCTCGGCGAGCACGGACAGGCGCGCGCGCACGTCCTCGCTGCGCTTGGTGTCGTGGGTGGTCAGCGCCGTCAGCGTCCTCGGCCACGCCGACTGCCGGCGCTCGAACGCGCGGTGGAGGCCCGCGACCGACAGCGAGAAGACCGACGGGTCGCCGCCGACCTCGGTGAGAGTCCCCAGGCGCGTCCAGCGGTAGAAGCCGGTGTCCTCCACGCCCTTGGCCATCACCGGGCCCGTCGTCTGCTGGAACCGGCGGGCGAGCTCGCCGTCGGCGTCGCCCAGCAGCGGCACGAGGCGCGCGATCGTGCCGGCGAGGTCGGGGCGGCGGCGGGTGGCTTCGGTCGCCGCGTGCTCGAGGTGGTCGACACCCGCCGGCAGGTACGAGCGGTACACCGGATAGCAGGCCAGCAGCTCGGCGAGGGCGTCCTGGGCGTGCGGGACGGGCACGTCGAGGCAGCGCACGAGCCGCAGCACCTCGGCGTGCTGCTCGGTGTCGGCGATCGTGCGCTTCGTGCCGTGGATGAGCTCCGCCCACGCCGGCGCGGCCTGGGAGCCGAGCCGCTCGTCGAGCGCGGCGAGCGGACCCTCCCCCGCGGGGTCGACCAGCACGCGATCGATCTCGGCCATCGCGTCGTAGCCGGTGGTGCCGTCCGTCTCCCACCACGGCGGAAGCCGCTCGGGGTGATCTGTCGCGGCATGCTCGAGGATCTTCTCGACGACGACGTACGCACCGCCGGTCGCGGCCGCCAGCGTCTCGAGGTACCGGCCGGGGTCGGCGAGCCCGTCCGGGTGGTCGATCCGCAGGCCGTCGGCCAGTCCGTCCCGCATCCAGCGCAGGACCTCGGCGTGCGCGGCCTCGAACACCCACGGCACCTCGACGCGCAGGCCCGCCAGGCCCGTCACCGTGAAGAAGCGCCGGTAGTTCAGGGCGGTCTCGGCTTCGCGCCAGTACACCACCTGCCAGTGCTGACGCGCGAGCACCGCCAGGACCTGATCGCGGTCCGCCGCGCCGCCTGCGGGAACGTCGTCGAACGTGCCGGACGCCAGCGGGAACTCCAGATCGAAGTACCGGGCGACCCCGGCCTCCGCGTCGATGCCGATGTCGGCGACGGCCTCGTCGAGCGGGGCCCCGAGCACGGGGAGCCGCAGGCGGCCGCCGCCGTACTCCCAGTCGATGTCGAACGCCCCGGCGAACCGCGACGCACGGCCGCGCTCGAGCACGTCCCACCACCACGCGTTCTCGCGCGGACGCGCGACGCCCATGTGGTTGGGGACGATGTCGACGAGGATGCCGAGGCCGCTCGCCCGGGCCGCGCCGGCGAACCGGCTGAGCGCATCGGGTCCGCCGCGCGCGGCATCCACCGTCGAGGTGTCGACGACGTCGTACCCGTGCTCGCTCCCCGAGGCCGAGGCCAGCAGCGGCGACAGATACGCCCAGCCCGCGCCGAGGTCGCGCAGGTAGCCGGCCACGTCGGCCGCCGCATCCAGGTCGAATCCCGGACGGATCTGCAGGCGATACGTGGAGGCCGGTGTCACGACGAGCCGCTCGCCTCCATCTTGGGAGCGTGACCGGGCACGACCTCGATCGCTCCCGTCAGGGCGTGCGCGAGGGATGCCGCCACCGAGTGATCGGCCTCGACGTCTCCCTGCTCGTCGTGCTCGCACAGGACGATGAGCGCCTTGGCGTGCAGCATGACGCTGCCGCCCTGATCGATGGGCCCGACGTCGGCCAGTTCGCCGGCGGTGTCGACGAGCACGTCCCACCGCGGGCTGAAGTCGACCTCGGGCACGTGGAAGGCGATGTCCTCGTCGCCGGCGTTGAACAGCACGAGGAAGTGCTCGTCCTCGATCTCGTCGCCGCGACGATCGCGCTCGCGGATGCCGTCGCCGTTGAGGAAGACCCCGATCGCACGGCCGAAGCCCGAATCCCAGTCCTCGGGCTGCATGATGCTGCCGTCCGGCCGCAGCCACACGAGGTCGGGCACGGGCTCCCCCGCCTCGCGCCGGACCGGGCGGCCGTTGAAGAAGCGGCGGCGGCGGAACGTCGGATGCTCGCGCCGCAGGCGCGCCAGCGCCGCCGTGAACTCGATGAGCGGCTGGTCGGCGCTGTCCCAGTCGATCCAGGTGAGCTCGTTGTCCTGCGCGTACCCGTTGTTGTTGCCGCGCTGGGTGCGTCCCAGCTCGTCGCCGTGCAGCAGCATCGGCACCCCCTGGCTGAGCAGCAGCGTCGCGATGAAGTTGCGCTGCTGGCGCGCCCGCAGGGTGAGGATCCGGGGGTCGTCGGTGGGCCCCTCGGCGCCGTGGTTCCACGACCGGTTGTGGTCCTCGCCGTCCCGGCCGTCCTCGCCGTTGGCCTTGTTGTGCTTGCGGTTGTAGGACACGAGATCCCGCAGCGTGAAGCCGTCGTGTGCGGTGACGAAGTTGATCGACGCCACCGGCCACCGGCCCGAGTGCGCGTACAGATCGGCCGAACCGGTCAGACGCGACGCGAACTCGCCGAGCGCCTGCGGCTCGCCCCGCCAGAAGTCGCGCACGGTGTCGCGGTACTTGCCGTTCCACTCCGTCCACTGGGGCGGGAAGTTGCCGACCTGATAGCCGCCGGGCCCGACGTCCCACGGCTCGGCGATGAGCTTGACCTGCGACACCACCGGATCCTGCTGCACGAGTTCGAAGAAGGTCGCCAGGCGGTCGACGTCGTAGAACTCGCGCGCCAGCGCCGAGGCGAGGTCGAAGCGGAAGCCGTCGACGTGCATCTCGAGCACCCAGTACCGCAGCGAGTCCATGATCAGCTGCAGCGCATGCGGGTTGCCGACGTTGAGGCTGTTGCCGGTGCCCGTGTAGTCGGTGTAGTAGCGCTTGTCGCTCTGCTCGAGGCGGTAGTACGCCTCGTTGTCGATGCCGCGCATCGAGAGCATCGGCCCCAGATGGTTGCCCTCGGCGGTGTGGTTGTAGACCACATCGAGGATCACCTCGATGCCGGCGCTGTGGAGCGCCCGGACCATGCCCTTGAACTCCTGCACCTGGTTGCCGCGCTGGCCGGTGGCGGCGTAGGTGTTCTGGGGCGCGAAGAACGCGATGGTGTTGTAGCCCCAGTAGTTGGACAGGCCCTTCTCCTGCAGAAGCGAGTCGTTGACGAACTGGTGCACGGGCATCAGCTCGATGGCGGTCACCCCGAGCCGCTTGAGGTGATCGATGATCGCGGGGTGGGCGATCGCACTGTACGTGCCGCGGATCTCGTGGGGGATGTCGGGATGGCGCTGCGTGAGCCCCTTGACGTGCGCTTCGTAGATGAATGACTCCGCGTACGGCGTCTTCGGCTGGCGGTCGCCCGCCCAGTCGAAGAAGGGGTTGATGACGACGCCCTTCATCATCGACGACGCCGAGTCCTCGTCGTTGCGCGAGTCGGGCGAGCCGAAGTCGTAGCCGAACACCGACTGGCCCCACTCCACCTGGCCGTCGACGGCCTTCGCGTAGGGGTCCAGCAGGAGCTTGTTCGGGTTGAACCGCTGCCCCTTCGCCGGGTCGTACGGTCCGTGCACGCGGTACCCGTAGCGCTGGCCCGGCCCGATGTTCGGCAGGTACGCGTGCCACACGAACGCGTCGACCTCGACCAGCGGCACGCGCGTCTCTTTGCCGCGGTCGCCGAACAGGCACAGCTCGACGCGCTCGGCCCCTTCGCTGAACAGGGCGAAGTTCGTTCCGTTTCCGTCGAACGTCGCACCCAGCGGGTATGCCGATCCTGGCCAGGTCTCCACGCAGTCTCCTCCCGAACTCCCCACATTACCGACGCCGAAGCGGCGTCGGCGCACGGCGCCACTCCGGCGCGGTGCCCGCCGTCGGGAGGGTCAGCGGATGACTTCGGCGGAGCCGGCGCCGATGGTGTGCACGCGGACGTCGTTGGTGGAGCCGGCGATCCCGGGAGGGGCGCCCGCGGTCATGATGACGCGATCGCCGATCTGCGCGCGACCGGACGACAGCAGCGTCTCATCGAGGATCGCCAGCAGCTCGTCGGTCGTCTTCCCGCGTCGGACGAGGAACGTCTCGACGCCCCAGATGATCGCGCTGCGCGACCGCGTGCCCGGCAGGTCGGTGAAGCCCAGGATCGGCACCTCGTGACGCAGCCGCGACATGCGCCGCGCCGAGTCGCCGGACTGGCTGAACACGCACACGTACCGCGCGCCCACGAAGTCGGCGATGCTCGCCGCTGCGAGCGTGATCGCGCCGCCCTGCGTGCGCGGCTTCGTGCCGAGCGCGGGGATCCGCGACAGGCCCTCCCGCTCGGTCGAGGACACGATCCGGGCCATGGTCTCCACGACCGTGACCGGGTGGGCTCCCACGCTCGTCTCGCCCGAGAGCATGACCGCGTCGGCTCCGTCGAGGACCGCGTTGGCGACGTCGGAGGTCTCGGCGCGCGTGGGCACCGGGTTGTCGATCATCGACTCGAGCATCTGGGTCGCGACGATGACGGGCTTCGCCCAGCGCCGCGCGAGCTCGATGGCGCGCTTCTGCACGAGCGGCACCGTCTCCAGCGGCAGCTCGACGCCCAGGTCGCCGCGGGCCACCATGACGCCGTCGAACGCGTCGATGATGTCCTGCAGATGGTCGACCGCCTCGGGCTTCTCGATCTTGGCGAACAGCGGGACGTCGCGCCCCTCCTCGGCCATGATGACGCGGGCGCGGATGACGTCCTTGGGGCTGCGCACGAACGACAGCGCCACGATGTCGGCGCCCAGCCGCAGCGCCCAGCGCAGGTCCGCCTCGTCCTTCTCGCTCAGCGCCGGCGCGCTGACGGCGACGCCGGGCAGGTTGATGCCCTTGTTGTTCGAGACCTTGCCGCCCACGACGACCTCGGTGCGCACCTTCACGCCGTCGCTGTCGAGCACGCGCAGGCGCACCTTGCCGTCGTCGATCAGCAGCGTGTCGCCGGCCTCGACGTCCTTCGCGAGCTCGGGGTACGTCGTCCCGCAGATCTCCTTGGTGCCGGGCACGTCCTCGGTCGTGATCGTGAACTCGTCGCCCGGCGCCAGCTCGTGTGGACCGTCGACGAAGCGTGCGAGACGGATCTTCGGACCCTGCAGGTCGACGAGGATGCCGACGGCCTTGCCGGTGGTGTCGCTCGCGCGGCGCACGTAGGCGTAGGCCTTCTCGTGGTCGGCGTAGTCGCCGTGGCTCCGGTTGATGCGGGCGACGTCCAGGCCCGCCCTCACCAGCTCTTCGACGGTCTCGTAGCTGGCGGTCGCAGGCCCCAGCGTGGCGACGATCTTGGCACGGCGCATAGCCATCGTCCTTTCGCAGTTGAACAGGACCACTCTTGCGCGACCCGGCATCCGGCGGGTTTCCCGCCGGTAACGAGCACATGTCGCGCGAACGCGGTCTCCTCCAGGAGTATGTCAGGAACTCCCGGGCGCCGGCGCACGCTACGGGAGCAGGTCGGGCCGGTGCCGCTTCGTGCGCTCCAGGCTCTGCTCGCGCCGCCACGCCGCGATCGCGGCGTGGTTGCCGCTGAGGAGCACCGGCGGAACCTCGATGCCTCGCCAGACGGCGGGCTTGGTGTAGCTCGGGTACTCCAGCAGCCCGTCCTCATGGGACTCCTCGACGAGGCTGTCGGGGTTGCCGACGACGCCGGGGATCAGGCGCGAGACGGCCTCGATGACGGCCATGGCCGCCACCTCACCGCCGTTGAGGACGTAGTCGCCGAGGCTGACCAGGCGCACGCGGCCGCGCTCGGCGTAGTGGTCGACGACGCGCTGGTCGATGCCCTCGTAGCGGCCGCACGCGAACACGAGCTGCTGCTCCGCGGCGAGTTCGCGCGCCATGGCCTGCGTGAAGCGCTCACCGGCCGGCGAGGGCACCAGCAGCACGGCGTCGGGCGACAGCACGGCGTCGAGCGCCTCGCCCCACGGCTCGGGCTTCATGACCATTCCGGCGCCGCCGCCGTAGGGGGTGTCGTCGACCGTGCGATGACGGTCGTGCGTCCAGTCCCGCAGGTCGTGGACGTGCAGATCGAGGATGCCGCGATCGCGGGCCTTGCCGATCAGCGAGACGTCGAGCACATCGAAGAACGCCGGGAAGATCGTGACGATGTCGATGCGCATGGCTTCGAGTGTAGGGATGCGGTGCCGCGATCAGCCCGCGCGGTCGGGGCCCGCCGCGTCGTCATCCGCCTCGGCGGCCGCGTCGCCGCCGGCGTCCTCGTCGGCGATCTCCTCGAACAGGCCGTCGGGCGGCGTGACGGTCAGGCGCCCGGCCTGGATGTCGACCTCGGGGACGATGGCCTTGACGAAGGGGACGAGCACCTCGCGGTCGTCGTCCACGCGGATGACCAGCAGGTCCTGTGCGGGCATGTGATCGACCCGCACGACGCGTCCGACACGCGCGTCGTCGCGGATGACGTCGAGGCCCACCAGCTGGTGGTCGTACCAGGCGTCGTCCTCGGCGGGAGCGGCGGTGGCGTCCTCGTCGATCCAGAGGATGGCGCGCACGAGCTCCTCGGCGGCGGTGCGGTCGTCGACGCCCTCGAAGAAGGCCACGGGATGGGAGTTCATCCACTTGAACTCGCGGACCGTGAGCGGCTTCCCGTGCCAGGGTGAGGACTCGGGAACCTGAAGAGTGAAGACGGCGCCCGGGACGAAGCGTCCGTCGGGGTCGTCGGTGTACAGCTCGAGCTTGAGGGCGCCCTTGAGGCCGTGGGCCTTCACGAGCCGGCCCACGCGGAGCTGGGTCCGCCCCGCCGGCGGGGTCGCGCGCGCGCGACCGGTCTCGGCCTTTCCGGCCTCGCCGCCCGTCACGTCAGTCGTCCGCGACGTCGACGCGCACACGGCGGCCGTCGGCGAGGGCGGTGATGAGGGTGCGCAGCGCTTTGGCCGTGCGGCCGCCGCGCCCGATGACCCGTCCCCGGTCGTCCACGTGGACGTGCACCTCGAGCACGTCACCGCGGGGCGTGGAGGAGGACTGGATGCGGACGTCGTCGGGGTGGTCCACGATCCCCTTGACGACGTGCTCGAGCGCGGCGGCGAGCACTACTCTGCGTCGGTCTCGTCGGCGGCGGGAGCCTCGGCCTCAGCCTCGGCAGCCGGCTCCTCGGCCTTCTTCTCGACCTTGGGCTTGACGACCGACTTCTTCGAGGCGTCGACCTCGAAGGCCGGCTTGGCCTCGGCGGTCTTCAGGGTGGACTTCGCGTCCTTCTCGCCCTTGAAGGTGCCCCAGTCGCCCGTGATCTTGAGGATGGCGCGGACCTGCTCGGTCGGCTGGGCGCCGACGCTGAGCCAGTACTGCGCACGGTCGGAGTCGACCTCGATGAACGAGGGCTCCTCGGTGGGGTGGTACTTGCCGATCTCCTCGATCACGCGACCGTCGCGCTTGGTGCGCGAGTCGGCGACGACGATGCGGTAGTACGGGGCACGGATCTTGCCGAGCCGCTTGAGACGAATCTTGACAGCCACGATTCTCCTGAAAAGTGTGGAAACGGATTGAACCGGTCGCCGTGAGCGTGGGGTGCACACCCGGCGGAAGCTCTGGGATGGACCTCGGCGCTGGATAGAGGGTCGAGCGCCACGTCCGACCCTCTATTCTGCCAGATCGAAGCGGATGCCGCGAACCGGTGCGCGGCCGACGCGCCGCAGGGGCGGCATGCCAGACTGTGCGCGTGACCGTGTCGTTCGCAGCGTCCGCGCGTTCGTCGGTCGGCCTCGAGTGGGAGATCATGCTCGCAGACGGGGAGACCGGCGATCTGGTCCCGCGCGCACCCGAGGTCCTCGCGGCGGTCGCCGACGTCGCGGCCCGCGAGCGATTCACCGTGACCGGCGAGCTGCTGACCAACACGGTCGAGGTGACCAGCGGGGTCGGTTCGACCCTCGCCGCCGCCGTCGCCGACATCGCCGACGCGATCGCCGCCGTCCGCACGGTCACCGACCCGCGCGACATCGCGCTGCTGTGCGCCGGCAGTCATCCGTTCGCCCAGTGGTACGACCAGAGCGTCACCGACAAGACGCGCTACCACGCGCTCATCGACCGGACCCAGTGGTGGGGCCGGAACATGATGATCTGGGGCATCCACGTGCACGTCGGCGTCGAGGACGTCGCCAAGGTCTTCCCGCTCATCGGCGCCCTGTCGACCTTCCTCCCCCACCTCCAGGCGCTGTCGGCCTCGAGCCCGTTCTGGGCCGGGGAGCGCACCGGCTACGCCTCCAATCGGGCGCTGGTGTTCCAGCAGCTTCCGACCGCGGGCCTGCCCTGGCCGCTGACGGACTGGACCCAGTTCGAGTCGTATCTGGACGACATGGTCGGCACCGGCGTCATGCACGACGTCACCGAGGTCCGGTGGGACATCCGGCCCGCCCCGCGCTGGGGCACGATCGAGGTGCGCGCGTGCGACGGCATGTCGACGCTCGCCGAGCTCGCGGCGGTCGCCGCGCTCGTGCAGACGCTTGTCGAGCACTTCTCGCGCGAGCTGGACGCCGGCAGGCCCCTGCCGTCGCTTCCCCCGTGGTTCGTGCGCGAGAACAAGTGGCGCGCGGCGCGCTACGGCCTGGAAGCGGAGGTCATCGTCGATCGGTCGGGACGCCAGGTTCCGGTTCGGGAGCACCTCGCCGAGACGATGGAGCGCGTCGCCGGCGTCGCCGCCGAACTCGACTGCGCACGCGAGTTCGCCGGCCTCGACGCGATCCTGCGCACGGGTGCGAGCTACGCCCGCCAGCTCGCGGTCGCGGACGCCGCCGCCGGAGATCTGCACGTCGTCGTGCAGCACCTCATCCGTGAGTTCCGCGAGGGTCCGACGCTGCGCGCGCGCCCGCCGAAGGACACTCCATGACCGACGAACCGGGGGGCCGCACGCGCGGCGACTGGCTGGTCGCGGCGCAGTTCCTGCTGCTGGCCGCGCTGCTGCTGCCGGGCGCGCCGCTGTGGAGCGCGCCGTGGCTCACGGCGGTGGCGGCGGCGATCGCGATCGCCGGGACGGCCCTCGCCGCCGCGGGCCTGCTCGCGATCGGCCGCGACATCGTGCCGTGGGTCGCCCCGCGCCCGGGTGCGCCGCTGCGCACGGGCGGCGTCTACCGCTTCACCCGGAACCCGATCTATCTCGGCATCCTCATCGGCGCCGCCGGATGGGTGCTGTGGCGCGCGCGCATCGAGCTCATCGTCGTGTGGGCTCTGCTGGCCGTCGTGCTGGTGACGAAGGCGCGCGTCGAGCAGCGGCACCTGATCGACGCGTTCGGCGACGACTACCGCGCCTACGCGGACCGCACGCCGCTGGTGCTGTGGGGCCGCGGCATCCGCTGAGCGGGCTCAGCCCTTGCCGAGCATCTTCTGGAGCTCGGCGAGATCGGCCTCGCTGGGCGCGCCCTGGCCCGCGCCGAGGCCGAACCCCGAGCCCGTCGGGGTGGCCGGCGCCTGAGCGGCGAGCTGGGCGTTCTCGGCCGCGCGCTTCGCGGGGTTGCCCGAGCGCGAACCGCCGCCGCCGCCCTTCTTCTTGCCGCCCCGCTTGGACGAGCCTCCAGGGCGTCCCGCGCCGGGAACCGGGCCCATGCCCGGGATGTTCGGCACGCCGCCCTTGGCGACGGTCTTCATCATCTTCGCCGCCTGGTCGAAGCGCTGCACGAGCTGGTTGACGTCCGTCACGGTCATGCCCGATCCGCGCGCGATGCGCAGGCGCCGGGATCCGTTGAGGACCTTCGGGTTGCGGCGCTCGCCGGGGGTCATCGAGCGGATGATGGCCTCGGTGCGGTCGATCTCGCGCTCGTCGAAGTCCTCGATCTGCTGCTTCATCGAGCCCATGCCCGGGAGCATCCCGAGCATCTTCTTCATCGAGCCCATCTTCTTCAGCTGCTGCATCTGCTGCAGGAAGTCCTCGAGCGTGAAGGTCTCGGTCGCGAGCTTCTCGGCGACCTTGAGCGCCTCCTCCTCGTCGAAGGCCTGCTGGGCCTGCTCGATGAGCGTGAGGATGTCGCCGAGGTCGAGGATGCGGCTGGCCATGCGGTCGGGGTGGAACGCCTCGATGTCGTCCAGGCCCTCGCCCGTGGAGGCGTAGATGATGGGGCGGCCGGTCACGCTCGCGACCGACAGCGCGGCGCCGCCGCGCGCGTCGCCGTCGAGCTTGGTGAGCACGACGCCCGAGAAGTCGACGCCGTCCTGGAACGCCTTCGCCGTGTTGACGGCGTCCTGGCCGATCATCGCGTCGATGACGAACAGGACCTCGTCCGGGGTCGTCGCCGTGCGGATGTCGGAGGCCTGCTTCATGAGCTCGGCGTCGATGCCGAGGCGGCCGGCGGTGTCGATGATGACGGTGTCGTGCTGCTGTCGGCGCGCGACCTCGACGCCGTCACGGGCGACCTGCACAGGGTCGCCGACGCCGTTGCCGGGCTCGGGTGCGTAGATCGCCGCTCCGGCGCGCTCGGCGACGACCTGGAGCTGGTTCACGGCGTTCGGGCGCTGGAGGTCGCACGCGACCAGGAGCGGGGTGTGGCCGTCCTTCTCGAGCTGCTTGGCGAGCTTGCCGGCGAAGGTCGTCTTTCCCGAGCCCTGGAGGCCGGCGAGCATGATGACGGTCGGCGGGTTCTTCGCGAACTGCAGGCGGCGCTGCTGGCCGCCGAGGATCGCGACGAGCTCCTCGTTGACGATCTGCACGACCTGCTGCGCGGGGTTCAGCGCACGGTTGACCTCGTCGCCGAGCGCGCGCTCGCGCACCTTGGCGGTGAACTCCTTCACGACCACGAGGGCCACATCCGCGTCGAGCAGGGCGCGACGGATCTCGCGCACCGTGCCGTCGACGTCCGCGGGCGTGAGCTTGCCCTTGGTGCGGAGGTTGCGGAAGGTCTCGGTGAGCCGGTCGGAGAGGGTGCCGAAAGTCGCCATGATCCCCCGATTCTACGCGAGTGCGGCCGCCGCCCCGCCCGCGGGCGGCCCCGGCGACGTCAGGGGTCGCCGAGTTCCTCGAACAGCGTGAGCTGCAGGTCCGCCGGGCCCCGCAGCCGGGCGTTGACCGAGCGCCACGGGGTCTGCCGGGCGGGCGCCTCCACCGAAGCCCCCGCATCGGCGAGTCGTCGCGCCGCCTCGGCCGTGTCGTCGACCTCGAGGGCGATGCGGATGCGGTCGCTCGGCGCATCCCCGTCCGTCTCGACGCGGTCGATGAAGGCCACCTGCGCGGGATTGGACAGCTCGAGCGTCGCACGACCGGCGTCGAGGATCACCACGCGCGCGCCGGCCTCGGCTTCGTACGCCTCGCTCTGCGGCATCCCGACGACGTCGCGGTAGAAGGCGACCGCGTCGTCGAAGTCGGGCGCGGTCACCACGACGCGGAGCTGCCGCACGGCCCCATCGGGCGCCGTCGCGACGGTGGCGGCGGATCGGGCCGCGCGGTCGAGGAACCGCGCGAGCTCGGTGCGGCCCGCCCCGTCGTGCGCCCACGCGTCGATCGCCGCGAGCACAGCTCCTCCCCACGCGGAGCCCGCGACCTCGGCTCCCAGGCGGTCGGCGCCGCCGCGGGTGAAGCGCTCCGAGACGGCGCGGCCGATGCGCGTGCGCCGCACCGCCGACTCGCGCTCGAGCTCGTCGGTCAGGCCCATGGCGGACGCGTTGACGATGCCGAGCGCGAGGGAGTCGGGCGCGAAGCCGTCGGCGATCGCGACGACCGCCCCGTGCACGGCCGCGGCGGGGTCGCCGTCCTCCGCCGTCCCTGAGGCCCCCAGGCGCTCCGTCAGCTGCTCGAGCCGCTCGTCGAACCCCGCCCACAGGATGTCGGACTTGGAGGCGAAGTAGTTGAAGAAGCTCGAGCGGCTCACGCCGGCCCGCCCGGTGATGTCGACGATCGACGTCGCCTCGAAGCCCTTCTCGAGGAACAGTTCGCACGCCGCCTCGGCGAGAGTCTCCCTCGACGACGCCTTGGGTCTGCCCACACGGCCGCTGCTGCTCATCCCGCCACGCTATCCCGGCCGATCCTCCGCGCGTCGCAGGCGCGGGGATGTGCGGTGACGCCCGATTCGTGGCGTATTGTTGGACGCGTTCCAGAAATGTGCGAACCGCCTCAGAAGGAGATCGGATGCTCGCCATCGAGACCGTCGGGCTGTCCCCCAACCTCGTCCCCTACCAGGACGGGTGGGATCTCCAGCGACGCGTGCACGCCGAGGTCGTCGCCGGCATCCGCCCCGACACGCTCCTCCTCCTCGAGCACGAGCCCGTGTACACCGCCGGCAAGCGCACCGAGCCGCACGAGCGTCCCACCGACGGCACCCCGGTGATCGACGTGGACCGCGGCGGCAAGATCACGTGGCACGGCCCCGGCCAGCTCGTCGGCTACCCGATCGTGCGGCTGCCCGAGCCGGTCGACGTCGTCGCGCACGTGCGCCGCATCGAGCGACTGCTCATCGACGTGCTCGACCGGCACGGCGTCCACGGCTACCAGGTCGAGGGCCGCAGCGGCGTGTGGGTGCGCCGCCCGCTGTCGGAGGACAAGGTCGCCGCCATCGGCGTGCGCGTCGAGAAGGGCGTGACGATGCACGGCTTCGCCATCAACTGCGACAACACGCTCGCCGGCTTCCGCGGGATCGTGCCGTGCGGCATCACGGACGCGGGCGTGACCACCATCAGCGAGATCGTCGGCGCGGACGTCTCGCCGCGCGACATCATCGCCACGGTGGCCCACGTCTTCGACGACGAGTACGCCGGGGTGCCCGCGTGAGCGGCTGCGCGACCGGACCGGCGGCGGCGCCCGAGACCGGGCCCGACGGCCGCAAGCTCCTGCGTCTCGAAGTCCGCAACGCCCAGACGCCCATCGAGCGCAAGCCCGAGTGGATCAAGACGCGCGCGAAGATGGGGCCGGAGTACCAGGCCCTGCACTCCCTCGTGAAGACCGAGGAGCTGCACACGGTCTGCCAGGAGGCGGGCTGCCCCAACATCTACGAGTGCTGGGAGGACCGCGAGGCGACCTTCCTCATCGGCGGATCGCAGTGCACGCGTCGGTGCGACTTCTGCCAGATCGACACCGGCAAGCCCGCCGACTACGACACCGACGAGCCGCGCCGGGTGGCCGAGAGCGTTAAGCGGATGCAGCTGCGCTACGCCACCATCACGTGCGTGGCCCGAGACGACCTTCCCGACGGCGGCGCATGGCTCAACGGCGAGACCGTGCGTCGCGTACACGAGCTCAACCCCGGAACCGGGGTGGAGCTGCTGGCCACCGACTTCAACGGCGATCCCGCGCTGCTCGACGTCGTGTTCGACAGCCGGCCCGAGGTGTTCGCCCACAACGTCGAGACGGTGCCGCGGATCTTCAAGCGGATCCGTCCGGCGTTCCGGTACGACCGGTCGCTCGGGGTGCTCACCCGCGCGCGCGAGGCTGGCCTCATCACCAAGTCGAACCTCATCCTCGGCATGGGCGAGGAGCCCGAAGAGGTCGTCCAGGCCCTCCGCGACCTGCATGACGCCGGCACCGACATCATCACCATCACGCAGTATCTGCGTCCGACGCCGCGTCACCTGCCGGTCGCCCGGTGGGTCAAGCCCGACGAGTTCGTGGCGTTCAAGGATGAGGCCGAGCGCATCGGATTCCTCGGCGTGCTGGCCGGTCCCCTCGTGCGCTCGTCGTACCGCGCCGGACGGCTGTGGGCGCAGTCCATGCTGGCGAAGGGCCGCGAGATCCCCGAGCACCTCGCCCACATCGCGCAGGACGTGCACGTGGAGCGGGGCTTCGCCCAGGCGGTGTGAGTCAGTCGGCGCTGGTGACCGACAGCACCGCGCCGTCCGAGTCGAGGTTGACCAGCAGCACGTCGTCGGTGGCATCCGGGTCGAGCGCGTACTCGAGCACGGCGAACGGGTCCTGACCGCCGTGCTCGTCGGCGAGGATCGTCATGCTCATCAGCTGGAGCGAGCGGATGACGTCGATGTGCGTATCGCCCGAGATGTCGACCAGCAGGTCCTCGAGCTCGTCTCCGAGCTGCTCCTGCTGCTGGAGGATGTACTCCGTCACCTCGCTCGTGCGCTCGCTCAGCTCCGACACCATCGCGTTGCGCGCGCTGCGGTCGATCGCCTCGATCGCCGAGATGAGTCCCGCGGCGACGTCGAGGGCGGCCTCGGACACGTCGTCCTGATCGGGCGCGGTGAGATCCACCGTCACGGTCTGGTCTCCCAGCTCCACGTTCTCGGACCAGAAGATCGATCCGTCCGGCCCCGACTCGAGGAGTCCGAAGAAGTCGTGCTCGATCGCCATTCCCCCATGAAACCAGCAGGGGCCGCGCGAGGATAGTCCCGACTCGCCGGGTCAGTCCACGAGGGCCGAGGCGAACACGTGCGGCGTGAATCCGGTGAGATCGCCGATGCCCTCGCCCTGGCCGAGGAGCTTGACGGGGATGCCGGTCCGCTCCTGGACGGCGAGGACGAATCCGCCCTTCGCCGAGCCGTCGAGCTTGGTGATGACCAGCCCCGTGACACCGGCGTGCTCGAGGAACGCCTGCGCCTGCATGACGCCGTTCTGACCGGTCGTGGCATCCAGGACCAGCAGCACTTCGCTGATCGGCGCCTGCTTCTCGATGACACGGCGGATCTTCGTCAGCTCGTCCATCAGCCCGCCCTTGGTGTGCAGGCGCCCCGCCGTGTCGACCAGCACGATCTCGGTGCCGGTGCGCTTGGCGTGCTCGATGGTCTGGAAGGCGACGGATGCCGGATCCTGGCCCTCCTGCTGGGGGCGGACGATCTCGGCGCCGCCGCGCTCGGCCCACGTCGCGAGCTGGTCGACGGCCGCGGCGCGGAAGGTGTCGGCCGCACCCACGACCACCGAGCGCCCGTAGCGCTGGAGGAACTTCGCGAACTTGCCGATCGTCGTGGTCTTGCCCACGCCGTTCACGCCGACCACGAGCACCACGGCCGGGCGCTCGGTGAGCTTGAGCGTCGTGTCGAACTTCGCGAAGTGCTCCTCGAGCGTCTCGGTGAGCATGCGCTGCAGATCGCGCGGGTCTGTCGTGCGGTAGCGCTCGACCTTCTCGCGGAGCTCGTCGACGATGCGCTCGGCGATGTCGGGGCCGAAGTCGGCCGTCAGCAGCGCGGTCTCGAGATCGTCCCACGTGGTCTCGTCGATCGTGGGCTTGACGAACATGCCGCGCAGGGCGCGGCCCAGCGACCAGGAGTTCTCGGCCATGCTTCCAGCCTAGGGGTCACGCAGAGGCGCGCTCGCGCACGCGCTGGCCGACGACCGCCGACACGCCGTCCTGCCTCATCGACACGCCGTACAGCGCGTCGGCGATCTCCATCGTGCGCTTCTGGTGGGTGATGACGATCAGCTGGCTGTTCTCGCGAAGCTGCTCGAAGACGCCGAGCAGGCGCCCGAGGTTGGCATCGTCGAGCGCAGCCTCCACCTCGTCGAGGATGTAGAACGGGCTGGGACGCGCCTTGAAGATCGCCGTCAGCAGGGCGACGGCGGCCAGCGACCGCTCGCCGCCCGAGAGCAGGGACAGCCGCTCGATCTTCTTCCCGACCGGCCGCACCGCGACCTCGATTCCGGTGGTGAGCGGGCTGTCAGGGTCGGTGAGCGAGATGCTGCCGGAGCCGCCGGGGAACAGGATCGGGAACACCTCGCCGAACGCGACCCGGGTGTCCTCGAACGCCGCGAGGAAGATCGACTGCATGCGCTCGTCGAGCTCGGCGATGATCGTCAGCAGGTCCTTGCGCGTCTGCGTGAGGTCGGCCAGCTGCTCGGTCAGGAACGCGTGCCGCTGCTCCAGCGCGGCGAACTCCTCGAGCGCCAGCGGGTTCACCCGGCCGAGGCGCGAGAGCTTGCGCTCGGCCTCCTGCAGCCGCTTCTTCTGCTCGGCGCGGCTGTACGGCACAGTCGTCGGCTCCCCGGCATCCGCCTCCCCGTCGTCAGCCTCGCCCTCGGTAGCACCGTCGCCGGGAACAGGCTGATCAGGTCCATATTCCGAAATGAGAATGTCCTCGTCGAGCGAGAGCTCAGAACGGACCCTCTCGAGCAGGCCGTTCACGTGCAGGCGCTTCTCGTGGATCTGCAGCTCGAGTCCGTGGACGCTCTCGGTCAGCGCCGCCAGCCGCTCGCGCACGGCGCTCTCCTGGCCGCGCAGCCGCACGAGCTCTTCGGTGACGGCCGTGCGCGTCAACTCGGCCGCGGCGAGCTCGACGCGCGCCTGCGACACCGACCGGTCGACGGAGTCGAGCACGGCCGGCAGCTGTTCGACGACGCCCTCGGCGATCTCGCGCTGCGCCCGGCGGATGACCGCGCGGCGCGCGGCCTCGGCGGCGGCCTCGCGCTCGCGTTCCCGCTGCCGTTCGAGCTGCGCGACACGCGCCTCCTCGGCGCGGATCCTCTCCCGCAGCGTCTCGACGTCCAGCCGCGTGCGCATCTCGCCGTCGCGCGCCGCCTCGAGCGCCTCAAGCAGACCGTCTCGAGCCGATGCGTCGAGGATCGGCCGGGGCGCCTCGAGCGCGGAGGTCAGCTGGTCCTCCGCCGACCTGGCGGCCGCATCGGCCTCCTCCACCGCCGCCTGCGCCTGCGCGAGGCCGGCGGCGAGGCGGTCGCATTCGGCGACGGCCGCCTCGTGGCGGACGGTCGCGCGATTGACCTTCTCGGCGTGCGCGGCCAGCGCCGCATCGTTCTCGCGCAGGGTGCCGAGCGATGCCTTGGCGTGCTGACGCGCCGCCTGCAGCTCGGCGGCGCGCTCCGCGAGCGCTTCGCGCAGCGAATCGGCGACCACCGCGATCTCGTCACGTCGCTCGGCCGCGGCGTCGCGCTCGGCCCCGAGCTCGAGCCGCGATCGCGAAGAGCCGGTGCCGGCGCGCAGCCCGTACGGGGTCCACAGCTCGCCGGCGCGCGTGACGATCATGATGCCCGCCGTGTCCGCGAGACGCCCGCCCGCCGCACGCGCGGCGCTCAGATCGTCGGCCACCCACACGTCGGCCAGGATCGTCAGCACGCCCTCGGGGGCGGTCACGACGTCGGCTGCCGACACGAGGCCCGCCGGGACGTCGCCGCGCGGTGTCCGGCGGTCCGCGCCGGCGACGACCACGTCCACGACGCCGAGATCGCTCCCCCGCACGTCGTCGGCGAGCGCGATCGCGTCGTCCCACCCGTCCACCAGCACGCCCTCCGCGAGGGAGCCGAGGACGGCGGCGACGGCCGGCTCGTAGCCGGAGGTGATCTGCACCGCGTCGGACACGATGCCTCGCACTCCCGACGCGCCCCGCGCGACGAGCGCGGACGCGGCGCTCTTGACGTCGAGCGCTCGGCCGAGGGCTGTGGTCTGCGCCGTGAGCGCCTCGACTTCGCGCTCGGCGGCGTGCAGACGCTCACGCAGATCGCCGACGGCGGCTTCGGCATCCGTCGCATCGCGCTGGGCCCGCTCGTATGCGGCCGCGTGTTCGGCCGACGACGTCTCCGGGGCCAGATCGGGATCCACGCCGGCCAGGGCCTCCTCGGCCTCCGCGCGGCGCGCGAGGGCCGCATCCAGGGCCCGGCGCTGACGGTCGACCGCGGTGTGGACCGCCGAGCGCGCGGACTCCGCCGCCTCGGCGCTTCCGCGCAGCGCGGTGATCTTCATGTCGTGCTCCGAGACCAGCGCGCTCTGCGCCGCGATGTCGACGTCGAGCGCATCCAGCTCGGCCCGGGCCCGGATGACCTCGCGCGCCGCGGCCGCCGCGGCGTCCTGCGCGGCGCCCAGCCCCGCGCCGAGATCGTCGATCTCGGCCCGCGCGTCATCGATCATGCCCTGCGAGACCGTGGTGCGCTCGATGACGTCGTCGGCGGCGGTCTCGCCCAGCAGCGCCAGCCGCTGACCGGCGAGGTTGTACAGCGCCCGCAGCCGCTCCTGCACGCGCTCCAGCCCGAACGCGACCCGGCGAGCCTCGTCGACGGCCTCCGACCGCTGCTCGGCCTCGAGCCGCTGGACGTCGCCGCGCACCTGGTCCAGCTGGTCCTCGAGCACGATGCGCTCGGCATGACGCTCGTGCTCGGTGCGCGCGAAGTCGGCCAGCTGCGCACGCATCGCGACGAGCTCGTCGGCGAACAGCCTCGCCTTCGCGTCGCGCACGACGGCCGCGATCGTCGCCGCCTCGCGCGCGATCTCCGCCTGGCGGCCCAGCGGCTTCAGCTGCCGGCGGATCTCGCCGGCCAGATCGCTCAGGCGCGTGAGGTTGGCCTCCATCGCGTCGAGCTTGCGCAGGGTCTTCTCCTTGCGCCGCCGGTGCTTGAGGATTCCGGCGGCCTCCTCGATGAAGCCGCGCCGGTCCTCGGGGGTCGCCTGCAGCACGCTGTCGAGGCGTCCCTGGCCGACGATGACGTGCATCTCACGGCCCAGACCCGAGTCGCTCAGCAGCTCCTGCACGTCCAGCAGCCGGCATCCCTCGCCGTTGATGGCGTACTCGCTGGCGCCGTTGCGGAAGAGGGTCCGGCTGATCGTGACCTCGGTGTACTCGATCGGCAGAGCGCCGTCGGAGTTGTCGATCGTGAGCTGCACCTCGGCGCGGCCGAGCGGGCCGCGCGTGGCCGTGCCGGCGAAGATGACGTCCTCCATCTTGCCGCCGCGCAGGGTCTTCGCGCCCTGTTCGCCCATGACCCACGCGAGCGCGTCGACGACGTTCGACTTGCCGGATCCGTTGGGGCCGACGATGCACGTCACGCCGGGCTCGAGCGCGAAGGCGGTGGGCTGCGCGAACGACTTGAACCCTTTGAGCGTCACGCTCTTCAGGTGCATGGATGCGCCCTCCGCCCCGGTCGATTACCGGACCACGCTACCCGAGTGCGGGGCCTGCGCCGTCGAGGCGAGCCGACGAAGACGCGTACCCGGGCGACACGCCCGTCGGGCGTCGATTCTGGGAGAATCCTTGACGCGCCGTCATCGGCGGGGATAGTGTTCATTCCCGCAACCGAAGTCGAGAGGAGGCCCCCGATGATCACTTACGCAACGCAGACGCTCATGCCGATGCTTGGATGCGTCACGCCCACGGGAGCCGTCTCCTTCGGGGTGCGTCAGAACGGTCGCGTTCACACCGCCATCTGACCTCCGCACAGGAGAACTCCGCCCATTTCCGGGCGTGACGTCCCTGCGCCACCGCTGAGAAGCGCCCCATCCGGCGCGCACTCTCGCCCTCCCTCCGTGCTGCGGCACGGTTCTCGCCCGGCGATCGTCCGGGCACCCACCTCCCACAAGGAAGCGACACCATCATGAACACCCTCATCGCGCCGCAGCGCAGTCCGGCACTGCCGAGCGAGCTGCAGCACCATCCGTCATCGCGCCGTCCCTCGCCGCTGGACCGCATCGCGTTCGCGATCGGCATCCGGCTGCTGCTGTGGAGCGAGCGCTCCCGACCCGCGCCCGATCGCGCGCGCCACAGCCGGCACCGCGAGCAGGACGCCGCCCGAGCCGCGCGCGAGCAGCACTGGCAGTCGCTCGCGCTGCAGGCGCCACTGCGCTGAAGCGGGTCCGCCGGCAACCCGGCGGGCCCGCCCGGCCCCTCCCCCGAAGTCACGACGAGACGAAACGAACCTCTGGACATGCCTGACACCCTCACGAGCGTGGAACTGCGCCCGCTCGTCCTTCCGACCTCCATCGATGCGCCGGACGCCGGCGACTATCTCGAGATGGTGCGCGTGCGCAACGCCGTGTACCGCGAGATCTCGGGCCACCACGACCACGCCATCGCGCCCGACGAACTGCTGCCGTATCTGCCCTCGACGCCCGACACCGAGCGTCGCATGTGGATCGTGCTCGACGACGGACGCGTCGTCGGCCGCATCGGACTCGACTTCCCCCTCGAGCACGAGTCGACCGTCGCCTTCTGGCTCATCGAGCTGCTCCACGACGCGTGGGGTCGGGGCATCGGCTCCGCCGCGTACGAGCTCGTCGAGCGCACGGCGCGCGAGCGGGGCCGCACGGTCCTGCAGTCGTGGGCCGAGCACCCCGCAGCGGCGGGCCCGCAGCTGTCGGCGCCGACCGGCTTCGGCGAGATCCCGCACGACCACGCGGCGCGGTTCTACCTGCGGCACGGGTACGCCCTCGAGCAGATCGAGCGCAACAGCGCCTTCGACCTGCAGGGCTCGTTCGACGTCGTGGAGCGCCTGCTGGCCGAGGCGCAGGAGGCGGCATCCGGCTACCGCCTGGTGCGCTGGTCGCCGCCGACTCCCGCGGAGTACGCGCCGTCGTACGGGTGGATGAAGTCCCGCATGATCACCGACGCCCCCGCCGCCGGCCTCGACTTCGACGAGGAGGACTGGGATGCCGCACGCGTCGCACGCCACGACGCCATCCACCTCGACGGCGGCCGGCTGCTGCAGGTGACGGCGGCCCAGCACATCGCGTCGGGCGAGCTGGTCGCCTTCAACGAGCTGGTGATCGGCAGGGATCGCACGCGCGCCACACACCAGGAGGACACCCTCGTGCTCAAGGAGCACCGCGGCCATCGCCTCGGGCTGCTCGTGAAGTGCGCGGCGCTGATGAGCTGGCGCCGGGTCGCACCCGACTCGCCGCGGGTCCTCACCTACAACGCCGAGGAGAACCGGCCGATGCTCGACATCAACGAGGCCATCGGCTTCGTCCCGATCGCCTACAACGGCGCATGGAAGAAGGTGCTGACATGACCGTCGTCGCGGATGCCTCGATCGAGGTGACGCCGGTTCCCGATCCCCCGTCGGTGGCGGGGGCTGACCTGCGGGTGTTCGCCGAGCTCGCACGCCTCGCCAACGCGTCCTGCCGGCACGACGCCGGGCACGACCACTTCGACCGCCCGGCGCTCGAGCTCATCACGCGCTGGGTGGACCGGGCCGATCGCGTGCACTCGGGCGTGCTGGCCCGACGCGGCGGCGTCACGGTGGGCGCCGCGGTGGCGGTCATGCCGCTGGACGATGGCGCGCCGAACGTCGAGTTCGACATCTGGCTCGAGCCGAATCGCTGGGGTGAGGGCATCGAGGAGTCGCTGCTCGCCGCCATCGAGCGCAAGGCCGTCGAGCTGGGTCGTCCCGTGCTGCAGACCTTCACCATTCATCGGCCCGGCGCGTCGGGCGAGAGCATCGCCTCGCCGACCGGCAGCGGATCGGTTCCCGCCGGCGACCGGCAGACCCGCCTGATGCTCGACCACGGCTACGTGCTGCAGCAGGTCGAGCGCAACAGCGTGCTCGATCTCGCCGGCGACATGGCGCCGATCGCGCGCATGCGGGATGCCGCGGCGACCGCGGCAGGGCCCGACTACCGTGTCGTCACGTGGACGACGCCGACGCCCGACGAGCACCTCGAGGGATACGCGTACGCGATCTCGCGCCTGTCGACCGATGCGCCAACAGGCGACTTCGTGTGGCCGGAGGAGGAGTGGGACGGCGCACGGGTGAGGCGGCGCGACGCGAACTCCGCCGACGCGGGACTGACGATCGGCGTGGCCGTCGCGATTCACATCCCGACGGGCGCCGTCGCGGCATACACCGAGCTCGCGATCGGCGAGGACCCGCGCAGCGCGACGCGGCAGTGGGGAACGCTCGTGCTGCGGGAGCACCGCGGCCGCCGGCTCGGCACGCTCGTCAAGTGCGAGAACCTGCTGCGGTGGACGGCGATCGCGCCGGACTCACCGCGCGTGTCGACGTTCAACGCCGAGGAGAACCGCTACATGCTCGACGTCAACGAGGCGATGGGGTTCGTCCCCGCGTCCTACGCGGGCGCATGGCAGAAGACCGTCGGCGGCCGATGAGTCAGCCGGCGGAGCACTGGTTGTAGTTGCTGCTGTTGCCGTCGCGGCGCTTCGTGACATACCCCGTCAGGTCGCCGGTGATCGTGTACGGCGCGATGGGAGCCACGCTCGCCGAGACCGTTCCGGTCTGGTTGTGCCCGAGCTGGAACGCGATGCTGATCACGCCGGCGAACGGGCCGCCGGGGGCGTCGACGATGTAGGGGTCGGCTGCCGTGCCGGTGCCGCTGTTGATGGGGAAGCCCGGCGTCGCGGTGAACGAGCCGCCTCCGGTGTGCGTCAGCGTGATCGCCACCTGCGCCGTGAGTGGGAACGGGCCGAGGGTGACGGTGATGGTGCCCGTGCTGCCCGTGCCGTTGCACGAGCCTTGGACCGAGACGTTGCCGGTCGCACCGGCGCCTCCGGTGGGAGTCTCGCTCGCGGTCGCCTCGGGCACGGCCGCGGCGACGGCGATCACCGGCACCGCCCAGGCCGCGGCCTTCGTCACCGTTCTCCGGCTGACGGACCGATCGGTCGCGCGTTCGGTGTACTCCATGAGTCCCCCCTCGAGACGACAACAGGCGACGGGGTCCCCGTCGCCTGCTCTCACCCTACCGGACCCGCTGGCACCGGGGGCAGAAGTGGCTCGACCGGTTCGTGAACGACACGCGGACGATCGGGCGTCCACAGCGGGGGCATGACTCCCCCGTCCGACCGTACGCGTTGAGCGAGTGGGCGAAGTACCCGGCCTGGCCGTTGACGTTGACGTACTGCGCGTCGAAGCTCGTGCCGCCTTCGGCCAGCGCCTTCTCGAGCACGGCGCGGACCTCGGCCAGCAGCCGGCCTACGGCGCGCGTCGGCAATGACCCGGCACGGGTCTCGGGGTGGATCCGAGCCGCCCACAGCGCCCCGTCCGCGTAGATGTTGCCGATGCCGCTGACCACGGTCTGGTCCAGCAGCTCGCGTCGGGCGAGCTGGTCGCCTTCAACGAGCTGGTGATCGGCAGGGATCGCACGCGCGCCACACACCAGGAGGACACGCTCGTGCTCAAGGAACACCGCGGCCATCGCCTCGGGCTGCTCGTAAAGTGCGCGGCGCTGATGAGCTGGCGCCGGGTCGCACCCGACTCGCCGCGGGTCCTCACCTACAACGCCGAGGAGAACCGGCCGATGCTCGACATCAACGAGGCGATCGGGTTCGTCCCGATCGCCTACAACGGCGCATGGAAGAAGGTGCTGACATGACCGTCGTCGGGATGCCTCGATCGAGCTGACCCCGGTCCCGGATCCGCCAGCGGTCGCGCGGGCCGATCTCGGCGTCTTCGCCGACCTCGCGCGCCTGAGCAACGCGTCGTACCTGCACGACGCGGGACACGACCACTTCGACCGGCCCGCGCCGGAGGTAGCGTCGAGTGACCACGCGCTCGGTGGCGTTCTGTGCGGAATCCATCGAGGCCCCCTCGAGACGACGGCGACGGTCACGCCGTCACCAGGGTCGAGCCTGGCCACCCCGCGAGAAGACCTCGGGTTGGATCCGCGCCGTCGACAGCCGCTTCCCGGCGTGGAAGACTGCGCCGCGGCGTCGACCTCGGCCGCACCGCCCTGCACGGGAACGAGTGTTCCCGCACGGCCCGGGGTCAGAATGCGTAGCAGGTTCTCCAGCCATCGTCACCTGGAAGGCCACTCATCCCGGCGAAGCCGTGAGGATTGCCGACATACTGATTGTCGACGTAGAGGCCTGCGCTGACACCATAGGACCGTGAGGTGTCCAGCACCTGCCAGGACAGCGTGAACGTGGCCTCGTAGGGAACGGTCGTGAGGGTCGCCGAGCCGATCCACGAGTTGAGGCCGCCCTGCCCCCTCCAGCCGCTCGGGGGCACCACGGACAGCGTTCCGTCGAAAGTCTGGCGTACGAGTGAGAGATTGAGCCGGGCTCCGAGCGGGGCGTCCGTGATCGAGACATCGATGTAGCCGGTCAGGTCGGACCCCACCCCGCACCGCGCTGTCACGCGGGCGGGTGGAACGCTGGCCGCGGAGGCCGGGACGGGCGACGCCATCAGGATCGCCGGCGCGGCCCAGGCAACCGCCCGCGTCACCGTCCGACGCGTGACACCCGCACCGTGTGGTTCCCGTGTCTCGTCCGTCATCGACCGATCCCGTCGTGAGCCGTGCACGTGGCGACCACGTTACCGGAGCGTGCGTCCGTGTCAATCGGGCGCGTGACGACGCCGGGACGCAGCCCGATCCTGCGCACACGCCGACGTGTTCAGACGCGAGGAGTGCCGTCGTCCACGGCGACGCCGCGTGACCGCCGCTGGCAGCGGGGGCAGAAATGGCTCGAACGGTTCGTGAACGACACGCGCGCGATCGGCCGGCCGCACCGCGGGCACGGCTCGCCGGTGCGGCCGTACGCGTTGAGCGAGTGGGCGAAGTACCCGGCCTGGCCGTTGACGTTGACGTACTGCGCGTCGAAGCTCGTCCCGCCCTCGGCCAGCGCCTTCTCGAGCACGGCGCGGACCTCGGCCAGCAGCCTGTTGACGGCGCGCGTCGGCAGCGACCCGGCACGGGTCTCGGGGTGGATCCGCGCCGCCCACAGCGCCTCGTCCGCGTAGATGTTGCCGATCCCGCTGACGACGGTCTGGTCCAGCAGCACCCGCTTGACCGCGGAGTCCTTCCGCCCGAGCGTCGCGCGGAACGCGCGGTCGGCGAACGCCGGGTCAAGGGGGTCGCGGGCGATGTGGGCGACCTGGGTCGGCACGCGAGGATCGGCTGAGCCGAAGCCGCCGGCCGCGGCATCGGGCGTCGGCACGAGCGCGTCCATCGCGAGCGAGCCGAAGGTGCGCTGATCGGCGAAGACCACCGCCAGCTCGCCGTGCCTCGGGTGCTCGACGGCGATGCGGACCCGCTCATGGCGCTCGCGCGGCGCCCCCGGCTCGCGCAACAGCAGCTGCCCGCTCATGCCGAGGTGCGCCACCACGGCACTGTCGCCGGATTCCGGCCCGGCGGGCGCGAGCGGGAGCCAGAGGAACTTGCCGCGACGCGCCGCGGCGGCGATCGTGCGCCCGCGAAGCCGGCCCTCGAAGTCGGCCGGCGTTCCCGGATGCCGCGTCAGCGCGCGCTCGTCGAGCACCTCGACGTCGGCGACGAAGGCGCCCGTGACGGCGGGTTCGAGGCCGGCGCGGACGACCTCGACCTCGGGAAGCTCAGGCACGCCCGCTCAGGTCGCGCCAGGCTGTCAGCGCGGCGGCCATCTCGGCCTGCTTCTTGCTGGTGCCGGTTCCCGTCGCCTGCGCGTCCGCGGCCGTCACGGTCGCGGTGAAGGAGCGGTTGTGGTCCGGCCCGCTCGCGGTCACCTCGTACTGCGGCGGCGGCGCGCCGAGACGGGCGACGAGCTCCTGCAGCGTCGTCTTGGGATCGACAGCGGCGCCCACGCGCTCGGGGTCGTCCAGGAGCGGCTGCACGAGCCGCAGGACGAGCGCGGTGGCGGCATCCGGACCCGCCGACAGATAGGTGGCGCCGAAGACGGCCTCCATCGTGTCGGCCAGGATCGAGTCCTTGTCGCGACCGCCGGTGAGCTCCTCGCCGCGGCCGAGCCGCAGGTGCTCGCCGAGACCGATGCCGCGCGCGATCTCGGCCAGGGCCACCGTCGACACGACGCCGGCGCGGCGCTTGGCGAGGATCCCCTCGTCGAGGTCGGGGTGCGCGCGGTAAAGCTGAACGGTCACGGCCTGACCCAGCACGGAGTCGCCGAGGAACTCGAGGCGCTCGTTGTGCGGCGCCTGGCCGTGCTCGTACGCCCAGGAGCGATGCGTCAGCGCGAGCAGCAGAAGCTCGGGGTCGATGTCGACCCCGAGCTTCTGTGAAAGGGGATGCGCGGTCGCGGGCTCGGAGCTCGCGCGATCCGCGGCTGTGACCTCGGTCACGATCCGCCGTTCCCGGCGATCAGACGTCGGCGACCTTGCGGCCCTTGTACTCGAGGAACAGCTCGGTGCCCTGCGAGTCGGTGACGACCTTCGCCTGGTGCGGGCGGCTGTAGACGGTCTTGCCGTTCTCGACGGTCTTGACGAGCGTGGGAGCCTCGGCCTTCCACTGCGCGCGGCGCGAGCGGGTGTTGGAGCGCGAGACCTTCCGCTTCGGGGGGTTACCTGCCATGACTAGCTCTCTTCTGTGTTCTCGACGTCGGTGCGCTGCGCATCGTCGTCGTGGTCTGAGGTGAAGTCCTGGAGCGCGGCCCAGCGCGGATCGATGGGCGAGCCCTTCTGCGTGTCGGTGCTCTCGGTCAGTCTCTCGCCCGTGGCCGGATCGAGGCCGAGGCAATCCGGCTGACACACCGGCTGAAACGGAAGCGACAGGACGATCGCATCCCTGACGGGAGTTTCAAGATCCACGTGGTCGTCTTGAACCTCGAAGTCAGTTGCTTCCGATCCAGGATACGCGAAAAGATCCTGAAACTCGACTTCGACAGGCTGTGCGATGTCGGTGAGACACCGCGAGCACACCCCGGTGTACGTCGTATCGATGTCGGCGGTGACCAGAATCCCCTCGTGGACGGACTCCAGTCGCACGTCCACCGTCACCGGCTCGCCCTGTTCGACGGCCACGAGCCCCTCGCCCCATTTGGCCGGCGCGGGGGCCTCGATGGTCATCTCCCGCGACTCGCCGGGGCGGTTCTCGATGTCTCGGACGGGGAGGACGAACGGACCCGTCATGTGCTTCCTGACCACGATCCCCCATCGTAGCGGCGGAGCACCCGCTGCGGCTCAGCCGGCCGCCCCTCCGGCATCCAGGAAGCGGGCGACCGACGGCGGCACGAAGGCCGACACGTCGCCGCCGAGCGCCGCGACCTGGCGCACGAGCGAGCTCGACACCATCGCATGAGCGGGGTCGGGAAGCAGGAAGACCGTCTCGACGTGGGCGAGGTGCCGGTTCACGATCGCCATCGGCGTCTCGTAGGCGACGTCGACCTGCGACCGGATGCCCTTCACGAGCACGCCCGCGTCGACGTCGACCGCGTAGTCGACCAGCAGCCCCATGCTCCACGACGCGACCACGACGTTCCCGTCGACGTCGGCGTCGGCGACCGACTGCTCCAGCAGCGCGAGGCGCTGGGCGATCGGCAGCATGGCCTCCTTGTCGGGATTGTGGACGACCAGCACGTGCAGCTCGTCGTAGAGCGATGCAGCGCGCCGGATGACATCCAGATGCCCGAGGGTCGGCGGGTCGAACGATCCGGGGACGACGGCGATCCGAGGGTTCACGCGGCCAGCCTAGCCGGTCCCCCGAGGACCGATTCTCAGGTCTTGGCCAGTGCCGCCCGCTCCTGCATCCCCACGCGCCGCTCGAGCGCCGCCGCCAGCGCCGCATGTCTCAGCAGCGCCGGGTCCTCGTCGAGCACGGACTCCGCGGCGACGCGCGCCCGGGCGATGATGTCGGCGTCGGCCACGACGCGCAGCAGGCGCAGCGAGGACCGCACGCCCGACTGCGCGTCGCCGAGGACGTCGCCCTCGCCCCGCAGCTCGAGGTCGCGTTCGGCGAGCTCGAAGCCGTCGGTGGTGCCGGCCACGGCATCGACGCGCTCCCTGGCGACCGACCCCGCCTCGGCCTCGGTCACGAGCAGGCAGAGTCCGGCGAAGGACCCGCGTCCCACGCGCCCGCGAAGCTGGTGCAGCTGGGACACGCCGAAGCGGTCGGCCTCGAGGATCACCATGGTCGACGCGTTGGGGACGTCGACGCCGACCTCGATCACGGTCGTGGCCACCAGCACGTCGATCTCGCCTCGCGCGAAGGCCTGCATGACGGCGTCCTTCTGCTCCCCGGGCATGCGGCCGTGGAGGATCTCGACGCGGATGCCGTCGAACGCGGGATGACGCTCCAGCAGGTTCGCCGTCTGCACGACGCCCCAGCGGGTGCGCTGGCCTTCTGCGGACTCGATGAGATCGTCGGCCGTGTCGTCCTTGCTGAGGGCCTCGGAGTCGATCGCCGGGCAGACGACGAAGGCCTGCCGGCCCGTCGCCACCTCTTCGGCGATGCGGTCCCACACGCGCGCGAACCAGGCCGGCTTCTCGGCCAGCGGTGCGACGAACGTCTCGATGCCGGCGCGGCCCGCCGGCAGCGTGCGGATCGTCGAGACGTCGAGGTCGCCGAACACGGTCATCGCGACCGTGCGCGGAATGGGCGTCGCGGTGAGCACCAGCGCATGCGGCGACGAGCCCTTGGCCCGCAGCTGCTCGCGCTGGTCGACGCCGAACCGGTGCTGCTCGTCGACGACCACGAGCCCGAGGTCGGCGAACGTCGTCGACTCGCTCAGCAGCGCATGCGTGCCGATCACGATGCGCGCCTGCCCGGCTGCCGCCCGAAGCGCGGACCGGCGCCGTTCGGCCGCCGGCAGCTGCCCCGTCAGCAGCGTCGGCATGAGCTCGGGCGCGAGGTCGGGGCCGAGCATGCGTGCGATCGATCGCAGGTGCTGCCCGGCCAGCACCTCGGTGGGCGCGATGAGCGCGGACTGCCCGCCGCTCTCGGCGACCTGGAGCATCGCCCGCAGGGCCACCAGCGTCTTGCCGGAGCCGACCTCGCCCTGCACCAGGCGGTTCATCGGCCAGTCGCCCTGGAGGTCCCGCTCGATCTGATCGCCGACGGAGCGCTGATCGGGCGTGCGCGAGAACGGCAGCGCCGCATCGAACCGCTCGAGCAGCTCGCCGGGCGGCCGCGACGTCGCCGCCAGGGCGCGCACGAACGCGCGCTGCTGAAGCAGCGCCGTCTGCAGCACGAACGCCTCGTGCATGCGCAGCGTCGCGCGGGCCGGCTCCACCTGATCGAGGCTCTCGGGTCGATGGATCCGCTCGATCGCGGTGCGCGCGTCGAGCAGCCCTTCGCGCACCCGCAGGGAGTCGGGGAGCGGATCGGGGACGTCCCCCAGACCGTCGAGGACCAGCTGGATGATCTTCGTGATCTGCCAGCTCGCGATCGTCGAGGTGGCGGGATAGATGGGGATCGGCACGGTGGCGTAGCTCGCCGCGGTGACCTGCGCCTCGAGCTCGTCGTCGAACAGCTCGTAGTCGGGGTGCGCCAGCTGCTTCGTGCCGCGGTACTCCCCCACCTTGCCCGCGAAGATGCCGCGTCGCCCGGGACGCAGGTCCTTCGCGCGCCAGGACTGGTTGAAGAAGGTCAGCGACAGCTCGCCGTTGCCGTCCCCGATCAGGACCTCGAGCAGGGAGCCCTTGCGGTTCTGCATCCGCCGCTCGTTCACGCGCCGCACATCGGCGACGATCGTCACCGGCTCGCCCACCGGCAGCGACACGATGGGCGTCAGCTCGCCGCGACGCGCGTAGCGACGCGGGTAGTGCGCCAGCAGGTCGCCCACGGTGCGCACGCCGAACGCGCGCTCGAGCGCGGCGGCCGTCTTGCCGCCCACCGCGCCGTCGAGGCGCGAATCGAGCGAGAACGACGACATGAGACGAGTCTAGGCACCGGCCCGGACGCCGGAGCGTGCGGCGGACGCCCAGCCGGCCCGCCTACGGTGGATGGGTGATCCGCTCCCTCATCGCCCGCGTCTACTGGACGTTCAGCCGCTGGACCCTGTCCACCGAGCCCGCCCCCACTCGCCCCACGGTCCTCATCGGCGCTCCGCACACCTCGAACTGGGACTTCGTGCTGATGCTGGCGATCGCGTGGCGACTCGGCATCGACGTGCGGTGGCTCGGCAAGGACTCGCTGTTCCGCGGCTGGCGCGGCCCGATCATGCGGGCGCTCGGCGGCATCCCGGTCGATCGCCGCAACCCCCAGGGCGTCGTCGCCGACGTCGTCGCCCGCGTGCACGACGGCGAGGTCTTCGGTCTCGTCGTCACCCCCGAGGGCACGCGCGGCAGCGGGACGTACTGGAAGTCGGGGTTCTACCGCATCGCCCACGACACGGGGATGCCCGTCACCCTCGGCTATGTCGACCGCACCACGATGACCACCGGCCTCGGCTCCACGATCGAGCTCACCGGCGACGTCGCGGCCGACATGGACCGCATCCGCGCGTTCTACGCCGACAAGTCGGGCCTCCGCCCGCACCTGCGCACCGAGCCTCGACTGCGCGACGAGACGGGCGCGGCGGCATCCGCCGGACTATCGTGAGCGTGTGACGCGCATCATCGGCGGCTCGGCCGGATCCCTCGCACTCGACGTGCCGGGAACCGGAACGCGGCCCACGAGCGACCGCGTGCGCGAGTCCCTGTTCGGCGCGCTCGAGTCCGCCGACGCCATCCGGGACGCGGCGGTGCTCGACCTCTACGCCGGCTCGGGCGCGCTCGCACTCGAAGCGCTGAGCCGCGGCGCGGCGTCGGCCGACCTCGTCGAGAAGTCGCCGCGCGCCGCGGCGATCGCCGAGCGCAACGCCCGCAAGGTCGCGGCCGCCGCCGGTCCGTCGGCGCGCGCCCGCGTGCATCGCACCGCGGCCGACGCGTTCCTGCGTACGACCGGCGGCACGTTCGACCTGGTGTTCCTCGACCCGCCGTACGATCTCGGCGAGACCGAGCTGGCGGCGACGCTGGCGCTGCTCTCCCCGCGACTGAACGAGGACGCGCTGGTCGTCATCGAGCGCGGTGCGCGGTCGCCCGAGCCGTCGCTGCCCCCCGGGCTGGTCCCGCTGCGTTCGAAGCGCTACGGCGACACCACGCTGTGGTGGGCCGAAGCGGACTGATCACCCGCGCCCGCTGTCCCAGTCCCGGTAGGGGTCCCAGCCGCGCCGCCCCTCGACCGGGCGCCCGTCCACGGTGACCGCGGCGTCGGCGCGCTCCCGCACGCGGCCGATCGGGCGGAAGCCGGGCGGCAGCGCCATCCCGGCGGGAAAGGCCGCCAGCAGCCCGTGGTCCTCACCGCCGCCGAGCGACAGCGCCGGGTCGTCCCCGAGGGCGGCGCGCTCGAGGTCGACGGTCACGCCCGAGGCGTCCGCCAGGCGCGTGGCGTCCAGCGCGAGGCCGTCCGACACGTCCATCATCGCCGTCGCCCCCGCACGGGCCGCCGCGGGTCCGAGCGCGAGGGGCGGATGCGGGCGCAGCTGCGCGGCGACGGCGGCGGCATCCGCTCCCGTGAGCGCGTCGCGCTGCAGCGGCGTCGGGTTCCCGTCGGCATCCGTGAACCGGTCGAAGAGCACCGCGAGCCCGCGCGCGGCGTGGCCGAGGTCGCCGGCGAGCGCCACGACGTCGCCGGGCCGGGCGCCGGAGCGCAGCACGGGCGCGCCGCCGTCGAGGGAGCCGAGCGCCGTCACGGCGATCGTCAGCGTGTCGGACACCGTCAGGTCGCCGCCCTCGACGGCACATCCCGGCGCGAGGGCCGTGCACGCATCGCGCAGGCCGTCGGCGAGGCCCTCCACGAACGACAGGCGCGTCTCATCGGGCATCGCGAGCGCCACCAGCAGCGCCACGGGTCGCGCCCCCATGGCCGCGACGTCGGCGAGGTTGACCGCGGCGGCCTTCCAGCCCAGGTCGTACGCGCTCGACCACGACAGGCGGAAGTCCGGTCCGTGCACGAGCGTGTCGGTCGTCGCCACGACGCGCCCGTCGCCGATCGACAGCACGGCGGCGTCGTCGCCCGGGCCCACCGGCGCCGAGGACGGGCCCAGCACCTCGAGGATGCGCCGCAGGATCGCACCCTCGGTGAGACTGCCGACGGTGGGATCGGGATCGGGATCGGTCACCCTCCCACGGTACTGGGGCCGGTCGCCCGCTCCGGCGGGTTAGCCTGGAGGGGTGCCCCGCCTGTCCCGCCGTCTCGTCGCGCTCGCACTGACCGGGACCCTGGCCGCCGGGCTCGCCGCGTGCACCTCCACCGTGCCGATGGAGCCCGCCGCGAACGCGAACGACCCCGCCTGTGCCGAGGTCATCGTGCGCCTGCCCGACTCGCTCGACGGTCAGGAGCGCCGCTGGACCGACGCCCAGGCCACCGGCGCGTGGGGCGAGCCCGCCGCGGTGCTGCTCACGTGCGGGCTCGAGACGCCGGCCCCGTCGACGCTGCGCTGCATCACGCTCGGCGGGGTTGACTGGCTCGTCGACGAATCGGAGTCGCCGCGGTTCCGCCTGACGACCTACGGGCGGTCGCCCGCCGTCGAGGTGTACCTCGACAACGAGGTCGTCTCGCCGAACGTCGTGCTCGACGCCCTCAGCATCTCGGTCGGAACGCTGCCGGAGGTGGGCGCCTGCGTGGACCCCGAGGGGCTGCCCGAGGACTCCGACGAAGGCTAGGCGGCGCCCCGCTCGAGCGCCATGTCGATCAGCTCGGTCACCAGCGCCGGGTAGGTCATGCCGCTGGCGATCCAGCACGTCGGGAACATCGAGATCGGCGTGAAGCCGGGCATCGTGTTGACCTCGTTGACGAAGAACTCGGTGCCGGTGAAGAAGAAGTCGACGCGGGCCAGGCCCTCGCCCCCCACGGCCTCGAAGGCGCGGGCGGCGATCCGCTGCATCTCGGCGAGCTCGCCGTCGCCGAGGTCCGCCGGGCACACGAGGTCGATGCCGGGAGCACCGAGGTACTTCGCCTCGAAGTCGTAGAAGTCGCGGCCCGAGATCACGATCTCGCCCGCGAGACTCACGCGCGGCAGCCCGCCGTCGCGCGCCTGCAGCACGCCGCACTCGATCTCGCGGCCGACGACGGACTGCTCCACCAGGACGGTGGAGTCCTCGGCGAACGCGACGTCCAGCGCCTCGTCGAGCTCGCTCCACTCCGAGACCTTCGACACGCCGACGCTCGAGCCTGCCCGCGCGGGCTTGACGAAGACGGGCAGACCGAGGGCCCGGATGCGCTGTTCCCACACGGCGCGAGCGCGCTCCAGCGTGGCGCGCGTCACGGTCACCCACGGCACGACCGGGACGTCCGCGGCCTTCAGCACGCTCTTGGTGGTGTGCTTGTCCATCCCGATCGCCGACATGAGCACGCCGGCGCCCGCGTACGGGATGCCGAGGAGTTCGAGGAAGCCCTGGATCGTCCCGTCCTCGCCGAACCGGCCGTGCAGGATCGGCAGCACGACGTCGACGTCGCCCAGCGACCGCTCCCCGCCGCCGTCGACGACCTTCAGCTCGCGCGTGAGCGTCGAGTCCGGCCACACCACGCGGGTGCCGTTGTCGACGACCTCGGGCAGCCGCTCGGGGTTCAGCGCGAACTTGTCGGGGTCGTCGTCCTCGAGGACGTATGCGCCGTCGCGGGTGATGCCGATCGGGATGACGCGGAACCGGTCACGGTCGATCGCCCGGAGCACTCCGCCCGCGGTTGCGGAACTGATCGAATGCTCGCTCGAGCGACCGCCAAAGAGCACCGCCACCGCCGGCTTGTCCATTCTGCGTCCTCTCCCCCTTCGGGGTGTCGTCGTCGGTTGTCAGGTGGGGCGCGATGTCGCGCGGATCCATCGTGCCGTCCAGCACCATCTTCACCTGCTCGACGATCGGCATCTCGACGCCGACCTCGCGTGCCAGCTGAAGCACGGGGGCGACCGAGGCGAGTCCTTCGGCGGTCTGCTGCATCTGCTTCACGACGTCCTGGAAGCCGTACCCCTGACCGAGCAGGCGCCCGGCGGTGTTGTTGCGGCTCAGCGGCGACTGGCACGTGGCGATCAGATCGCCCAGCCCCGCCAGCCCCTGGAGCGTCTCGGACTGCGCGCCCTGCGCGACGGCGAAGTCGGTCATCTCCACCAGCCCGCGCGTGATGATCGAGGCTTTGGTGTTCTCGCCGTACCCGACGCCGTCGACGATGCCGATGGCGACTGCGATCAGGTTCTTCAGCACGCCCCCGAACTCGGTGCCGATGACGTCCGTGTTCACGAACGTGCGGAAGTACCGGTTGCGGGCACGTCGGGCGACCGCATCCGCCGTCTCCTCGCTCGTGGAGGAGATGACGGCCGCCGTGGGCTGCTCGCGCGCGATCTCGAGGGCGAGATTGGGGCCGGACGCCACCGCGATCCGGGCCGGGTCGCAGTGCAGCTCCTGCTCGATCACCTGGCTCATGCGCAGGCCCGTGCGACGTTCGACGCCCTTCATGAGCGACACGATCGGAACGTCCGTCTTGGCGACCAGCGGGCGGACCGCCTTCAGGTTCTGCCGCACGGCCTGGCTCGGGATGGACAGATAGATCTGCTCGGCGCCGTCGAGCGCGTCGGCGAGGTGGTGCGTCGCCGTCATCGCGCGGGGCAGATTGATCCCCGGCAGGTACTGGCTGTTGCGCTTGGCTTCGTCGATCTCGTGCGCGAGCTCGGGGCGGCGCGCCCACATCACGACGTCCGCGCCGCCGTCGGCGAGGATCTTGCCGAACGTGGTCCCCCAGCTGCCCGCTCCGATCACGGCGACGCGCGGCCGGTCATGTCTACGACTCAAGGCGCCCCGTCTCCTTCTGCCCGTGCTCGGCCGGGTTCCAGCGGGTGGCCGGCGCCTTCTCGCCGCGCAGCGTCTCGAGCTCGGCGGTGATCGCCGACATGACGCGCTCGGTGGCCTCCACCAGCGCGGCCGGCTGCGCGGCGCGATCGGCGAAGTCGCTCAGGTCGACCGGGTCCCCGACGCTGATGCGCACGCGCTTGCGCGGCGGCCACAGGCTCAGCTTGCCGTAGCGGGGCAGGATCTGCTGGACGCCCCAGTGGGCGAGCGGCACGACCGGGATGTCGCCCGCCAGCGCGAGGCGCACCGCCCCGGTCTTGCCTCGCATGGGCCACAGCTCGGGGTCGCGCGTCAGCGAGCCCTCCGGGTACACGATGACCCCGCGGCCGTGCTCGGTGAGCTCGGTCGCCGCCGTCATGGTCTGCTTCGCGGCGCTGGCCGAGGTCGCGCGCGCCACGGGGATCATGCCGGAGGCCCGCAGCACCCAGCCGAGGACCGGGATGCGGAAGAGGCTCTCCTTCGCCATGAACCGCGGCGCGCGTCCCATGCGCCACACCGCCCACGCGACGAGGATCGGATCCATCTCGCTGGCGTGGTTCGGCGCCAGCACGAACGCGCCCTCGCGGGGGAGCTTCTCGCCGCCGCTGATCTCGAGCTTCGCGACGAAGCTCATCAGCGGGATGACGATGACCGCGAGCGGCCAGAAGATGCTCGGACGGGTCTTCTCGCGGGACGCACGGGGGCGGGGGTTCGCCACCGCGCTCACCCGATGACGTCGAAGTCGGCGCCGAGGGCGTCGAGCTTCGTGAAGAACTTCTCGTAGCCGCGCCGGATGATGCCGACGTTGCGGACGATCGACTCGCCCTCGGCCGCGAGTGCCGCGATGACGTAGCTGTATCCGCCGCGCAGGTCCGGCACCTCGACGTCGGCGCCGTGCAGGGGCGTCGGGCCGTTGATGACCGCGGCCTGCTCGAGGGCGCGCCGCGGAACGCGGCGGTCGGAGCTGGCGATCCCGTCGGGGTGCACGACGATGTCGGCGCCCATCTGGTTGAGCGCGTCGGTGAAGCCGAGGCGGTTCTCGTACACGGTCTCGTGCACGACCGAGGTGCCCTCCGCCTGCGTCAGCGCCACGATGAGCGGCTGCTGCCAGTCGGTCATGAAGCCGGGGTGCACGTCGGTCTCGACGACGACGGGCTTGATCGATCCGCCGCGGCGGAACTGGATGCCGTCCTCGCGGACGTCGAACCAGCCGCCCGCCTTGCGGAAGACGTTGAGGAAGGTCAGCATCTCCTGCTGGCGCGCTCCGCCGACGAAGATGTCGCCGTCGGTCGCGAGCGCCGCGCACGCCCACGACGCAGCCTCGTTGCGGTCGAAGATGCACCGGTGGTCGTAGCCGCGCAGCTCGTCGACGCCCTCGATCAGGATGACGCGATTGGGCTCGTACGAGATGATCGCGCCCATCTTCTGGAGCACGGCGATGAGATCCATGATCTCGGGCTCGATCGCCGCGTTTCGCAGCTCCGTGACGCCCTTCGCCTTGACCGCCGTCAGGAGCACCTGCTCGGTCGCGCCGACGCTCGGGTACGGCAGCTCGATCTCGGCCCCGGTGAGGCCGTCGGGGGCGGTGATGCGGATGCCCTCGTAGCTCTTGTCCACGATCGCGCCGAACGCGCGCAGCGCGTCCATGTGGAAGTTGATGGGCCGGTCGCCGATGCGGCAGCCGCCGAGGTCGGGGATGAGCGCCTCGCCCAGCAGGTGCAGCAGCGGACCGCAGAACAGGATCGGGATGCGCGAGGCGCCCGCGTGGGCGTCGATCTCCTCGAAGTGGGCCGTGACGGCGCCGCTCGGGTCCAGGCGCAGCGAGCCGGGCTCGTCGCCCTCCTCGACCGTGACTCCGTGCACCTCCAGCAGGGAGCGCACGACGTTGACGTCGCTGATCCCGGGAATGTCGCGGAGGGTGCTGGGCGTCTCGCCGAGCAGGGCTGCGACCATCGCCTTGGTGGCGAGGTTCTTCGCGCCCTTGACCTCGACGCGGCCGGTCAGCGGCCGTCCGCCGCGGATGCGCAGTGTCTCAGCGGACACGTCGGGCTCCTCTGCCTTGTCGTCGGTGCTGGCGCTGAGAAGCGACTTCATCCGGTGGACCTCACTTGTGTCATCGAGGGTGGTGAACCCCGCCCGACCGGGTTGTGGTCGGGCTCGTGGCGTCATCGGACGGGTGTCGTCCGCGGCCGCCATGCCTCGCGGCGGGCCTCGAACTCCGCGATCTTGTCTTCGTTGCGCAGCGTGAGCCCGATGTCGTCGAGCCCTTCGAGAAGCCGCCACCTAGTGTAATCGTCGATCTCGAATGGCACCCGGATATCGCCGACCTCGGCGGTGCGGGTCTCGAGGTCGACGGTCATCTGCACACCCGGGTCGGCGTCGAGCGCCGCCCAGATCGCCTCGAGATCCGCCTCGCTGATCACACCGGTGACCAGTCCCTGCTTGCCGGCGTTCCCGCGGAAGATGTCGGCGAACTTGGGGCTGAGCACGACGGCGAAGCCGTAGTCCCGCAGCGCCCAGACGGCGTGCTCGCGGCTGGATCCGGTGCCGAAGTCGGGGCCCGCGACGAGAATGCTCGCCTTCTCGTAGGCCGGCTGGTTCAGGACGAACTCCGGATCCTGACGCCAGTTGGCGAACAGCGCGTCGTGGAAGCCCGTCTTGGTGACGCGCTTGAGGTAGACGGCCGGGATGATCTGGTCGGTGTCGACGGCGGAGCGCTTCAGGGGAGCTGCGACGCCGGTGTGCGTGGTGAACTTCTCCATGTCAGGCCTCCGCCCCGGTCGTCGCGACCGGCTCGGGCACCGGCTCCAGGTCGCTCGGGCTCGACAGCGTTCCGCGGACCGCGGTGGCCGCGGCCACGAGCGGCGACACGAGGTGCGTGCGGCCGCCCTTGCCCTGCCGCCCCTCGAAGTTTCGGTTCGATGTCGACGCGCACCGCTCGCCGGGAGCGAGCTGGTCGGGGTTCATGCCCAGGCACATCGAGCATCCGGCGAAGCGCCACTCGGCGCCGAAGTCCTCGAAGACCTTGTCGAGGCCCTCGGCCTCGGCTTCGATGCGCACGCGCGCCGAGCCCGGCACGACCATGACCCGCACGCCATCGGCCTTCGTGCGGCCCTTGATGACCGAAGCGAACGCGCGCAGGTCCTCGATGCGGCTGTTGGTGCACGAGCCCATGAAGACCGCGTCGACAGGGACCTCCTTCAGCGGCGTGCCCGCCTCGAGGTCCATGTACTCCAACGCCCGCTCGGCGGCGGCGCGCTCGTTCGCGTCGGCGAAGTCGGAGGGCTCCGGCACGACGTCGTTCAGCGAGACGCCCTGTCCCGGGTTCGTGCCCCACGTGACGAACGGCTCGAGCTCGTTCGCGTCCAGGAAGACCTCGGCGTCGTAGACGGCGCCCTCGTCGCTGGGGAGCGTGCGCCAGTACGCGACCGCCTCGTCCCAGTCCGCGCCCGTCGGCGCGTGGTCGCGCCCCTTCAGGTACGCGAAGGTCTTCTCGTCGGGGGCGACCATGCCGGCGCGGGCGCCGGCCTCGATCGACATGTTGCACATGGTCATGCGCCCCTCCATCGAGAGGGAGCGGATGGCGCTGCCGCGGTACTCGAGCACGTAGCCCTGGCCGCCGTTCGTGCCGATCTTGGCGATGACGGCGAGGATGATGTCCTTGGCCGTGACGCCGGGCTTGAGCTCTCCCTCGACGGTGATCGCCATCGTCTTGAAGGGCTTCAGCGGCAGCGTCTGCGTGGCGAGCACGTGCTCGACCTCGCTGGTGCCGATGCCGAACGCCATGGCGCCGAACGCGCCGTGCGTCGAGGTGTGCGAGTCGCCGCACACGACCGTGATCCCGGGCATCGTCAGGCCCAGCTGCGGTCCCACGACGTGCACGATCCCCTGCTCCGCGTCGCCGAGCGAGTGCAGGCGCACGCCGAACTCGTCGGCGTTGCGCCGCAGCGTCTCGATCTGCGTGCGGCTGGTGGGATCGGCGATCGGCAGGTGGATGTCCAGCGTCGGGGTGTTGTGGTCCTCGGTCGCGATGGTGTGCTCGAGGCGGCGCACCGGCCGGCCGTCGGCGCGCAGTCCGTCGAACGCCTGCGGGCTCGTGACCTCGTGCACGAGGTGGAGGTCGATGTAGATGAGGTCGGGCTGGCCGTCCTCGCCCTTGACCACGAGGTGGTCGTCCCACACCTTCTCGGCGAGGGTGCGCGGGCGCTCGGGAATGGCGGATGCGTCGTTGGACGTGCTGCTCATGCTCAGTCGTTTCTCCTGGGAAGGGGGGATCAAGCCCGCGACGATCTCCGCGACGAGGGAGGCCTGGGAACTAGGACTCGTCGCGGCCGCTAAGGAGAAGGCGAGCGATCCGCACGTCGTTAGGGTATCACCCGCTCGAACCGGCCCGCCCGAGCGTGACGCGGGACGTCAGCGTTCGTCGCGCCCGGGCTCGGGGTCCACGATGGGCGGTGTGCCCTTCTGCTCGGCCACCTCTGCGGCCGCGCGCTCGGCATCCGTTCCCCCCGAGCCGTCCGGGAGCGACGCGCGGTCCGCGGACGACATGTGCGGGCGGCGGGTGGAGGCGAGGCTGGCCACGGTGGCGACGAGCATCGCCGCGACGATGACGGCGAGCGAGGCCCACGTGCTGATCTCGGGAGCCCAGTCGACATGCTCGCCGCCGTTGATGAACGGCAGCTCGTTGACATGGAGCGCATGGAGGAAGAGCTTCACGCCGATGAACGCGAGGATGAACGCGATGCCGTAGTGCAGGTACTTGAGCTTGTCGAGCAGTCCCCCGAGCAGGAAGTACAGCTGCCGCAGCCCCATGAGGGCGAAGAGGTTCGCCGTGAAGACGATGAACGGGCTCTGCGTGATACCGAAGATGGCGGGGATCGAGTCGATGGCGAAGATCAGATCGGTGAAGCCGATCGCGATGAAGACCAGCACCATCGGCGTCCAGATCTTCTTGCCGTTCACGACCGTGCGCAGCTTCGCCCCGTCGTACTCGTCGCTGATGTCGATGAAGCGGCGCAGGAACCGGACGATGCCGGTCTCCTTCTGCGCCTCGTCCTCGTGCGCACCCGGGAACGCCTGCCGCCAAGCGGTGTAGACCAGGAACAGCCCGAAGATGTAGAAGATCCAGCTGAAGTTCTCGATCAGCGCAGCGCCGAGCAGGATGAAGATCGCGCGCAGGATCAGCGCGATGATGATGCCCACCATCAGCACCTCCTGCTGGTAGCGGCGCGGCACCGCGAACTGGCTCATCAGCAGGACGAAGACGAACAGGTTGTCCACCGACAGGCTGTACTCGGTCAGCCATCCCGCGATGAACTGCCCCATCGCATCATGGCTGCCGGTGACCATGAGCATGACGACCGCGAAGACGAGCGCCAGGCCGACGTAGAAGACGACCCACAGGCTCGCCTCCTTCATCGACGGGATGTGCGGGCGCTTGAGGATCAGCAGAAGATCGGCGATGAGGACGAGCGTCAGCACGACGAGCGCGCTGATCTCGAACCAAACGGGGATCTCGAAGCCCATGGGAGCCTTTCGGAGGGGAGGACGGAGGCCGAAAGTCTCTCCCCCGCGGCGGCGGCGCGCGCCCGGAGCCGCTTCGACGCTGCTCGTGGTGACGGACGCGCGAGGACGGGATACTCCCTCTCGCGGTGATCAGGATACAGCGTCGATCGGGCACGGCCTCGTCGATCCGGTTGTCCACCGCGAGACGATCGGCCGCCTCGGGACACTGACAGGGTGAGAGACAATGGGCCCGGTGGCGGCCCGACGACGGGTGCGCAGGTGAGCCGGGGACGGGGATGACCGACGAAGCGATCGACGACAGGGAGCTCGCGGCCCTTGCCGCGGGCGGCAGCGAGCGTGCCTTCCACTCGCTGTACCGCGCCTACGTGCGGCCGGTGTACTGGCTCGCCCACGGGCTCGTGGGGACGGCCGCCGACGCCGAGGACGTGACCCAGGAGACCTTCCTGGCCGCGTGGCGGAAGCTGCCCGATCTGACCCTCGAGGGCGACTCGCTCCTGCCATGGCTGGTCACGATCTGCCGATTCCAGGCCGCCAACCGCATCCGCCGCCAGCGGCGCGACCGCGAGCACAGCGCCGGCGAGGCCGACGAGACCCTCCCGGCGACCGTCGACGTCGAGAGCCAGGTCGTCGATCGGGTCCTCGTCGAGCGCATCCTCGAGCAGGTGCAGCTGATGTCGCCGCTGGACCGCGACATCTTCCGCCTGTGCGCCGCCGAGGGCTATGCATACCAGGCGGCCGCCGAGCAGCTCGGCGTTCCGCACGGAACCGTCAGGAATCGTCTCTCCCGCATCCGCACGCGCCTGCGGACGACCGCCGCGAAGGAGACGACATGACCACCGACGAGCACACCGGCGCCGCACCGGACCTGCCCGAGCTGAGCGAGGACCGCATCGACGCGATCGAGGACGAGATCTTCGCCGGCATCGCGCAGGAGCGGGCTCGCGGGCGCGCCCGGCGCACACGACGCCGCGGATACTGGATCGCCGGAGGAGCGGCCGCCGCGGTCATCGCGGTCGCCGCCGTCATCGCCCCGAGCGTGGGGACGATCGTCGGGACCTCGGGGGCGAGCGTCGACGCCGCCACGGCGCCCGACAGCGCCGTCGTCGAGGAGTCCGACCTCGGCGGAGCCGACGCGGAGTCCTCGATCGCCGCCGACGAGGCCATCGCCGGCGACGGCGCCATCGCGGAGCGTGCGATCATCACGAACGCGGCCGCCACCGTCGTCGTGGATGACCTCTCGGCCGCGGCGCGCGAGATCGGCGCCTCCGCGGAGGCGCACGGCGGCTACGTCGAGTCGATGAACGTGGACACGACCGCCCAGCGGTCGTCGGGAGCGATCGAGGACGGCGTCGCCGACGACATGTACACGTCCTACGAGTACATGCCCTACGGCGCATGGGTGACCGTGCGCGTCCCCTCCGACGAGCTCTCGGCCGTCATCGACGAACTGGACGACGTGGGAGAGGTGACGGCGTCGAGCATCAGCCGCCAGGACGTCACCGACCAGACGATCGACCTGCAGGCCCGGATCGACGCGGCGCAGGCGTCGGTGGACCGGCTCACCGAGCTGATGAGCCAGGCAGGCGACCTGAGCGACCTGATCGCGGCGGAGAGCGCGCTGTCGGAGCGCCAGGCGACGCTCGAGTCGTACCAGCAGCAGCTCGAGATGATCGAGAGCAGGGTCGCGATGTCGAGCCTGACCGTGTCGCTCACGCAGTCGTTCGAGCCGGTCGAGGCCGACCCCGCAGGATTCGGCGACGGGCTCGCGGCCGGGTGGAATGGGCTGGTCGCGACTCTCAACGGCATCGTCATCGCGATCGGCTTCCTGCTGCCCTGGCTGGGCGTCGCGGCCGTCATCGGACTCATCGTGTGGGCCATCGTGCGCGTGGTCCGCCGCCGCGCCCCCGCCGGCGGCGCCGAGAGCTGAGCCGAGACACGAAGAAGGCCGGTCCATTCGGACCGGCCTTCTTCTTTCGGTGACCCCAGCGGGATTCGAACCCGCGTTACCGCCGTGAGAGGGCGGCGTACTAGGCCGCTATACGATGGGGCCGTTGTCGACCGCAGGATCCGCGGAACTGCTTCCGCAGAATCTTCCGGTGGTGACCCCAGCGGGATTCGAACCCGCGTTACCGCCGTGAGAGGGCGGCGTACTAGGCCGCTATACGATGGGGCCGGAAGACAACCGTTCGATTATGCCACGGGCGATGCGCCCCGACCAAATCGAGGCCGGAAGAGCCTTTCCGCTTGCCGTCGCCGAGCCTCACCGGGTTGACTCATGCCATGCGAGTCACGAAGTTCGAGCACGCCACACTGACCCTCGTCGAGTCGGGGAAGACCCTCGTCATCGATCCCGGGAACTTCACCGCTCCGCTGGGCGACCTCGAGAACGTCGTCGGGATCGTGCTGACGCACGAGCATCCCGACCACTGGACCCCCGAGCACCTGACCCGCATCCTCAAGGCGTTCCCCGGGACGCCGATCTTCGGGCCGCACGGCCTCGCGGTGGCCGCCGAGCAGTTCGACGTGACCGAGGTGGCCGCCGGCGACACCGTCCAGGTCGGGCCCTTCCGGCTGTCGTTCCACGGCGGGCGCCACAACGTCATCCACTCCTCGATCCCGGTGATCGACAACGTCGGGGTGCTGGTCAACGACGCGTTCTACTACCCGGGCGACTCGTACGCGGTGCCGGAGGGAGCGACGGTGAAGCTCCTCGCCGCTCCGCTGGGGGCACCCTGGCTCAAGATCGGCGAGGCCATGGACTTCGTCCTCGCCGTCGCGCCGCAGCGCGCATTCGGCACGCACGACATCGGCCTGTCCGTGGTCGGACGCGGTATGCATCGCGCACGCCTGAAGTGGGCCGTCGAGCAGAGCGGCGGAGAGTTCCTCGAACTCGATCCGGGTGACTCCACGGACGTCTGACCGGCGAACGGAACGACGGATGCCGCGGCCGAAGGGCGGTTTCTAGGGGTCCTCGCAACACCTGATGGCTTATGTGGTTGTCAGTAGATCACGCAGACGCTCGGCTGGGGTATCCCAGCCGAGCGTCTTGCGTGGTCGGCCGTTGAGTTCCTGGGCGACGTGTTCGAGGTCTTCGGGTCCGTAGACGGTCAGGTCGGTGCCCTTGGGGAAGTACTGGCGGAGCAGCCCGTTGGTGTTCTCGTTGGATCCGCGCTGCCAGGGCGAGTGCGGGTCGCAGAAGTAGACCGGGACGTCGGTCGCGATCGTGAACTGCTTGTGCGCGGCCATCTCGCTGCCTTGGTCCCAGGTCAGCGACCCGCGCAGGTGCGCGGGCAGGGTGCCGATCAGCGGGACGAGGACGTCGCGGACTTGTTCGGCGGTGTGCCCGGCGGGCAGGTGGCCGAGCAGGACGTATCTCGTGGTGCGTTCGACGAGGGTCACGATCGCGGATTGCGATCCGGTGCCGACGATCAGGTCTCCTTCCCAGTGTCCGGGAACGGCGCGGTCTTCGACCTCGGCGGGGCGGTCGGAGATCATCACCATCGGGTCGGTGAACCGCGGCGTGCGCTGGTCCGGGTGCCGGTGGGGTTTGCGGCGGGTGCGTCCGGTGCGCAACGCGTCGGCGATCTCGCGGCGCAGACCGCCGCGGGCTTGGACGTAGATCGCCTGGTAGATCGTCTCGGTGCTCACGCGCATGCTCTCGTCGTCGGGGAACTCCTTGACCAGAGCGTGGCAGATCTGCTCCGGCGACCAGTGCACTCCGAGCTTGTCGGTCACGTACGCGCGCAGCGGACCGTCAACGGTGAGCTTGCTGTTCTTGGGGCGAGGGCGGCTCCGGGCCCAGGCGCGGTGCGCCGCGTAGGGGCGGTAGGAGCCGTCCCGGGACCGGTGGTTGTCGAGCTCCCGTTTGACCGTCGATGCCGGCCGGCCCAACCGTCTGCCGATCTCTCGCAACGACAGGTGCTGACGGTGCAGGTCCGCGATCGTCTCCCGATCGACGAGCGTCAGGAACCGCGGATGCAGCTCCGCCTCCAGCGCCGTCACCGGCGGTGGCGACACCTGGTCAACGTAGGTGGTCATACCCGTGGTGTAGTCCACCCGGCGCCCGTCCGGGTACAGGCGCGCGTTGCTGACCTTGCGGATCCCATAGTCCCAGTCATGAGCCGTGTGCTCATCGACCCCCGCCTGCGAGGCAGCGTCGCGACGACTGACCCCAGCCGCCCGCAGCCGCTCATACTCGGCCCGCCCGGGATGCCCATGCCGATACGGGTTCCCTCGACCGCGAACCCCGGCGGCCCGAACCCACCCGTAGGCCGTATTCACACTCACGCCCACCAGCCGCGCAGCCGCAGCGACATTGTCGCCCTCACGGCGAAGCACCTCAAAGAACTCGGCCTTCAACGCTCTCGAATACACGATCCCCGCAACTCCCTGAAACTCAGGGTGTTGCGGGGATCGCTAGAACCCGCGAAGCGGCCGCGGCATCCGTCTTCACGTCACTCGGCGTCGAGATCCGTTTCGAGCAACGCGACGAGTTCGTCGAGCGCCTGTTCGGCACCGGCGCCCTCGGCCTTCAGGGTGACCACGGACCCCTGCGAGGCCCCCAGACCCATGAGCGAGAGGATGCTCCCCGCGTTCAGGTCCGCGCCGCCCTCGGTGGCGATCGTCACGGGCACCGGCTTGGATTGCACGGCCTGCACGAAGAGCTTCGCGGGACGGGCGTGCAGCCCCGAGCTGCTCGCGATGGTGGCCTTGCGTTCTGCCATGTTCTCTCCTTCATCGTCGTCGGTTCTCACGCGTCGCCGGTCACGCGGCGACGGCCGCCTGCATCGGCGCCTCGGCCTGCTCCAGCTCCTTGCGACCGACGAAGCGCTTGAGAGCCACTACGACCAGGGCAGTCACGACGGTACCTGCGGCGAGGGCCACGAGGAAGCCCCAGATCGGCTCGATCGCGAAGAACACGAAGATGCCGCCGTGGGGGGCCAGCGACCCGACGCCGAACGCCATGGTCAGAGCGCCGGTGACGGCACCGCCCAGCATCGAAGCGGGGATGACGCGCAGCGGGTCGGCCGCCGCGAACGGGATCGCGCCCTCCGAGATGAACGCCGCACCCAGCAGCCACGCGGCCTTGCCGTTCTCGCGCTCCACCGGGGTGAAGACGTTGCGTGCGAGCACCGTCGAGGCCAGCGCCATGCCCAGCGGCGGGACCATGCCCGCGGCCATCACGGTCGCCATGATCATCGTGTTGATGTCGCCCTGCACGGCTCCGCCGAGGCCCGCGACCGCGAAGGCGTACGCGACCTTATTGACCGGACCGCCCAGGTCGAAGCACATCATGAGGCCGAGCACGATGCCCAGCAGCACGGCGTAGGTGCCCGAGAGGCCGTTCAGCCAGTCGGTCAGCCAGATCATGAGCTGCGCGATCGGACGCCCGAGGACGAGGATCATCAGGCCCGAGGCGACGATCGACGCGACCAGCGGGATGATCACCACCGGCATGAGGCCGCGCAGCCATCTCGGCGCCGACAGGTTGCCGAGCCACCAGGCCACGACACCGGCGAGCAGACCGCCGATGATGCCGCCGATGAAGCCGGCGTTCATCAGCACGGCCACCGCACCGGCGACGAATCCCGGCGCGATGCCGGGCCGGTCGGCGATTGCGAAGGCGATGTAGCCGGCGAGGGCCGACACCAGGAAGCCCATCGATGTGGCGCCGATCATGAACGCCACGGCGCCGAGATACGTCAGCAGCCCGCCCTCGGGCAGATCCCACAGCGAGTTCTCGACGATGATCGCGCCGGCGTTGTCGGTGATGTCGTAGCCGCCGAGCAGGAACCCGAGCGCGATCAGCAGACCGCCGCCGGCCACGAACGGGATCATGTAGCTGACGCCGGTGAGCAGGATCCGCTGGATGCGAGCGCCCCAGCCGATCTTCTCGTTCGAGGTGGCCGCTGCCGCCGCGGCGGCTGCCGTCACACGCGTGGCGTTCGGGTTGTTGGCCGCCGCCACCGCCTCGTCGATGAGCTCGCCGGGCTGTTCGATGCCCTTCTTGACGCCCGAGCGCACGACCGGCTTGCCGGCGAAGCGACCGAGTTCGCGCACGTCCACGTCGGTGGCGAAGATGACCGCGTCGGCCGAGTCGATGACATCGCCCGGCAGCGCCTTGTAGCCGCTGGAGCCCTGCGGCTCCACCGCCATCTCGATCCCGGCCTTCTTGCCGGCCGCCGTGAGGGCGTCCGCCGCCATGAACGTGTGGGCGATGCCCGTGGCGCACGAGGTGACGGCGACGATGCGCGCGGGGCGGCCGTCGACGGTCAGCGATCCGCCGGCGGCGGCCTCGGCCGGAGCGGGCTCGGCCGCTGCGGCCGGCGCGGCCTCCTCCTCGCCGATCGCCTGGCGCACGATCGAGACGACCTCGTCGTCGCTGGAGGCGGCCCGCAGTCCGCCGGTGAAGTCCTCCTGCATGAGGCTCCGCGCGAGCTTGGAGAGCACCGCGAGGTGCTCCTCGGCGGCGCCCTCGGGCGCGGCGATCAGGAACACCAGGTCTGCCGGGCCGTCCGACGCGCCGAAGTCGACGCCGGGCGCGAGACGGGCGAAGGCGAGCGATGCCTGCGAGACCGCCGCGCTCTTGGCGTGCGGGATCGCGATGCCGCCCGGCAGCCCCGTCTCGTCCTTCTCCTCGCGTGCCCAGGCGTCGGCGAAGAGGCCCTCGGCATCGGTCGCACGACCCTGCGCGACGACCCGCTCGGCGAGGGCTCGGATGACGGATGCTTTGTCGCCGCCGAGCGATGTATCGAGGCTGACGAGCCCCGGGGTGATGGTGGACATGGTGACCTCCGTTGGTGATGTGGGTTCAGGTGAGACGTGTGAGGGAGACGGGGCCGGTGGGCAGATCCGCCGGCTGCGGCGGCTGCGTTCCCGGGAGCGAGGCAGCGGCAGCGCCGTAGCGGATGCTGCGCTCGAGGCGACGCGGGGCGGGGAGCCCCTCGGTGTCGCCGATGAGGAAGCCCGCGAGGGAGCTGTCCCCGGCGCCGACGGTGCTCGCGACGGTGATCGGCGGGGGTGTTCCGTGCCAGGCGCCGTCCCCGTCGACGAGCACGGCGCCGTGCGCGCCGAGCGTGATCAGCGCCGCGGCGCACCGCTCCGGGACGATGTGACGGGCGATCCGGAGGACGTCCTCGGCGAGCCCCGCAGCGGGGTCGAGGTCGATGCCGGCCAGCTCGCTCAGCTCGTCCTCGTTCGGCTTGATGAGGTCGGGCATCGCCTGCTGCACGACGGCGCGCAGCGCCTCCCCCGAGGTGTCCACCGCGATCCGCGGAGCGGACGCCCCATGGGCGTCCCGCACGGCGCGCACGACCTCGACGTAGAACGTGTCGGGGGCGCCGGGAGGCAGCGAGCCGGCGAGCACGAGCCACGCGGCGCCGTCGCTCGCCGCCACGGTCGCCGCGATGAGCGCCGCCTGCTCGGGGCCCGACAGGGTGGCGCCGGGAAGGTTCAGCTTGGTCGTCGTGCCCTGCGCATCGGCGATCGTCAGGTTCGCACGGACGTGGCCGGTGACGGGGACGCGCACGGCGTCCAGTCCGGTCGCCTGCAGCACGGCGTCGAACGGATCATCGGCCGCGAGCGGCAGCACCGCGCGGACGGCCATGCCCGCCGCGCGGATGACCCCGGCCACGTTGATCCCCTTGCCGCCGGCGTCCTCGCGCGACGCCTCGGCGGACTGGACCTCGCCGGGCTGCAGGGCATCCGCCAGGGTGATCGTCCGGTCCAGGGACGGGTTCGCGGTCAGTGTCACGATCATGCGAGCCAGACCTCCACGCCTGCGTCGTCGAGCGCGGACGCCAGGTCGGCATCCGGCTGTGCATCGGTCACGAGGACATCGATGTCGTCGAGCCCGGCGAAGCTGACCAGCAGGTCATCGCCGAGCTTGTCGGCGGCCGCGACGACGACCACGCGTCGCGCGGCCGCGACGATGGCGCGCTTGACCGCGGCCTCGTCGGGGTCGGGGGTGCTCAGCCCGAAGTCCGCCGAGACGCCGTTCGTGCCGACGAACGCGATGTCGGGTCGCAGCATCTCGATCGTGCGGACGGCGCCGGCGCCGACGGCGGCCGCCGTCACGCCGCGCACCCGCCCGCCGACCACGGTGAGGGCGACGCCGGGCGTCGCGGCGAGGTCTGCGGCGATGGCGATCGAGTGGGTCACGACTTCGACGCCGCCCACGCGCAGCCGCGCCGCGAGCATCTCGGCGACCGCCGCGGTCGTGCTGCCCGCGTCGAAGAAGACCGAGCCCCGGAATCCCGCCGGGACGGCCTCGGCGGCGCGGCGGGCGATCGCGTCCTTCGCCGGACCGTGCACGCTCAGGCGCTCGGCGAGCGTGGGCTCCACCGTGCTGGCCCGATCGGCGGGAACCGCGCCGCCGTGCACCCGGCGCAGAAGGCCGGAGGTCTCGAGGACGCCGAGGTCGCGACGGATCGTCTCAGTGGTGACCTCGAGACGCTGCGCCAGATCGATGACGCTGACCCTGCCCGAGTCGCGCAGCATCCGCTCGATGAGCTGCTGGCGCTCCGTCGCGTACATGGAATCCCTCCTCGGATTTCCCACACACTACAACAGAGCCCAACACATAACAAGATCAATATCCACATTCCTGCGAAATGCCTGAACGGCGCTCGCGACTCAGGCGCGAGCTACGACGAGCAGGATCGTGGTGACCTCGAACCAGAACCCGTCCGCACGCTCGGAGACGGCCTGAGCGAGACGCCGGAAGATCTCGTCCTCCGCATCGGGCGAGAGATCGAGTCCTCGGCGAAGGCTTGGCCCCGCGAAGGCGCGGACGAACCCGGCGAAGTCGGCGCCGTAGGCCTCCGCGTCGCCGTCGCGGCGATAGCGCTCGGCGTAGGGGTTCGGAATGGGTCTGGTCGCCAGCGCCTCGATCGCCAGGCCGCCGGCGGATCCCGCCTCGAACGGCTCGAGCACCTCCTCGCGCGTTCGCTCGTACACCGGGAGCACGTACCGCGCGAGCCGAGCGGAGTCGATCCGACCCTCGTCCGCCATGTCGAGGCAGATCCGCCGCAGCTCGCGCCAGAGATCGTGCCCCGCGGGAGTGCCGTCGTCGGCCACGACCATCAGATCCATCACGAGGCGGCCGCCCGGGGCCAGCTCGTCGGCGCGCAGCCGCAGGAACGTCCCCCAATCGGCCTGAGCCTGCCGACGCATCGCCTCCCGGTGCTCGCCTTCGAGCTGGTCGAAGTACACGGCCGTGCCGGCGTCGGTCGGACCGGGCACGGACAGCCACTGCGCTGCGGCGAAGCTGACCCCGAGGTGGACGGTGCCGCGCGGCAGGACGGGCGTGTAGAACGACACCGGCGAGATCAGCGGCGTGACCGGCCCGTCGGAGACGGCGAGATACGAGTCGGGCCCCTCCAGACGATCCAGCAGCGCGGCCCAGTCGTTCGAGGGCTGGTCGTTGTGACACACGAAGATCGGCGACCGCGGCCGAGTGGTGCGGATCTCGGCGATGGCCTCGCGCAGCAGCGGATCGCTCGACTGGCCCTGCGCGCACCCGTAGTCGGCGATCCCCACGAACGGGTCGCGCACGTCCTGCACGGCGTCGCCCGCGGCGTGCCGGACCACGCCGGCATACGAACCGGCGGCTTCCAGCTGATATCGCGAGTGCGCGTCGTACCCCTCGGCCATCGCCTCGGTCATACCGCCGAGCCAACCACACGACAGGAACCCTCGAAAGGGAGGGGCCGGCCCGTGCACCCGACATGCGGACGTGCACGAGCATCGACGAGCACCCGACCGCTAGCCTCGCTGACGTGCCCGACGCCCCCGCTGCAGAGATCGTCGCCGACGAGGCGCTGGTCCGGCGCCTGCTGGCCGACCAGGCGCACGCGATCGCGGGCGCGGATCGGATGCCGCTGCGTCTGGTCGCCGAGGGCTGGGACAACCACGTGTGGCGGCTGGGCGAGCAGTGGGCGGTGCGCGTCCCCCGGCGGGCGGTCGCGGCCCCGCTGATCGAGAACGAGCAACGGTGGCTTCCGATGCTCGGGCCGCGGATCACCGCCGCGTCCGGACTGTCGACCCCGGTGCCCGTCGTCCGCGGGACCCGGTCGACCGCCTTCCCGTGGCCGTGGTCGGTCGTCGCATGGCGGCCCGGCCGCCCGGCCGTCGACGTCGAGGTCGAGGAGCGGGGCGCCTGGGCCGAGCCGCTCGGACGGGCGCTGCGGGCACTGCACTCCCCCGCGCCGCGGCTCCATCCGTCCAACCCGTTCCGCGGCGTCCCGCTGCGCGCGCGAGACGATGCCATCCGGGCACGGCTGGGGCAGCTGGCCGTACGCGACACCGACCCCGGGCTCGCGCGCGCCGCGACGGCGGCGTGGAACACGGCGCTCGGCGCGCCGCCGTGGGCCGGTCCGCCCGTGTGGATCCACGGCGATCTGCACCCGGGGAACCTCATCGCGCGGAACGGACGACTGACGGCGATCATCGACTTCGGCGACCTCACCGCCGGCGATCCCGCCTACGACCTCGCCGTCGCCTGGCTCGCCTTCGACGATGCGGGCAGACGCACCTTCATCGAGGCGACCGAGGTGACCGACGCGGCGACGTGGACGCGCGCACGCGGATGGGCCGCGGCGATGGGCGCGATTCTCGCCGTGGGCAGCGATGACCGGCCCGACTATCGCCGTCTCGGCGAGGGCGCGCTGCGTCGGCTCGCGGCCGGGTGAACGGTGGCGGCATCGCAGGACCGTGCACACAGCGCATGCCTGCACGGCCTCACCCCCCGGTGACGCGCCCCTCCCCTGCCGGTTCGAGCACGTGCACGTCCACCGCGTCCTCACGGGCGACCAGGCGCAGTGTGGTGCCCACGGGGTAGGCGTTGTCCAGGACGCCGCGCAGCTGAGCGGTGACGATGAGGTCGTAGCTCGGGTAGCGGTCGCGCGCGGTGCACGTCTCGACGGTTATCCGCATCGTGGGCTCGTGACCGATGAGCAGGCAGCGATCGTTGAAGATCCCGTCGGCGGTCCACACCATCAGGACATCGTCCAGCCGGTCGTGCCCCTGCATCGATTCGGGGACGATGTCGTAGCTCACCAGATAGCTCTCCCACTGGGATGCCCACTGCTCGTCCGTTTCGGCGAGCGTGATGTCGGCGCGCGGTGCTGTCACGCTCGGCAGCGCCAGTGCGGCGATGAGCCCGATCACGACGCCGATGCCCACCGCGGCGGCCGTCTGCGCCGTCATCCAGCGACGCCACCACGGGCCCGGCTCGTCCACCGGACGAGCGGCTCCCTCCGTCGCCCCGCCTGCGGTCTTCGGCGGTGTGCCGTCGGAATCGGCGACGTTGCGCGCGGAGTCACCGGGATCCGCGTCGACGGGCTCATCCGCCGGCGGCGATCCCGCCGGCGCGCGAGCGAGAGCCTCGAGCTCGGCAAGCCGAGCCTGCTCACCGGGATCGAGAGCGGGGGCACCCGAGTCGCCGTAGGCGCGGACGCGCAGTTCCGCCAGCTCGCGCGTCTGCGCTGTCGTCAGCTTCGCCGCATCCATGCGACCCGATCCTCGGCGTCTTCCGGAAGGACGGACCACGACCACACGATGGTCGCACCCCCGCGCCCTGCGATGGCTCGAAGCTACCGCCGCGCCCGCCGGCGGGCAACCGACCCCCGGCGAGTTCGCGCGCGCTGCCCGACGCCCCCTGACTCGCTCGATCCGCCCGGTGTCGCGCCGGGACGTTCGCCTCTGGCCGCGCGTCGCATCGCGCGGTCGGCTGAATGCGGACGTCATCGGGCGAAGGAGCTGGAGATGGAGACGGGGACAGGCGAGGCGGTGACCCGACGCCGCGGGACCGCGCTTCGGACGATCGGCATCGTCGTGGCGGCTCTGGGGCTGCTGGGAGTGCTCGCGTGGGGTGTCGTCGCGGGATTCAGCTGGTCCTACGGGTCGGTGGCGGCGTCCTCGCAGGCGGCCGAGTTCGCCCAGATGGGCGAGTCGGACCCGCAGGACCAGCCCGGGCTGTGGACGGCGTGGAACGAAGAGGGCGAGGTCGTCTGGCAGGGCACCGAGGAGGAGTACGAGGCGATCTACCAGGCCGGACGCCTGCAGCAGCAGTCCGAGTACCGCGCGGTCTGGCTCTACCCGTCGCTGGCGGTCGTCGGCGTCGGCGCGACGATCACCGTCATCGGCGTCGTCCGCTGGCGAAGAGCCGAGAAATGAGAAAACCCCCGCTGAGCGGGGGTTTCTTTTCTTGCTGGGGTACCTGGACTCGAACCAAGAACAACTGAACCAGAATCAGCCGTGTTGCCAATTACACCATACCCCATGGTGTTCGACCGAAGTCGTGCCGAGGATCAAGCTTAGACGACGTCGGCCGATCGGACAAACCGAGACGCGCTCAGGCGTGTCGCGCCACGAGGCCCGCGAGCCTGCGGAGCGTCTCCTCCTTGCCGAGAAGCTCCATCGACTCGAACAGCGGCGGCGAGACGCGCCGTCCGCTGACGGCGACGCGAAGCGGACCGTAGGCGACGCGGGGCTTCAGCCCGAGACCCTCGATGAGGGCGCCGGTCAGGGCCTCCTGCACAGCGGCGGCGGTGAACTCGGACTCGGAGACGGGTTCCAGCGCCGCGACCGAGGCGGCCAGGAGCTCGTCGGCGTTCGCCGGCAGCGACTTCAGGGCGTCCTCGGCATACTCGATGTCGTTCGTGAACAGGAACCCGAGCAGACCCGGCACGTCGCCCAGCATCTGAACGCGCTCCTGCACCAGCGGCGCCGCGGCGGTGATGATCGCCGCCTGCTCGGGCGTCGGCTCGCCGTCGATGATGGCGGCGGCGGCCAGGTACGGAACGATTCGCGCCTCGAAGTCGGCGGGCGTCAGCATCCGGATGTGGTCTCCGTTGATCGACTCGGCCTTCTTCTGGTCGAAGCGGGCGGGGTTGGGGTTGACGTCCGCGATGTCGAACGCGGCGACGAGTTCGTCGAGCGAGAACACGTCGCGGTCGGGCGCGATCGACCAGCCGAGGAGCGCCAGGTAGTTCAGCAGGCCCTCGTGGATGAACCCCTTCTCGCGCTGCAGGAACAGGTCGGCCTTCGGGTCGCGCTTGGACAGCTTCTTGTTGCCGGTCTCGCCCAGCACGAGCGGCATGTGCGCGAAGCGCGGCACGAAGTCCGTGATCCCGGCGTCCACCAGCGCGCGGTAAAGCGTGAGCTGCCGCGCGGTCGAGGGCATGAGGTCCTCGCCCCGGATGACGTGGGTGATGCCCATGAGGGCGTCGTCGACCGGGTTCGTGAACGGGTACAGCGGCACTCCCCCGGCCCGCACCAGCACGAAGTCGGGGAACGACCCGGCCGGGAAAGTGACTTCGCCGCGGATCATGTCGATGTACGTGATGTCCTCGTCGGGCACCTTCAGACGCCATGCGGGCTCGCGGCCCTCAGCGCGGAACGCCGCCTTCTGGTCCTCGGTGAGCGTGCGGTCGTAGTTGTCGTAGCCGAGCTGCTTCGCGCGGCCGGCGGCCTCGTTGCGCGCGTCGATCTCGGCGGCGGTCGAGTAGCTCTCGTACACGGCGCCGGACTCGACGAGCTTCGCGAGCACCTCGCGGTAGACGTCGTGGCGCTGCGACTGGCGGTACGGACCGTGGGGTCCGCCGACCTCGACGCCCTCGTCCCAGTCGATCTCGAGCCAGCGCAGCGCGTCGAGCAGCTGGTGGTAGCTCTCCTCGCTGTCGCGGGCCGCGTCGGTGTCCTCGATGCGGAACACGAGCTTGCCGCCGTGGTGCCGCGCGTAGGCCCAGTTGAACAGCGCGGTGCGGATCAGCCCGACGTGCGGAAGGCCCGTCGGCGACGGGCAGAAGCGCACCCGGACGTCGGCTCCGGTGGCGGTGGTGGTGCGGGGGTCAGGCGTGGAAGACATCGCCCTCCAGTCTACGTGCGGGGCGCCGTCTCCTCGGGCTCGGCGGGGAGCTCCCCGCCCGCCTCGGCGCGCCGATCACGTCCCCACGGCGCGAGCGCCACGACCGCCACGACGAGGACGCCGACCACGAGCGCGAGCCCGTCGTAGCCGATCCATCCGAGCACGACGCCGGCGAGGATCGCCCCGACGGCGCCCACGATGCTCATGGTGAAGTCGCTGAGGCCCTGCCGGCGCGTGCGGAGCTGCTCGCTCGAGGCCTCGGTCAGCAGCGTGGATCCCGCGACCGTCGACGCGCTCCATCCGAGCCCCAGGAGGACGAGGCCGACCGTGACGGCGACGGTGGATTCGGCGCCGAACGAGGCGGTCAGCAGCGACAGCGCGAGGATCGCCTGGCCGACGAGGATCGTGCGCAGGCGTCCGATGCGGTCGGCGAGGATGCCGAACACCGGCGCGAGCGCGAACATGCCCGCGATGTGCAGGCTGATGGTCAGCCCGATGATGCTCAGCGTCGCGCCGTGGTGGAGCAGGTGGACGGGCGTCATCGCCATGACGGCGACCATCGTGCCGTGCGCCGCCGCGATCGCGAAGATCGCGTAGCGCGCGACCAGCGGACGGTCGGGCTTGGCGATGCTCGTCGCCTCGTGGTGCTCGGTGGCCCTCGCGACCTCGCGCTGGGCCAGGAGCAGCGGGTCGGGCCGGAGCGCGAAGAGGTACAGCGCCACGCCGAGCAGCTGCGCGACGATCGTGAACACGTACGGCCCGGTGAGCGGCGGCATGCCGATCGCCTGCCCGATCACCTCGCCCGGACCGGTGAGGTTCGGGCCGAGCACCGCCCCGATCGTCGTCGCCCACACCACGATGGAGAGGTCGCGGCCGCGTGACCGGTCCGTCGCGAGATCGGCGGCGGCGAAGCGCGACTGCAGATTGGCCGCCTGGCCGCCGCCGATCAGGCCGAAGCCGAGCAGCAGCAGCACGAAGGACCCGAGGCCCACGGCGAAGACGACCAGCCCCACGCCCACCAGTGCGATGAGCATGCCCGCCGTCAGCGCCAGGCGCCTGCCGCGACCGCGAGCGAGGGCCGCGAGCGGGATCGCGATCAGCGCCGTGCCGAGGGTCACCGCGGCCGCAGCGAGGCCCGACAGCGCGTCGTCGCCCGAGATGTCGGCCGCGAGCACCGCCCCGAGCGAGACGGTCGCGCCGAAGGCGAGACCGCCCAGCACCTGCCCCGAGGCGAGCACGGCGACGGTGCGCCGCTGGATGCGGGCGAGGTCGAGGGTCGAGCCGGTGTCGGCGTCAGGCATGGCGTGCGTGATTGCGCAGGATGCCGAGACCCGAGATCTCGACCTCGACGACGTCGCCCGCCTCGAAGGGACCGACGCCGGCCGGGGTTCCCGTGAGGATGACGTCGCCCGGCAGCAGCGTGAAGGCCGCCGACGCGTAGGCGATGATGTCGGCCAGCGAGAAGATCATGTCGCTGATCGGCCCCTGCTGGCGGACCTCGCCGTTCACGCGGGTGGTGACCACGGCATCGCCGGTCGGGTCGAAGTCGGTCTCGAGCGCCGGCCCCAGCGGGCAGAACGTGTCGAAGCCTTTCGCACGCGCCCACTGGCCATCGGTCTTCTGCAGGTCGCGCGCCGTGACGTCGTTGCCGATCGTGTAGCCGAAGACGTAGTCGAGCGCCTTGTCCGCCGGGACGTTCTTGGCGATCTTCCCGATGACGGCCGCGAGCTCGCCCTCGAAGTCCACGCGCTCGGACTGCGGCGGCAGCGAGATGGCGTCGCCGGGACCGATCACCGAGGTGTTCGGCTTGAGGAACAGCATCGGCTCGGCGGGAACGTCGTTGCCCAGCTCGGCCGCGTGGTCGCGGTAGTTGCGCCCCACGCACACGACCTTGGAGCGCGGGATGACCGGTGCCAGCAGCGCCACGTCGCCGATCGGGACGCGCTCTCCGGTCGTCTCGAACCCGGCGAACATCGGGTCGCCGGAGAGGACGACCAGGTCGGTCTCGTCGACGATCCCGTAGGTGATTGCCCCGTTGTGGCTGAAACGCGCGATCCTCACCCGATCAGCCTACCCACGCATGGCGGAGACTCCGGGCACGAGGCGTCGGGACGACCTCGAGGCGTCGAGGCGCCTACGCGTCGAGGCGGACCAGCCAGCCGTGCCTGTCCTCGCGACGGCCGTACTGGATGTCGGTGAGCTCCTCGCGCAGCGACAGCGCCAGTTCGCCGATGGGCTGCTCGTCGACGAAGTCCCGGCCCTTGAGCACGCCGATCGGCGCGACCACGGCGGCGGTGCCGCACGCGAAGACCTCGACGATGTCGCCCGACGCGACGCCCTCGCGCCACTCGGTGAGCGAGACGCTGCGCCGCACCACGGTGTGTCCGCGGTCCTCGGCCAGCTGCAGCAGCGAGTCGCGCGTGATGCCCGGAAGGATCGAGTCGGACTGCGGCGTGACGATCGTGCCGTCCTTGTGGACGAAGACGACGTTCATGCCGCCGAGCTCCTCGACGTTGCGGTCCTGGTCGAGGAAGACGACCTGGTCGCAGCCGTTCTCGTTCGCCTCGGCCTGGGGAAGAAGGCTCGCGGCGTAGTTGCCGCCGGTCTTGGCCGCGCCCGTGCCGCCCTTGCCGGCGCGCGCGTAGTCCTCGCTGAGCCAGATCGTGACCGGCTTGGCGCCGCCCTTGAAGTACGCGCCCACAGGGCTCGCGATCACGTAGTAGGCGACCTTCTGCGCCGGACGGACGCCGAGGAACGCCTCCTTGGCGAACATGAACGGACGCAGGTACAGGCTCTGGTCCTCACCCGACGGCACCCACGCCGCATCGACGGCGATGAGCTCGCGCAGCGACTGGATGAAGTACTCCACCGGCAGCTCGGGAAGGGCGAGGCGGCGTGCGCTGCTCTGGAGCCGCAGGCCGTTGCGGTCGGGGCGGAACGTGTGGACGGAGCCGTCGGCATGACGGTACGCCTTGATGCCCTCGAAGATCTCCTGGCCGTAGTGGAGCACGGCAGCCGCGGGGTCCAGCGAGATCGGGCCGTAGGGCTGGACCCGCGGGCGGTGCCAGCCACCGCGGCTCGACCAGCAGATGTCGACCATGTGGTCGGTGAAGACCGTGCCGAACGCGGGCGCGGCGAGGATCTCCTCCCGCTGGGCGGGCGACTTCGCGGCGAGGTTCTTCGTGACCGCGAACTCGAGCGGAGCGAGAGTCGTGTCGGAGTCGGTGAGTGTCATGTGTTCACGTCCTGGCTGGTGAGGGGTGGCGGCGACGCCGTCAGACCCCAAGATTACGCCTGGAGCCGGGTGCGGATCGCGTCGCCGACCTGTGCGGTGGTGCGTGAGGCGTCCCCGCGCTCGGCGATGTCCGTCTCGACGGCGCGCGTGATGCGCTGCGCCTCGCCCGTGAGCCCGAGGTGGTCGAGCATGAGGGCGACGGAGAGGATCGCGGCCGTGGGGTCGGCCTTCTGCTGTCCTGCGATGTCGGGCGCCGAACCGTGCACGGGCTCGAACATCGAGGGGAACGCGCCGTCGGGGTTGATGTTGCCCGAAGCGGCGAGGCCGATGCCACCGGTGACGGCGCCGGCCAGGTCGGTGAGGATGTCGCCGAAGAGGTTGTCGGTGACGATCACATCGAATCGGCCCGGGTTCGTGACCAGGAAGATGGTTGCCGCGTCGACGTGCAGATAGTCTACGGCGACCTCGGGGTGCTCCTGCGCCACCTGGTCGACGATGCGCTTCCACATGCCGCCGGCGTGCACGAGCACGTTGGTCTTGTGCACGAGGGTGAGCTTCTGCCGGCGCCGCTCGGCGAGGTCGAACGCGTAGCGCACGACGCGCTCGATGCCGAACGCGGTGTTCACCGACGTCTCGTTGGCGACCTCCTGCGCCGTCCCGGTGCGGATCGAGCCCCCGTTGCCGACGTACGGCCCCTCGGTCCCCTCACGGACGACCACGAAGTCGATCTCGCCGGGATCGGCGAGCGGACCCGGCGCGCCGACGTAGAGCTTCGACGGACGGAGGTTCACGTAGTGGTCGAGGCTGAAGCGCAGCTTCAGCAGCAGGCCGCGCTCGATGTTCGCATCCTTCAGCCGCGGGTCCCCCGGCACGCCGCCGACCGCGCCCAGCAGGATCGCGTCGTGCTCCTTGATCGCGTCGAGGTCGGCATCCGTCAGCGTGTCGCCGGTCTCGAGGTAGCGCGCGGCGCCGAGCGAGAAGCGGGTCTTGTCGAACGCGACGCCGCTGCCTTCGGTCACCGCGTCGAGGACCTTCTCGGCCTCGGCCACGACTTCGGCGCCGATGCCGTCGCCGGGGATGATCGCGAGCTTCACCGTGCGTGACATGTCAGGGCTCCGTGATCTCGATCTGCTGGAACAGATCGGCGTTGGTCGCGGCCTGCATCGCATCGAGGATCTCCTCGGGCACCGCGGAGTCCACCGTCAGCACCGACAGCGCTCGTCCGCTCGCGTCGGGCTGCGCGACCTGCAGAGCCTCGATGTTGATGTTGGCGTCCCCGAGGTGCTTGCCGTAGATGGCGACGATGCCGGGCCGGTCCGCGTAGCGCATCACGACGTGATGGCGCGCGATGGCGACCTCGATCTCGTAGCCGTTGATCTCGACGACCTTCGGCACCATCCGCGTGCCCGCGAGCGTGCCGGCGATCGTCAGGACCGTGCCGTCGGAGAGCGTTCCGCGCAGGATCGTGATGTTGCGGTACTCGGGGCTGTCCGCCTCGACGATCATGCGCGTCTCGATGCCGCGCTGCTCGGCGAACACCGGCGCGTTCACGTACGAGACGTTCTCGCTGACGATGTTGGTGAAGATCCCCTTCAGCGCCGCGAGGCGGTAGACGCTGACGTCGTAGGCGGCGAGCTCGCCGCGCACCTCGATGTCGAGGCTCGCGAGCGCGCCGTGCGCGATGCCGGTGAAGAACTGGCCGAGCATCTCGACCAGGGCGATGCCGGGGCGCACGAACGGGTCGATGACGCCGCCGGCGACGTTGACGGCATCCGGGACCAGGTCGCCCTCGAGCGCGAGCTTGACCGACTTCGCGACCGAGACGCCGGCCTTCTCCTGGGCCTCGTCGGTCGAGGCGCCCAGGTGCGGCGTGACGACGACGTTGGGCAGGCTCAGCAGCTCGATCGCCGTGCCGCCCTCCTTCGGCGGCTCGCTGGTGAAGACGTCGAGGCCCGCGCCGGCGATCTCGCCCGCCTCGAGCGCGACCTTGAGCGCAGCCTCGTCGATGAGCCCGCCGCGCGCGACGTTGACGACGTAGGCGGTCGGCTTCATGATGCCGAACTGCTCGGCGCCGATCATGCCCGTCGTCTCCGGGGTCTTCGGCATGTGCACCGTGACGAAGTCGCTCTCGCGGAGCACATCGTCGAGCGAGAGCAGCTCGACGCCGAGCTGCTGGGCGCGCACCGGCGTGACGTAGGGGTCGTAGCCGACGACGCGCACGCCGAACGCGCGAAGTCGCTCGGCGATGAGGCCGCCGATGCGGCCGAGGCCGACGATGCCGACCGTCTTCTCGTACAGCTCGGTGCCGGTGAACGAGCTGCGCTTCCACGCGCCGCCCGCGAGCGAGGCGTGCGCCGCGGGGATGTGCCGGGCGAGGTTGAGGATGTGGCCGACGGTGAGTTCGGCGGCCGAGATGATGTTCGAGGTCGGCGCGTTCACGACCATGACACCGGCGGTGGTGGCGGCCTTGATGTCGACGTTGTCCAGACCGACGCCGGCGCGGGCGATGACCTTGAGCACCGGCGCGGCCTCGATGGCCTCGGCGTTCATCTTCGTCGCCGACCGGATGAGGACCGCGTTCGCGTCCGCGAGTGCGGCCAGGAGCGCGGGCCGGTCGGCTCCGTCGACGTGGCGGATGTCGAAATCGGGACCGAGCGCATCGATCGTGGCGGGTGAGAGCTGTTCTGCGATCAGAACGACGGGCTTCGTCACGGGGGTTCCTTCGAGGCATGGCGCGACGGCGCGGTGCATTGCGGGATGCCGCGCCCGCACATGCTCGGGGGCGCGGCCTCTGTCAGCCTAGCGCGGCGCGCGGATCGCTCCCGACCGTGTGACGCCGATCGTCAGCCGAGCATTCCGGCGCCGAACACCGCCGCGTAGGCGACGACGTCGAGCCAGAACACGGCCGTCAGCGCGAGCCCCGCGAACAGGGCGGCGCCGAGCTCCCACGTCCGCCGGCGCCGCGCGACGGCGAAGGCCGCGGCGAAGGCGACGATCGGGAACACCACGGCCGACAGCAGCACGAACCACCCGTAGCCGTTGATGCCCAGGACCCCGGTCGCCTGGCTGATCAGGAAGGCGAGCGCGTTCCACACGAAGTAGGCGTAGAGCAGGCCGAAGGCGCCCGCGACGGTGGCGGTGGGCCAGGTGGGTGCCGGGCGTGCGGCCGTGGTGTCGCTCACGAGCCCACCGTCCCCGTCATCACGAAGGGCCACGGCACCAGCAGCACGGCGCCCGCCACGAGCCACGACACGCGCACCCACGCGCGGGACCGGCGGGTCAGGAGCCAGACGGCGCCGAACCAGATGGCGGGTGCGAGCGCGGCCAGCCACAGGCTCGGGATGTACGCCAGGGGCGACACGAGGAACTCCGCCGTGCCCTGCAGGCGCAGACCGCCGATGACCCACCCGATGGTCCACATCGCGGCGATGCCCGCCAGCACGCCGATCGTGACGAGCGTCGCGTTGCCGGTGTGCGCCGGCTCCGCGGCCGCGGCATCCGCCTCCCCCGTGTCCGTCTCGGAGGCGGCGGCCGGCTCGTCGGCGTCCTCGCGCGCGGCCGTCTCAGCGCCCGAATCGGATGTCGTCTCGCCGTCGTCCTCGTCGACGTCCGCAGCCCCCTTGCCCACCGGGGTGAAGCCCCGCGGGAGCTTCGCCCGGGGGGCGGGCGCGTCGAGCGTCGGGTCGGCGTCGCCGTCCCACCGGAACGCGTCGTCATCCCTGTCGTTGGTCACCCCGCCAGCGTAGCGGCCCGCGGTCGGTCGCCACCGGCGCCCTCGGGCTGCCCGCTCGGAGGCGCCTCACCGGCCGCTCGACGGGCCGCACGCACATCAGTCGAAGAGCCGGACCGTGAGCAGGCGCCAGGTCATGGGCCCGACGATTCCGTCGGCGGGCGGCAGGAACACGCCCTGCAGGCCGCGGACGGCGGCGTCGGTGAGCGGACCGAACACGCCGTCGACCACGAGGTCGGGGAAGAAGCTCTGCACGGCCTTGACCGCCTCGCCGGTGTCCCCCGCCTTCACCGTGATGATGAGCGCCGGCCAGTCCAGCTGCCCGATCGTCGTGCTGATGAACTGCGCGCGGAGCGTCTGCTGGAACGCCGTGACGGCGGCGCCGCTGAGAGGCCCGAAGATGCCGTCGGCGACGATGCCCGAGCCGTGGGCTCGGAGCAGATGCTGCGCGATGAGGACGCGCCAGTTGGTCGCCTGCGTGGCGCCGACCTTCACCAGCGGCCACAGGTCCTGCCCGGGCACGAGGGCGCTGAGGAACGACCAGGTCTCGGGGCCGGCGATGCCGTCCTGCGTGAGCCCCCACGACTCCTGGAAGAAGCGGACGCGCTCGGCCGTGACCGGTCCGTAGACGCCGTCCACGAGGAGCGGATCCACTCCCGGGAACGAGACGAAGCCGAACTGCTGGACGGCTCGCACGGCGTCCCCGGTGTCGCCTTCGGCGGTCGCGATGATCAGCTGCGGCCAGGTCTGCGGGCCGACGATCCCGTCGACCGTCGCGCCGACCGTGGACTGGAACGCACCGACGGCCGCCGCGGTCACGGGACCGTAGATGCCGTCCGCGACGAGCGTGTGCCCGCGTGCGCGCAGGAAGTACTGGATGCTCTTCACGGGCGCCCAGGTGACGCCGGATCCGATCGTGCTCCATGGTGAGACGTTCATGGCATGCTCCTTCGCTGTCGGACCCCTCCCTGGCCAGAGAGTACGGCGAGACGCTCGCTGATACACCCCCCTCCCCTCGGCCCGCATCGGCCGCGCGGGCGCGGTTCACCCTCCCTGGCGCGCGAGTTCGCGCTCGAGGCGATCCGCGGTCAGGCCCTGAAGGTCGAGCACGAGCTGCCGGCGCCGCTCGAGTTCGCGGACGACGATCCGCTCGGCGCGATCCGCGGGCGCGAGCGGGTCGACGAAGGCGGGACGCTCGACGATCGTGACGGAGTCCGCCTCGTCCACCGGAAGCCATCTCGAGCCGGTGACGGATGCGGCGCCGACCGCGTGGCCGAGCGCCGCGGCGGCCGTCGGCGCGACGAAGCCCGCCGCGATGGCGAGTGCCAGGACGAGGACGATGCCGGTGCGACGACCGGTCTGCGTGCGGTTCGTGTTCATGATGACGCTCCTTCTCGACGGCGCCCTGCCGCCGTGCCCACAGCGTCGCGACGGCGGATATCCGTCCGTGATCGGGGCATATCCGTTCGATATCCGCCAGCGGTGACCCCCGTTGACCCATCCGGGAGGCTGGATGAGACTGGCGTGCATGACCGTGCGGGTACTGGGGCCCCTGAGCGTGGACGGGCCGGAGCTCAGCCCTCGCGAGCGCACCGTCCTCGCAGCCCTCATCGTGCGTCGGGGGAACGTGATGACCGGCGCCGAGCTGGCCGACGCCGCCTGGGGCGACGATCTGCCCGCGACGTGGCAGCAGCAGGTGCGCAACGCCGTCGCCCGCATCCGCTCGCGCCTCGGCACCGAGTCGGTGAGGACCGCCGGCGACGGCTACACGCTCGGGATCGACGGGGACGCGATCGACGCGGTGCGGTTCGAGCGTCTCGTGGCCGACGGCCGTCGGTTCGGACTCGAGGGGACTCCCGACCGTGCCGCCGCGGCCTTCCGGCGGGCACTGGACCTCTGGCGCGGAGCCCCGCTGCCGGATGTCGCGACCTGGCCGCCCGGTCAGATCGAGGCGCTTCGCCTGCGCGAGGTGCGCGCGAGCGTCGAGGACGAGCTGGTCGACGCGCGTCTGCGCTGCGGGGAGCATGCCGATGTCATCCCGGACGCCGAGCGCCTCGTGCGCGAGGACCCGCTGCGCGAGCGTCGATGGGGCCTGCTCGCCCTGGCGAACTACCGGGCCGACCGCCAGGCCGAGGCTATGGCGGTCCTGCGTGCCGCCCGGACGCGACTGTCGGAGGAGCTCGGCGTCGACCCGAGCCGGAGCCTCGTGGACCTCGAGACGGCGATCCTTCGCCATGACGTCGCGCTCGAAGCTCCCGCGCGTCCCGGCGGGGAGCTGGAGGATGCCGCGACGTCGCCGTGTCCGTGGCGCGGGCTCGCCGCCTACGACGAGGGCGACGAGGCGCTGTTCTTCGGGCGGGATGCCGATGTCCAGGCCGTCCTCGCCCGGTGCCGGCCGCGCTCCATCGTGACCATCGTGGGTCCGAGCGGGTGCGGCAAGTCCTCGCTGCTGCGCGCCGGGGTCGTTCCGCGGCTGCGCGAGCAGGGACGGACGGCGGGGATCATCACGCCCGGCGCCGCGACGGCCGAGGCGTTCGGGGACGGACTGTCGGTCATCGGCATCGATCAGGCGGAGGAACTGCTCGCGCTTTCGCCGGAGGAGCTGCGAGAGCTCGGCGCACGGGCGTCGGAGTGGGTGCAGAGCGGCGGATGCCTCATCCTCACGCTGCGGTCGGACGCCCTGGACCGCGCGACGGCGCTCCCCGGCGTCGGCGCGCCGCTCGGCCGGGGGGTCTACGCGCTGTCGCCTCTCGACACCGCGATGCTGCACGAGGCCGTCACCGGGCCCGCGGAGGCGGCTGGGCTGCGCCTCGAACCCGGACTGATCGATGTGATCCTGCGCGACGCGGGAGAGCGCCCGGGGATCCTGCCCGCGCTCTCGCACGCCCTCACGGCCACGTGGTCGCGGCGCGAGGGGGCGACGCTCACGCTCGACGGGTACGAAGCCTCCGGCGGCATCGCCGGAGCGATCGCGCAGTCCGCCGAGCAGGTGTACGCCGGCCTCACCCCCGCCGCGCGCGAGGTCTGCAGGTCGCTCATGATGCGCCTGATCGAGCGCACGCCCGAGGGCACGGTCGTGCGACGTCGCGTCCCGCTGGCGACCCTGACCTCGGACGGCGTTCGGCGCTCGGTCGTCGAGGGACTCGTCGCGGCGCGGCTCGTCACGGTGGACGGCGACGCGGCGATGGTCGCCCACGAGGCCGTCGGCCGCACGTGGCCGCGGCTGGACGGGTGGCTCACCGAAGACGCGGCCAATGCGCGGATGCTGCGACAGGTCGAAGAGGCCGCGGCGGTGTGGAACTCCGCCGGTCGCGCCGACGAGGATCTGCTTCGGGGCGCACGCCTGCACGCGGCGCTCGAATGGCGCGAGGACTCGTGGCCCGACCTGACCGAGGTGGAGACCGCGTTCCTCGATGCCGCCGCCGAGAGACAGCAGGACGAGGTGCGCGAGCTTGCCGCCCGCGCGAACCGCGAACGCGCGAACAACCGGCGCCTGCGGCTGTCGCTGGTCGCCGCCGCTGTACTCCTGATGGCGGCCCTCGTGGCGACAGGGATCGCCGCCCTCCGGGGCGCCGAGGCGCAGGCGTCCGCTCAGGATGCCCGCATCGAGGCCCTCGCGGCGACGTCGCTGCGCATCCGCGACAGCGACCGCGATGTCGCGGCGCTTCTGGCCGCGGAGCTGTACCGCCGGCACCCCGACGACCCACGGGCGCGCTCCGCGCTGCTGGGCAGCCTCACCGAGGCGGGCGGGCTCGTGCGGACGATCCGCTTCGACCCGGGTTCTCTCGTCACCGCACGACTCATCCCCGGCACGAGCACGGCGCTCGTGGTGACGGACGCGCCGCCCGGCACGGGAGACGGCGGCGACACCGAGACCGCCGTGGTGGACCTCGACACCGGCGCCGTGCTCGACGAACTGGACGTGCCGCTTCCCACGGTGGATTTCCGGATCTGGCGCGACATCTACATCAGCGAGGACGCCTCGACGGCGTTCATCCAGACGGGCACACTGCGGCCGGAGGGAACCTGCTGCGCGAACTACATGACGGCCATCGACCTGGACACCGGAGAGCTGAAGTTCGACACGGTGCTGCTCGACACCCGCACGGGGCAGAAGCCGGCGATCTCACCCGACGGGTCCCGCGCGTACTTCGCTCACTGGGTGACCGGCGCCCCCTCGTGGATCGATCTCACCACCGGCGAGGTCTTCGCCTCCCGCGATCACGACCCGGAGGAGTTCGAGAACATCCCGGGCCGCTATAACGGTCTCGCCCTGATCGATGGTCGGCTCTACATCGGCATGGAGGAGCACATCGCCGTCTACGATCCGGACTCGCTCCGGCTGGTAGACACGATCGACCTGCCCGATGCGCACCTGGCGGATATCCACATGATGGATGACGGCGCGGGCGGTCTCATCGCCGTCGGCGACGCGGGCGGCGTACGCATCGACCTCGCTACCTCCGACGTGCTGTGGCGTCAGTCGGGTTCCGCGATCCGCTGCGTGAGCGGTGCTGTCGTTGCACCCGTGAGCTTCCTCTGCGCGACCGGCATCGGACTCGTCAAGGAGCACGACCTCGCGACCGGCGAGGCGACGGGGCGCGTCTTCGACACCCTGTCCCAGGACAACTACACGGTCGATATCCTCCCCGGCGGCTCGGAGTTCGTGACGGTGGTCCCCTTCAATCCCCCGTCGCTGCAGAGGTGGCGGATCGACGATGCTCCCGCGATCACGCGACCGGTGGCCGCCGGGTACGACCTCACGGACGGCTTCGGGGCGTCCGGTTCGATGGCGATCATCCGCCCGAGGGGCGATGTCGTGATGGGTCTCCTGCCCGACGGCAACGTTCTCGAGGTCGACGAAGAGCTGGAGTACATGCAGCTGTGGGACCTCGAGGCAGACACACCTGTGGGCGATCCGTCCTATGCCCTGCTGTGGATGTCCGACACGGTGGTCGCACGCATCGACCGCGACGGCGCGTGGACCCTCGAGGACGTCTCCTCCGGCGATCGCTATCCGATCACCGCGCTCGGCGAAGCCGATGAGGCATGGCTCGCGCCGGGCGGACCGGGCGGCCACGCGTGGGCCATCACCTCGGACCGCCTGATCGCCTTCGATCCGGACACCGGCCTGCCGGCGGCCGACCCGATCGCGATCCCCTTCGATGGAGCGACCGAATACCTCTCGGTCAGCGAGGTCCCCGGCGCAGGACTCGTCCTGGCGACGTGGCGCAGCAGGACGGGCGGCGTAGACCGCACGGCCGTCTTCGACATCGAGACGGGCGAGGAGATCACCCGAGGGCTCGACCACGACAGCATCGCGATCGCCCTTCCCGACGGCACCGTCCTCAGCGCCAACGCGGAGCGCCTGCTGCGCAGCGACGCGGACCTGTCACCGCTCGAGGCGCTGGCCAAGGCGGGGACGGCACCCGCGCAGATGACCGTGAGCAGCGACGGCACGCTGCTGCTGATCGCCAGCATCGACCAGCGCCTGGCCCTGTACGACCTCACCGACGGACACCGTCTCGGCGACGAGATCGTCGGGGCGTTCGACCCCGACAACTTCTGGCCCGTCGGCTATCTGCGCGACGACGGGCGGGCGATGGTGACGTCCTCCGATGACGGTCTGCTCGTGTGGGACCTGAGCCCGGATGCGCTGCGCGATGCGGTGTGCACGATGGTCAGCAGAGAGCTCACGGATCTGGAGTGGTCGACCTACCTGGGCGACGAGCGAGTCGCTCCCACCTGCCCGGTCGCTGCCGAGCTCACGGCGCAGGAATGAGCGCCCATCCGACGCGCGCGCCCTTGACGGAC